>NZ_JAQMUB010000080.1 GCF_028330965.1 Oscillatoria sp. CS-180 | reverse complement strand
GCACTGCCCACCCTACAAGTTGATGGTGGCGTAGGGTGGGCAGTGCCCACCACACAGATGTTCATGAACAGAATTGCTTCTAAACCTCCGAAAGTAAACATCCTAGGCAATGCCCACCCTACTCACTCCGTTTTATTACAGTGGCGGTTTTGCCCTTATGCAACATTTGGCCCTGCGGTTAGTACTGTGGCGCAGTGGGGCGATCCCGCGGGACTACGCCGCCTTTCTTAAATACACATCTGAGTTACGCTTGACCCGACAAACCGGAGGCGAGTTTCGGTTCTTCCATGACCTGCTGCGCGAGCATTTTGCCCAGTCAGGTATTTGAGGTAGGGCAATAGGGCTAATATGAGCAAAACTCGCCCCCGTGACCATTTAACCTAGTGCGCACCAGATTAAATGGTCACGGGGGCGTTAGAAGGGCGATCGCAATCTCCCGTGGAGTAGGTTTCTAGACCTCAACTCAACAGCTTTGATGCATCCAACCCGCTTGGAATAGTTGATATCCTCAGTGGTAACGTCCAAATAAAGCTTCATAGACTCTGTTTAATAAAGTGTCTGCATCAACCGTTTTCGATAGGTCTGCGTTAGAGGATGGTCATTTCCCAACACGCCAAACAGAGTCAGCAAAGCTTTTCGGCCTGCATCTTCACGGTATTTGCGATCGCGCTCAACCAGCGTCAAAAACTGTTCCATAGCCGTTTCGTAATCGTCCGAAATAGCCGCTTTAGCCCCGGCCCAGTAGAGCTGATCCGCTTCAGTCGCCGGAGTGAGTTCAGCCGCAATTTGATGGAATTCGATGAGCGATCGCATTGCCACAGCTTGATCTCCATAAGGTCGCTGTAGTGGATCAACGTTATCGAGTAGAGTTTCTGCCTCAGAAAGGTTTCCTTGAGTCAGAAAAAACTGAGCTGCTTCCAACACCAGTTCCGGTCGATCAGAATAAGTCGACAACAAGGCTGTGTAGGTCTCACTCAGCTGCTGCTTATTTCCAGTTGCTTTCACAGCAGCCAGCGATTCCATAGCTTCATCAAAAGTGGACTTCAGATCCAGCTGCTCTAGAAACTCTCGCAGCTGGGGCTCAGGGAGCATTCCGACGAATCCGTTGTACACCTGTCCCTGCAGCGCCACCTTAACATCAGGCACTCCTTCAACTTGATAAATACGGGCAAGCTCTGGACTTTCGTCAATATCAACCTTTGCTAAGACGAAATCATAGTCTTGGGTCAGCTTTTCTAGCAAAGGTTTTAACAACTGGCAAGGACCACACCATTGGGCAAAGAAATCGATGACAACAGGCTTCTGAAAAGACTGCTCCAAAACGGCTTCTTCAAACGTTGGGCTGGTCACCTCAACAACTGCTCCCATTCCTCACTCTCCCAGTGATTATTTGTCCACCATTATCAATTCATATAGCGATAGGAACACTTCAATCACAATTAAGATCACGACATACCATTCCAGACGTAGCCCCGTTTTCTGCTGTTGAATGTCGAGGGCAGTTTGTGCCGTGCGTGAGACCAATTCCAACTTGCGTTCCAAAGCAAGGTGACGTTCTTGGATCTCATACTCATCTTCGATGCGAGCATAGAAGCGACCCAGTTCTGGATACTCCCACAACAATTCAGGTTTATCGACAATTTCAACACGCCCAACGATTTTGTGCTGAATTAGCAGGGAGTTACCAATTTGCTTCAGCAGTACGTCTGCCCCCTTATTGTTCGATCTTGGCTGTTGCAATCCTTCTGCAAAAGGTTCAATCCGATCAAATACTTGGGCTGACTCCGCCTCATACTTAGCTAAAACAACACTTTTCGCGAGAACATCAGCAACAAGCTGCAAGATTGGAATATCGAATTGAGAGAGCAAAACAACACCGTCTTCAACTTTGCCTTCGTTTACCGGAGCGATTTGAAGCACGACATCTTCTGTTTCAGGTTTAGAAAAAGGCTCGACAACAAATTCGTGAATGTCGTTTAGAAATGACGGTTCTTCGATCGCTGAAGGGCCGAATAGCACAGCAACGCCGTAATCAAACAAGACGACACAGTTGTCTTGTTTTCTTTGAATGATGAGAGGTTCAACAGCAAGTGGGGGGGACTGCGCAAAAGAGCTTAGCTCTATTTTTTGACCCAAGAAATAGGCGCGGACATTGACCGTATCGGTGTCGGCAAAAAGAACAGGCATTCGTAGAGAGGGTCAGAAGAAGAGGACAATTAGAAAAATGGAGGGTAACTCGCAAGCTTATTTAGCAATATCCGAGTTGACACAGTTGAATCAAGCGATCGCCCTTTTTAAGCTCTATGGAAAAACTTGAATTCGAGACACCCAAACAGCAGAACGCTAACAAATTTACAACAATGTTACGGATTTAACATCGACAGGTTGGATATAGAAATTGACACGGTCTTCACTTGACTCTTGCCGTTTTGGAACAGGAGTGCTCCTCTGCCGATTCGTTGACAAGGCACCAACCTACTTTTGGCTAACTTCGATTCAGAAGGAAGCCCTCGCCGGGATCGACTTCCAGGCAATCGATCACAGGACATCTCAGAGGCTCTTGAATATCCATTCTGTCTGCATCTATCCAGGTGTTGCTCTGCTCATCCGCCCAATTAATGGAATAGAGATACCGGCTGCGCGGCTTACCCATACTCAGGTCAGTTGACAGCAATGGCAAACACCCTAAAGTTTACGAGTTTTCCCAATGGAGATTGATGGCTTTTATGGGTATCTTCAAAGCGGATACCTAATTTTGTATCAGCACCTAAGCCGATACTCAGATGTGATGGTAGAGTTACAAAACTGGTTAAAAAGCCAGCAGGAATCTGTTGCACCGACGATTGTCACACATGATAGGAAAAGGCTCGAGCATGTCTCCAGAATCTCAGCTAAGCAGCATCTTGATTGTTGAAGACAGCAAAGGGCGACGCGAGATCAGTCTAGACGGCTCTGTATACTCGATTGGCCGCGATCCAAAATGTGATATTCGCCTATCATCACAGTTTGTCTCTCGGCATCATGCCACTCTAGTGCAGTTACCCAAAGACGACAATACTTTCTACTATCGAATCGTTGACGGCAATCTGAAAGGAAAGCCTAGCGCCAACGGCATGTTAATCAACGGGCGCAAAGTACCAGCTCATGATCTCAAAAATGAAGATGAGATTGTGTTCGGACCTCAAGCTAGAGCTATTTATTACCAGTTGCGGCGCGATCCAACGTCTACGACTCCTCCAGATGAATTTGACATCACTCTAATCAGTCCCAACATGGTTGATGAGTTGGAAGATGGAGCGGAAGATAACGCTTCTGAATAGTAAGTCAACCCGAGCTTGGACGCCTCGACATGTCCGAAGTTCAACGAAACGGTTTACCAATCAGACGAATAGATTGCTGCATCCTTATAGAATGAGTTCACGCATCACCAACCCATACGGAACGGCAGATCTCGCTCTTCAACCGCGATTTACAGCACTCGGTTTAGTGCAGCCGCTTCCTTCTTGGAACAATTGCAGAGGTTACAAAGGAGCGTTAGACATCGCCTGGTGGACCACTTCGAAAAGTCGATAGCAGTGATTATCCTTCTTGAGCGGCAGTTCTTGATTCTGCACGATGAGATCGACACGAACAGACGGATCAGAGACTGTTGGGGGGTTAATAAGCACCTCAACAGTTGCCAACTGCGCTAGTTTGACACCGCCCGGTTTTTCTTTAGCCACTAGGTAATCCTCGTTTTCGTATACGAGGTTCAAATCGCAGGACGTTAATGTGTCAGCAATTTTCTGACGGATATGAGTCAGGGAACTCACTGCCTTGAACAATGTGGTGTACCGTGCCATAGAGTTTTGGGATGAGAACAGTGAACGGGAGAACGAAAATCAACTCAATAATCTAGCCTTTGTCTATGCGATGCCTCGATAAGAGACATACATCTTCGTGGAATGGTTGACAATTCCGCTGATGAAAACTTCATGCAATATTTAATCTATAGCAATGCCGATAAAAAAGATGCAGTACTTACTACGCTTCTGAGTATTCGGCGTCACTTTAACCCTAATTTGAATGTAGACAAGCTTTCTGTATAAGAGCTATGTCAAACATTTGAAGTTCCCTCAACTCCACATGAAAAGTCTCAGGCCACTAATCAATACGTGATCCTATCAAAACGAGGGAAACGGATGCCATGGAGTGATACATACTTCGTCTGGGAAAGTCTCTGTTCAGGAAAACTCGTTTGAAATTGGACTGTAGAACTGCGATCGCGCTCCTTCCAAAGAAAATGATATTTCTCCAAAATAAACCAACCCTTAGCGGTTAATGTATCTCCAATCATTAAATTTGTATGCAATACTGATGGGCATTTCTAAGCGTCTTTGAGATTGCTTATGGTAAATGTTGTGCCGTATTGACTAATATGCAGGGTAAGCTAATCGTTTTCGAAGGAGTCGAGGGAAGTGGAAAAAGCACACAGCTGCTGCGACTTGAACGTTGGCTCACTCAGCATCCAACTTTTCAGACGTTACAATCCTGCGGAGCAGTGCCCGAAATCATTGTGACGCGAGAACCTGGCGGCACAGAGTTAGGCAAATCCCTGAGAAATTTGCTGTTAAACCATCAAGACAATCTAGCGTTAGGGGCACGAGCTGAGCTAATGCTGTATGCCGCTGATCGATCGCAACATATTGAGGAGCTTATCCTACCAGCCTTGAAAGCCGGCAGCTGGGTTTTATGCGATCGCTTTATTGACTCAACCGTTGCCTATCAAGGATTTGGACGGGGATTAAGTCTTTCGCTGATCGAGAATCTCAATCACATTGCAACGCAGGGCATCACAGGAAACCTTACCTTCTGGTTACAGCTAGACGCAGCACAAGGATTGGCTCGCAGTCGCTCTCGGGGTCAGCTTGACCGCATGGAACAGGCCAGCATGGACTTTCATCGGCAGGTGCAACAGGGGTTTGAAACACTAGCTGAACAATATCCTGGACGCATCATCTCGATTGACGCAGCTCAATCCGAGGAAGGTGTCGCGTTGCAAGTCCAAACCGTCATGGAACAGCACCTTAAGATATGGTACGGGAAACATTTTCAGATTTATTAGGGCAAGAAACGGCAGTTGACTTGCTGTGTCAGGCGATCGCCAAGCAGCGCATTGCCCCAGCCTATCTTTTTGCTGGACCTGCGGGTACTGGACGACGCTTGGCAGCTATTCGATTTGCAGAGTGTTTGCTGCACCCTAGCTGGATGGAGACTGATGGCAAACGCCTCCACGGTCACAATGCCGATCCCCAAGTTTTAAGACGGCGAATTCAGGACCGGAATCACCCAGATTTGATGTGGGTAGAGCCGACCTACCTTCACAAAGGTAAGCCCATTACAGCAGCCGAAGCTGTAACTCTTGACCTCAAACGCCGCAGTCCTCCGCAAATTAGACTGGAACAGATTCGAGACATTACTCGATTTCTAGCTCGACCCACATTGGAGTCTTCCCGTGCTGTGGTTGTCGTTGAGGGAGCCGAGACGATGGCTGAAGCGCCTGCAAATGGACTTTTAAAGACTTTAGAGGAGCCGGGAAAGGCCACCCTTATCTTATTGGCGACCGACAGCGCTAATCTGTTGCCAACCATTGTGTCTCGCTGTCAAACGATTCCGTTTCGTCGTTTGCCGTCTAAAACATTGGCAACAATTCTGACTCAAGCAGGGCATTCAGCTATTTTGCATCAGCAGAGCGTTCTGGAAATGGCTCAGGGCAGTCCAGGCCAGGCGATCGCAGCTTGGGAACAGCTTCAGACGCTCCCAGCAGAATTACTGTCCTCACTCAAAACGCCTCCATCAAGTCTCATCCAAGCACTGAACCTTGCCCGTCGCATCAGTAAAGAAATCGATACTGAATCTCAACTTTGGTTGGTTGAGTATCTTCAGCACCACGCTTGGCAAACTCAGCGATCGCCCGTTATTCTTGCAGCCTTAGAAAAAGCCCGCCTACACTTGAGGCGCTTTGTGCAACCTCGTTTGGTGTGGGAAGTTACACTGATGAGTTTTTTGGAAGAGTGAGGAAATACTGATGAGTTTCTCGAATCATTAACCAACAGCCGCAGATACAAGACCATAGAGTTCTTTGAGATTTACGCAGGCCCCTTCATGTTCTAATTTTGGAGGACGTTAAATTTGGCGTCCTCTGTTTAAATCTTCAAAGGCCAGAGCGGATTCAATAATGCGGCCTGTTCCTGACAAGAATAAGGTCGAATAGTCTCAACCGTTCTAGTCCATTTATCTAGTCCACAGCCAACAAATTAAAACTACACGGTTTAGTTTCTTGACATAAGATGTGAGACTAAAATATCAATAGAGTCGTCGCTGGTTCCGCTAGAACAGGACGGCAAGCCATCTGGCTATTACGACACCCAGGCACTGCTTGACACACATCGTCAGATGGCTAAACATCTCTACCCCGTTTTCGAAGGCAGACCCTATGGCAATCAAACGACCTCGTTTCTCGTTATCAGACAAAGCGTTTTGGCTATTGGCTGTCGGTTTGGTTTTAGCGGGGGGGTTTACCTTTTGGGGGGTGCGATCGCTCATTCAAGCCCGACAAAATGACGTGACTGAAACGCCAGTAGCCCCTCCTCAGAGAGTGCAGGTGGCAGCACTCGGTCGGGTCGAACCTGCTGGGCGTGTGGTCGATGTTGTCCCTTCTGAGAATGGTCGTTTGAGTCAGTTAGACGTCGAGGAAGGCGATCAAGTTCAAGCTGACCAGATTTTGGCTTATTTGGATATCTATGACGTTCGTCAAGCAGAACGAGACTATGCCGCGAGTCAACTGGCAGAGGCGCAAGATTTACTAGTGGCCCAAACTCAAGCAGGGGAGGCCTCCATTCAGGAAGCTGAGACAAAAATAGCTCAGGTGGATCAACCTCAAACGGCTGCCATTCAGGCTCAGCAAAATACTATCGATAGTTTGCAGGCAGATTTGAGAATTGCGGCGGCAGATTTGGCTCGGTTTGAACAGCTTTATGCCGACGGGGCGATCGCCTTACAAGAGGTGGACCGTCAACGAGCGACGGTACAGCGATTGCGAGAACAGATTTCAAGTGCTCAAGCCCGCAAGCAAGAATTAGAAGCAGCTCGTATCAGCAATATGGCTAATGCAGAGGCCCAGGTAGACGCCGAAGTTGCTGATTTGCAGCTGGCACAAGCTCAAGTCACTGTTGATTCGGCGACCCAGAACTTAGCGCTAGCAGAAGCTCGACTTGATCAAGCGATCATTCGCGCTCCTAGAGACGGACAGATTCTTCAGATCTACGCCGAACCGGGTGAGGCTGTGACCACGAGCGATCCCATTCTGGCCCTGGGTAATACTGAGCAGATGTATGTCGTTGCCGAAGTCTATGAAACCGATGTCACGCTCGTAGAGATAGGACAGCGAGCAACCATCACCAGTCGCAATGGTGCTTTTGACCAAACCTTGACGGGCACTGTGGAGCAAATCGGCTTGCAAATTTTCAAAAATGACGTGCTTGACGATGATCCAGCTGCAAACGCTGACGCTCGCGTGGTGGAGGTTCGTGTTCGTGTCGATCAGAGTGAGGTAATTGCTGGACTCACAAATTTGCAGGTTGATGTGGCCATTGACGTGGAGTCTTGAATGAAACGTACGCCACTCGCGTTATTGAACCTATTGCATGAGCGCACTCGTCTGGTGGTAGCGATCGCAGGAGTGGCTTTTGCAGTCTTACTCATTTTTATGAATTTGGGCTTTCAGGGAGCTTTACTCCAAACAGCGGTTAACTTTTATGAGCGCATTGATGCCGATATCTTTCTAACATCGCCCCAGTCTTTGGAAATCAGCACCACGAAAGCTTTTCCTCGGACGCGCCTATATCAGGTGGCGGGTATTGAAGGGGTGGAACGTGTCATGCCGCTTTACATGGAATATCTCCTGTGGCGCAACCCTGAAACCCGCATTAGCCGCGCTATGTTCGTATTCGGGATCAATCCTCAGGACCCTGTTTTTGTCATGCCGGAACTACAAACGGCAAAAGCCAGAACCATTTTGAAGCAGCCTGACACCGTTTTCATTGATCGCCTCTCCCGCGCCGAATTTGGTCCCCAAACAATCGGATTAGAAACGGAAGCAGATCGCCGTCGCATCACCATCGGCGGCCAATATACGCTGGGTGGAGGCTTTGCCTCTGACGGCACCTTAATTATGAGTGACCAGAATTTTGTCCGATTCTTTTCACCTCGTCCCTTCAGTCAGATCAACTTGGGGCTAATTCAATTATCGCCAGAAGCCGATCCTGAAGCGGTGGCAGCCACGATGCGACAGACTTTACCGGCGGATGTAGAGGTCAAGATGAAGCATGAGATCGTTCAGAACGATTTGCAGTATTGGCTAGTGAATACGGCGATCGGCTTTATCTTCTCATTGGGCGTGCTCGTTTCTTTTATCGTGGGGACGGTCATCGTCTATCAAATCCTCTACACCGATATTCGGGATCATTTGAAGGAATACGCCACTCTCAAAGCAATGGGCTACAGCGGACGCTATCTGTTTGGGGTCGTTCTACAAGAAGCCGTTATCTTAGCCCTGGCAGGATATGTTCCTGGTCTCCTAGTTGCCATCGGTCTTTATCGGCTGACCTTCAGAGCCACAGCTCTACCCATGGTCATGACGCCCAATCGACTGGTGTTGGTTTTCCTATTGACCATTGTGATGTGCGGACTATCGGGTCTCATTTCAGTGCGACGAGCCGTTACTGCTGATCCAGCGGAGGTCTTTTAGAACGCCCATGTATTGGTGGAAACGGACCCCATTAGCCCTACTTAATCTGATTCACGATCGCCGTAAATTCGCCACCTCTCTAGCTGGTGTTGGGTTTGCTGTGCTGCTGATGTTTCTCTTCACCGGATTCAAAAATGCACTGTACGACAGTCAGATACAGCTGATTGACCGATTGAACGCGGACATCGTGATCATCAACCGTTTGAAGAACAACATGTTCGTGCCGGAACCCTTTGCCCGCCGCCGACTTTATCAAGCAAAAGCCTTCGACGGCGTCCAAGCTGCCTTTCCCCTCTACATCAGTGAGGTGCGCTGGAAAAATCCGGTGACTCGGAAAACTCGACCGGTTCGAGTACTGGCTTTCAATTTGGCTGATTCGGCATTGACCATCGAAGGCATTCAAGAGAACTTGGATGCCCTCAGATTGCCAAACACCGCTTTGATTGATACTCGGGCACGAGCTGAAGTTGGCCCTAGGGAAGCTGGAATTATCACGGAGCTAGCAGATCGGGAAGTTCGCATTGTTGGCACTTTTGAATTAGGGACCGACTTTGCGTCAGGAAATGGCAATTTAATTATGAGTGACCAGAACTTTTTGCGATATTTTGCCGACCGAGGACCGGAGGAAGATGAACGGACGTTCTCTACTGTCGATATTGGACTGATTACAGTGGAACCAGGGAGCGATATTGATGACTTAGTACAGCAGCTGGGCACCTTTCTGCCCAATGATGTCAAAGTGATGCGACGATCTGGTCCAGAGAATAGCTTTGAGGATCAGGAACGCACTTACTGGCGAGAAAACACCAATATTGCCTTTGTGTTCTCCCTGCTGACGGTGATGAGCTTCTTTGTGGGCATTATTCTGGTTTACCAGATTCTCTATACAGACGTTGCAGACCACTGGTCAGAGTACGCAACGCTGAAAGCAATGGGCTACACCAACTGGTTTTTGCTAGGGGTAGTCATTCAAGAGGCCATTATTTTGTCAGTCTTAGGGTTTATTCCAGGAATCATTATTAGCCGCTTGCTCTACATTGGGGCTGGAAATGCCACTGGACTCTTTTTCTTAATGACCCTTGAGCGAATTATAAACATCTATCTTTTGACGTTTGTGATGTGTTTGATTTCAGGGGCGATCGCAGTTCGTAAAGTTCAGTCCGCTGATCCAGCAGAGGTTTTTGGCTAATGGCATCCTTCTCCAACTCCAGTCAGGTCTTGAATACTGCTGTACACGAGACATCACCGACTGTTCAGGTTCGTCATCTGAACTACTTCTTTGGCACGGGTGATCTCTGTAAGCAGGTGCTGTTTGACATTAATTTGAACTTGCCAAGCGGACAAATCGTGATCATGACAGGACCGTCCGGGTCGGGTAAAACCACCTTGCTAACCCTTATTGGTGCTTTGCGAACGATTCACGAGGGTAGCCTGCAAGTACTAGGGCGAGAGCTAGTTGGGCTGAGTGGCCGAAAACTAGTGGAAGTTCGCCGCAATATTGGATTCATCTTTCAAGCGCACAATCTGTTTGAATCGCTGACGGCTTCTCAAAATGTGGAAATGGCAGTAGAGCTGACGCGGCAGTTCGACACTAAGCGAGCCTGTGCAATTAGTATCCTAGAGCAACTTGGCCTGGGTGAACGAGTGGACTACAAGCCGGGTTCTCTCTCTGGCGGACAAAAGCAGCGGGTGGCGATCGCCCGAGCGTTGGTTAATCAACCCCCGTTAATCCTGGCCGATGAACCCACTGCTGCACTCGATAAACAGTCAGGTCGTGACGTAGTGACGCTGATGCAGAAGCTGGCCAAGGAACAAAACCGAACCATTTTGATGGTGACTCACGATAATCGAATTTTGGATGTGGCCGACCGAATTATTAATTTGGTCGATGGACGGCTAGAATCTGACGAAACACTTGATACGTTCGTCGCAGCCCATGATCCACAGCACTCAGAGGGGCATCAGTTCATTCTTTAGTATGAATTCGTTCAACTCTCGTCATCGATAAAATTTTGAGTAAGGCTCTAGATTCTCTTCCACAAGGTAGAGATATTCGACATTGCGTTAAGCATAGCGTAAGTTTGTGGCTGATTCATGGTTGCTAAAGGGCTACAGGTATAGTCATTGCCAGTTCTGCTAGGACAAGATGGCTAAAGCTATAAAATAGGTAATCTGTTAATTCTCGTTTAGCGATAAACGGGTTGCCAAGTTCAGGCATTTATTCATTTATCGGAGCCTTATATGGCAGACACATCTTCTCAAGATAAAGACGATTTTTTACTTCCTCGCAGTACTTATTGGGGCAAACCATCGCTTCCTAACCTGACCTTCAACGCAAACTTGCAGGAATTTGCTCAGCGCATTTCCTACATTTGCAACCTTGAAACAGGGGGGAAAATCACCAGCGAGGAGGCCTATAAGGAAATTAAGGGTTTGTGGAAACAGCTCAAAGCTTCTAAGAAAAATCTTTTGGATACTCCTCTTCCAGACATTGGACCAGAAGATTTACCCGACGACGAACGGTAATTATCGATCCTCTTTCTCCTATTTATTGTCGAATTTTGAACTACGAAGCTGCATTTGGTTGTATACGTATTCAGCAACTTCCGGAAAAACTTTAGAGTTAACGTCTGAGTAGACAGAGTCGTTAGCAAACACGACGAGAATAAACTTAGTTTTGCCATCTGGAGAGCTGATAATTGCAGCTTCTTGACGGCCATCGTCGAACGTAAAACCAAGCTTGGTATACAGTCGAACATCCGGTGGCAAATATTCACCAAAAAATCCCTCAATGGCATTATTGTCTTCATATTGCCAAACCGCTGGATCTGTACTGTGATGAAGATGTTGTTTAATGCGATCGCTATACTCTGCTGAAATAGCTTGACCCGTCTCAATTTCATACAGTAAACGAGCCAAAGCAAATGTTGTCAGATAATTACGGCCTTCTATAGCTTTGCCAGCCTCCTTTTGGGCCCTATCTGCAAACTGCAAGTCTCTTCCCGTTCTTTCTGTCATATTCAAATCAGGAATGGGAAAAGTTTTATGAGCAATGTTGATATCGGAATAGCCTGCTAAAGCAAAATAGTCGTTGATCGTATTTCGAGCTTCTATCCAATTCAGTAAGTTAGCTTCGTCTAAATTATCGCCTGATTGAGTTTGGGTTATGAGATCTAGGACTCGACTAGAAGCGCCATTATTTGAATAATGAGTCATCAGCGCCTCATCACCGATAGGTAAGCCGACGTCAGGCTGTAGAATATCGGCTTCGTAGTAACCGTAAAGGGCCACGAGCCAGAAGAGTTTGACGGTGCTAGCAGGATACCGCCGTTCTAGGCTTTGATACTCGCCATAGTCACAGCAATCTCCTGTTAAGTCAACTAAACTAACTGAAACAGATTCCGTTGGATACCCCTGCGCTTCAAGCAAACTGACTACAGATTTCACTATTTGCTCAAGATCTGGAGCGTTTACATCATCTGAATTGAACAGAAAGGGAGGGTCCTCTTCAACGTTGTATCTGAGTTGATCATAGGTGTGAGCATTCTCTAGAAAATCCAATCCGCTAAGAACAATAGGAGACCACTGGGACGATTCATGGATGAGCAAGCGACGACTAACCGCACCTGTACAGTGTTTTCTGAAGTCAGTCAAAGTCTTCTCTATAGAAGCCAAAGGTTTGAAGTTGTCCTGGCAAACATTAACGTGCTCCTGAATCTTTGAAAACCTGCTTTCACTAGATAGATGGAATCCTAAATACAAACCGAAACCGATAGCGAATCCAATAAAAGGAATCTCTAAAGCAATGAGATATTTTAATGAGTTTGCTTGCGAAAGTTTTCTCATAAATGTAGGGTTTCGAAACGGTTTGTAAGGTACGTAGCAGATAATCTTGAATCGGAATTGGAGCGATCGCTAACGGTCACATGCAAACAGCTAAAGATTCGAACAACGAAAGCGCTTCTAATAAATGAGATTACAAAACGAGATTATAAATGAAATGACAAAGATTGAGCACTGACTTGATAGCTTAGGCATTTCAACTACGCTTTTTTGTTTACCGTCGTTCTTGATTAGGAGCAACAGTGGCTGCTGGACACCA
The DNA here is from genome assembly GCF_028330965.1 of Oscillatoria sp. CS-180. Lineage (GTDB taxonomy): Bacteria > Cyanobacteriota > Cyanobacteriia > Phormidesmidales > Phormidesmidaceae > Halomicronema. The sequence goes on along the minus strand of NZ_JAQMUB010000080.1, from coordinate 76,491 downwards.
GTTTGTTTTAGATCTAACCATCGCACTAGGGGCATCGGCAGTTAGTGGATTTATCGCTCATCGGTTACGTCAACCAGCACTGCTGGGCTACTTGGCTGCTGGTTTATTAATTGGCCCGTCTGGCTTTGGATTACTCAATGATGTCGAGCAGATTGAAGAATTAGCCGAAATTGGGGTTGCTTTTCTCCTGTTTGCCTTAGGAGTTGAGTTTTCTCTAGCTGAACTGAAGCGAGTCCAGAAAATTGCGATCCAGGGCAGTCTCCTGCAAATGGGGGCGACGATCCTACTTGTTTTAGGAATTTCTTCCCTAACAGGATGGGCAACCTCTCCACTGCAAGGCGTTTTTTTGGGATTTGTGCTGGCCTTGTCTTCAACTGCCGTCGTACTCAAAATTTTGACCGAGCGAGGTGAGACGGGTGCGCTTCATGGGCAGCTAATGTTGGCTTTACTGATTGCCCAAGATTTAGCATTAGGCCTTATGCTGGCCTTTTTGCCAGCTTTGAATCAGCCAGATGCATTTCTGCTGATGCTGACTGGCGCAATCTTCAAATTTTTCATTTTTTTGGCAGGAGCGATCGTAGTCGGACGCTGGTTTGTTCCAAAATTAATGCGAACTGTTGCCGCGACAGAGAGCCAAGAGCTATTTCTCCTCACCACCATTGCCCTCTGTTTAGGCATTGCCTGGACTACCGCTATGCTGGGGCTTTCTATTGAAATGGGGGCCTTTGTTGCAGGCTTAATGGTGGCCGAAGTTGATTATTCTGAGCAGGCCTTAGGGCGAGTTTTACCTTTACGAGATACGTTTGCCTGTCTGTTTTTTGCCTCGGTGGGGATGCTAATTGATCCCCAAGTGCTGGTCAACAATTGGATCGTAATTCTAGAATTAGTGAGCTTGGTGATGATTGGCAAAGCGTTAGTTATCTTGCCAATTATCTTGCGGTTTGGTTACTCCTTCAAGACGGCTCTGCTGGTTAGCGTAGGACTCAATCAGATTGGCGAGTTCTCCTTTGTCCTGTCACTTCAGGGTTTTGGCCTAGGCATCATCACGGAACAGCAATATCTGCTGCTGCTGGGAACAACGGCCATTACGCTAGTTCTCACCCCCGCTTGGATCAACAGTGCACCTTTCTTGACTCGCCAATTCAAACGAGTGCCCTATCTGAAAAGATGGCTGGATCAGCTTTCTGAGCCACAGCTACTGTCCGTGCCTGACAATATCTCCGATCACATTATCGTAGCGGGCTACGGCAGAGTAGGACAGGTAATCGTCAACATTTTGCTGAATCGAGGCTACACAGTCTTAGTCATCGAAAACAGTGAAGCTGCAATTCAGAAACTTCGCCGCCGCCACATTCCCTTCATCTATGGAGATGCCGATGCGGAACAGGTTTTGGAGAAAACCCATGTCTCGACAGCAAAAGCACTGGCGATCGCCCTTCCCGATCCTATTAGTACCCGTCTGCTATTGCAGCAAGCCCTAGCTCGTGCACCCCAGCTCGACATCATTGCCCGATCTCACACGTATGGAGAAATTGATCTGCTGACTCAACTGGGTGCTCGGGAAGTCGTCCAGCCTGAATTTGAGGCCGCTATGGAACTTGGAGCCCACTTGCTACGGACCTTAGGTGAAGAAACCAAGGAGATTCAGACTGTTCTTGAAGATATTCGGCGCGATCGCTATCAAAGTGTCCGAGGCTAGCAGTTCAGCACATTGTCAGCAGCTGCCTTCCCTAGACCTTGTTCACTAACAGCTACAGCTATGAGTACTTAGCTTCAGACAGCTATCAGTACTAGCCTGCCCGTCAGATTCAACTTCCCTACTGCCTTTGTCTCCTTGGCAGCCTTCAGATGATGTCTTTAATCGTCATCATCAGGCATATCATCAAGATCATCATCAGCCTTGCCATTCAGTTCGCCAGCACCACCAATATTGAGCTTTTGCTTAACTTTATTCTCAATTTCCAAAGCCAATTCAGGCTTCTCTTCAAGCAGTTTGATTGCGTTGTCGCGGCCTTGGCTAATGTTTTCACCGTTGTAGCTATACCAGGCTCCCTTGCGAACGATGATATCGTTTTGCTCCGCCAAATCCACAATACAGCCCAGACTTGAGATGCCACGGCCAAAGATGATATCGAACTCTGCAATGCGGAAGGGTGGAGCTACTTTGTTTTTAGCCACCTTAACCTTGGCCCGGATGCCATACTCTTCGCTTCCCTTCTTTAAGGTTTGAATTCTGCGAATATCTAAGCGCACAGAGGAATAGAACTTGAGAGCATTACCTCCCGTCGTTGTCTCCGGGTTGCCATACATAACACCAATTTTTGATCGCAATTGATTGAGAAAGATGACCGTACAGCCCGATTTACCAATATTACCCGTAATCTTTCGCAAAGCTTGACTCATCAGGCGCGCTTGCAAACCAACGTGAGAGTCACCCATCTCACCTTCAATTTCTGCCCGAGGAACCAAAGCTGCAACTGAGTCCACCACCACCAGGTCAATTGCAGATGATCGCACCAACTGGTCAACGATTTCTAACGCGGCCTCTCCAGTATCGGGCTGAGAAATAAGCAAATCTTCAATGTTGACGCCCAACACTTGAGAATATTCGGGATCAAGCGCGTGCTCTGCATCCACGAACGCAGCTATCCCCCCCTGTTTCTGAACTTCAGCGAGCGCGTGAAGGGCTAAGGTTGTCTTACCTGAACTCTCTGGGCCATAAATTTCAATTACACGTCCTTTTGGCAGTCCACCACCTAGAGCCATATCCAACGTCAATGCTCCGGTGGGAACGGTTGCTACCTTCATTCGGCTGGCATCCCCCAGCTTCATGATGGAGCCTTTCCCAAAGTTGCGCTCAATCTGGTTGAGCACCATGCTCAACGCTTTTTCCTTGTCGGGGTTACCGGTGGTAGTCTTAGCCATACTGTCCCTTAGGTCGCCGAGTGCCAATAATGGTTTGCAGCGATGATACTGCAACAAAGCCAAAGTTTAGTCTAACGACAAATCTGAAATTTTTTCTTCTCTATCATACATACAGATGTACTAAATTCTAAGCGTATTTAATAAGTCTCTAACCTTTTCAAGCCTGGGTTAAAGACGAGTCATGTGAAGCTTGAAATCACCTTCAGTTCTACTCATCTTGCCCTCTATGATTCAGTCACATATCCGTATCGAGGTTCCTGAACACGCATTGAGCGTTGCTGGGGTTACCGACTATATTCAAGAGCTACTGGAGCAAGATCCCCAGCTTTACAGAGTTTGGGTGATGGGAGAAGTTTCCAGTGCTAATGAGCGCAATGGACATATCTTTTTTACACTTCAGGACACAGAGAGTAATGTCTCGATTCAAGCTGTGGTTTGGCGATCGCAGCGGTCTAAGCTAGCCAGTCCTCCTATCGCAGGCGAACAGGTGTTTCTCCTAGGCCAAGTTCGGGTGTATACAGCACGGGGACAATATCAGCTGAACACCTTACAGCTCATTCCTGCTGGAGCTGGAATTCAAGCGCTGAGACGCCAGCAACTCTATCAGCGTCTCGCAGCTGAAGGTCTCTTTGAGAACGACATCAAGCGATCTTTACCCGCCTATCCTCAGGTAATTGCCGTAGTCACTTCCGCTCAAGCTGCCGCCTGGGGAGATATCCAACGAACTTTGCGACAGCGGCAGCCTGGACTAAAGGTGCTGTTATCTCCCGCAGTTGTTCAGGGTGATCAGGCACCTGCTTCAATCGCGATCGCCCTCAATCGAGTCGCTAAGGATGCGCGGGCAGATGCCCTCATTTTGGCAAGAGGAGGAGGCGCAAGGGAAGACTTGGAGGCCTTTGATACTGAACAAGTTGTTCGAGCCGTTTCGACCAGCCCTATTCCCGTTGTTACCGGCATTGGTCATGAGCGCGATGAAACCTTGGCAGATTTGGCGGCAGACTTTTGTGCTCACACACCAACGGCTGCTGCTGAATCTGTAGTCCCTCACATTGAAGATCTCTTGGACGATCTAGAGATCCGTAAGCAAGCACTTAAAGCGACCTTGCAGTCAACTTTGGAGGTCCATCATCAGTTCGGTGCCAGCTTGCGTCATCGGCTGGAACAACTTTATTTAAATCAAAAAATACGTCAGGAACAACAAAGCTTAGTTTGGCAAAAACAGCAAATCCGGCAAATCCTACAACATCGATTACAGACTGCTCAGCAGCATTGCCGTTATCTATCACAAACGCTGAAAACCCTCGATCCAGAATCTGTGTTGAGAAGAGGCTATGCCGTCGTGCGAGCAGAGGGCGATCGCGTCATCAACTCTAATCAGCAGGTGAGCGTCGGAGACAACCTTCACATCCGGCTGGCGGAGGGAGCAATAATCGCGAAAGTAAAAACTGTTGAGGAGTAACAATGTTTCTCTCATTAGGCATTTGTTTGTTGGAGAGTCTCCAGCCACTGAACCAATTGGAGTTCTTCGTTAAAGTCCAGTAAAGCTTCCGCTAGAGACTCAATCTGTTCGAGTGATAAGTTTTCTATCTGCTTGACTACAGTCATAGGCAGGGTTCCCAAGCGCCGATTCAACTGGCGTAGAACGATTGAGGTTTCTCCTTCTTGTCGCCCTTCTTGCAGCCCTTCTTGTCGCCCTTCTTGTCGCCCTTCTTGTCGCCCTTCTTGTCGCCCTTCCTGCATAGCTTCAGCTCTGATGTCTTGGTAAATCACAGATTCTCGCATCAGTTCTCTCCTCAAAATTTGCTGAATGAGTCCCTTCTCTAATACTAATCCTGCAAGAATCGCTGCTGATGCCGATAAGTTACTTTGAGTGCGGCGATCGCCGATCTGCTCAATTTGCTCAGCAACTTGCCGTAATATACGTTCACGATCCTCTGTGGAACTGAGTGTGGCAAGAGGTAATAATCCTGGCGCTGCTAAAAATATCTCAGCAGGTTGTTCCCAAATACGAATTACCTCAAAGGTGTGATGAGTGCTAGCTAACTCAAATTGAGTCTGATAAACCAGAGATGATTGAGTTGGCAGCAAATAAATAACGGTTTGACGAATGTCTCGCTCCGGTAGACGACGATGTAAGCGCACCCAGTAGTCCAACATCCGGAAGGGCATGGTGGCATCGGGTTGAGTTTGAAATTCAAGATGCAGAATTTGACGTTCTGACTGCAGCAGCACGACATCTGCTCGAATGGGTTCTAGCAGCAGTTCTGAAGGACTAAGTTCTGTGAGATTAACCACTTCGCCCAGCAGCCAATTTGCAAAATCGGCTGAGAATGTTTCCACTAGAATCTTACAAACTGCGTCAAACATGGCTTCGCACTATAGTGATATGAACCCTCATTTCTAAAAACTAGTTGTCCCATTCCGCCCTTCAAAAAGAGCTTTAACCCTGATGACCCGATCAACTAAAACATTTCAAGATTGGTCCTATGAGGAAACCATTGAGAAAATCGAAGCTACAGTAACACGATTGGAACAAGGAGACTTACCCTTGTCAGCTGTGCTAAATGAATTTGAAAACGCTGTACAACAAATACGCCAGTGCGAAGACTTTCTGCAGACATGTCAAAAACAAGCAGACCTCCTCATTGAAACCTTGGAAGACTGTTGACAGTCAATTGTTTATTTCCAAAATCTTCCTAAAACCGTTCAAACAGCCCCTACAGCTATATCTGTATGGTTCTGGTCGGGCGTCTCCCTTCACGACATCCACTATGCTGGTAAAGGTCTATTGATGCTGATGACGCGATCGCTATGCTCAGAGCTGGAATTGTTGGACTCCCTAATGTTGGAAAATCAACGCTCTTCAATGCTGTTGTTGCCAATGCCAAGGCACAGGCAGCCAATTTCCCATTCTGTACTATCGAGCCAAATGTAGGTGTTGTAGCGGTACCAGATCCCCGATTGAATGTTTTAGCTGAAATTTCAGACTCCAAAGAAGTGATCCCAGCACGTGTTGAATTTGTCGATATTGCAGGTTTAGTGCAGGGCGCCAGTAAAGGTGAAGGTTTGGGTAACCAGTTCCTAGCCAATATTCGAGAGGTTGATGCGATCGTTCACGTGGTGCGCTGTTTTGAAAACGACGACATCATACACGTCTCTGGCTCTATCAATCCCGCACGAGATGCTGAAATCATCAATCTTGAACTCACGCTGTCGGATCTAGCTCAGGTCGAGAAACGGCTGGAACGGGCACGTAAACAGGCTAAGAAAGAAAAAGATATCCAGGCTGAAGTTGATGTTTTAGAAAAACTTTTGCCTGTACTGAATGAAGGGAAAACAGCTCGGACAGTGGAATTATCTACCGAGGAAGAACTCCTTATCAAACCACTAGGGCTATTGACTCGCAAGCCTGTCATTTATGCGGCCAACGTCAACGAAGATGACTTAGCCAATGGGAATGACTACGTAGATAAAGTGAGAGCGATCGCGGCTACAGAAGGAGCTGAGGTTGTCATCATATCGGCTCAGGTGGAATCTGAACTCATTGAACTCTCTGAAGAGGAGCGGATTGATTTTTTGGAGTCTCTGGGTGTTGAAGAAGGCGGTTTACAATCCCTAATTCGCGCCACCTATGATCTCCTGGGACTACGCACTTATTTCACAACAGGCCCCAAGGAAACCCGTGCCTGGACGATTACCACTGGCATGGTAGCCCCTCAAGCGGCAGGCGTTATCCACAGCGATTTTGAACGGGGTTTCATCCGGGCTGAGACCGTTGCTTACAAAGATCTAGTCGAACTTGGATCCATGAACAACGCGAAAGAGAAGGGGCTAGTGCGAAGTGAAGGTAAAGATTACGTAGTCAGCGAAGGAGATGTTATGCTCTTTCGCTTCAATGTGTAGAAAGCTTCCAGATGATATAGCAGTCGATTTATGCATAGGATTGATCGATAACTACAGCGCTGTCTGGAACACCTTGATACAATTTGACCCATTCTGCATGTTTTCCTTTTCATGACAGTGCTGGAACGGTTACGAAAGGTTCCCAATTGGATGCTGCTGTCGCTAGCGATGAACGGCTTGCTGTTTGTGGCGGTTGTGTTTAGCCTGCGCGATAACTCATCCTCTTCTGAGCAAAGCAACTCCGTTTTACCTCAAGCGAATGCTTCAGTTTCCTCAGCAGGATCAGCTGTCGGTTTTGTTCCTGAGTTGGGCGATCGCCACTACCTCGATTACCAACAGTGGGTCACACTTCTGCAAGAAGAGGCCAGAGCAACTCGAAACGCGCCTCGGTTGACAGTTCTGCTAGGTGATTCCATTAGCCTTTGGTTTCCAAACAATCTCTTACCAGGTCGTCGTACTTGGATTAATCAGGCAATATCCGGCGAGCAGTCCAACATGCTGCTCAGACGATTGGACTCGCTTGATGACTCCAATATTGAAAGCATCTTTCTGATGATTGGCATCAACGACTTGATTGCTGGCAAGCCTGAAAGTCAAGTGACTCAGAATATCCAGGAAACAGTTCGCTATTTGAAGAAACGACATCCCAATGCCGATATTGTGGTGCAGTCTATCCTGCCCCACGGCGCTGAAAATGCCACTTGGGAAGGGCGCGATCGCCTCTTACAGCTTCCCAATAATCGCATTCAGGCTGTGAATGTAGCCCTGGAAAAGGTTGCGGCGGAACAAAACGTCCATTACCTCGATCTATACCCCCTGTTCGCCAATGGTGAAGGTGCTCTCCGTCCTGACCTAACCACCGACGGTGTACACCTCAACGAGCGAGGCTATCTGGTCTGGCGTACTGCGATCGCGCTGTTGTTAGCCTCTGAATTTGAAGAATAGGACGATGAGTGAATGGATTAACCAAGGTGTTTTCTTGAGTAGAGCTTTGAGAAGTAACTGTAGCCAACACAGTTGGACAATTAAGAATCCCACTCCCTAATCTAAGCAAGAAAGAAACGCATTCTGATTCTTGACTCTACGTACAAAGGACGTACCTAGACTCGAACTTGTGACCCTCCACGATGTCAACGTGAATATCTAGGCACCTGAAGCGTCCATAGATCCAGATTTCTGTCAATCCAAAATTTTGCGGCGCACCCATTCCGCAGCCGTTTTAGCACTGTAAAAATTCGCCTTAAAGTCGTAGCTTTCCTGAGTGTACGAAAGAACCTACACATTCCTAGAAGTTCATCACCACATAGATTTGAAGTCGACACGCCGTCCTGCAAATTTCTCGGAAGTCCTACAGGTTGCCAAAAAACCTTCACGGTATAAGTTTTAGGTCTGTAGGTTGCTCAGTCCTCAGAACAGGGGCGATGTACAGACTTCTGATAGCGTTGTTGAAAATCTTCACGGCTAATCGAAGCCAATTTGCACTCAAACGGTCTTTGAGCTATTTACCTTATGATTAAGCAACAACGCACGAAGGTATTTCTCTAGAACCTTCAGCAACGAAGCCTAGAAAATGCTGTGTTGTCAGGCTCACTGCTTGAGTTAAAACAAGACTCCTTATGGCAGCCACGATTACCTTTGAAATTCCAGAGCACATCCATATACGGCTACTCAACACTGCCGAGATCACTCAGAAGCCCCTCAACGAAATCATCCTGCGGGTGCTTCAGGTTGGCAGCCCTCCTGCTTGGGATGGTGCACCACCAGAATTCCAACCAAATTTAGCGGTATTGGCCCATGTGGTTGATGGGGCATTGCGGCAAATTGCCCGGAGTGCAAAAAACAGAAGCCGAGTTAGAACGCTATGACGAGCTTCTAGAACGCGATCAAAATGCGAGCCTAATAGAGATCGACAAAGCCGAGCTAGCACTCTGAGAAAAGAGACTGATCGCTTCATGCTCCGTAAGGCTCAGGCAACCGTTTTATTTCGCTAGCAGGGACACTCACTGATGTTCAATTCTAAGTTTGGGGAAGTAGGGAGCGATAGAGATTCAAAAAGGGGAAGTTAATGGAAAATTCTAAAGCTTTGGATATGTTAGAACGCCACCCCAACAAGGTGAGTGGTGCATGGGTCTTTAAGGGGACGCGCGTTCCGGTATCTGCTTTCTTTGAAAATCTCAAGGATGGAGCTTCAGTTGACCAATTTCTGGAATGGTTTCCAGGGGTAACGCGATCGCAAGTAGAAGCGCTTTTGGATTACGAACTAGCAGCATTAGAGCAAGCCGCTAGTTAATGAAGATTTTGTTCGATCGAGGCACACCCGTACCACTGCGTCGTTACTGATCAGGGCACACAATCGATACTGCTTATGAGTGCAGTTGGTCAGAACTGTCGAACGGTGATTTGTTAACAATGGCTGAGCAAGAGGGTTATGAGCCTTTGATCACAACTGATCGCAATCTGCGTTACCAGCAAAATTTAGCCATGCGCCAAATTGCCATTATCGTTTTGATGTCTACGTCATGGCCTCGCATCAGGCAGCAGACCAGTCACATTCAAGCAGCTGCTGATGCGATTCAACCCAGTGATTATCAGGAAATCCCGATATAGAGCTCATTTGAGACCTTTCAATTGATGCGGAAAACCAGAGGTGTGTCCACAGCTAGATATTAATGGCTTATTCCAGTAGTCTGACCGATGCCGAATGGCAAATCCTCGAACCGTTGTTGCCCGAAATATTGCCCCAAAGACCCCTGAAAACCTTTGGATTTGGGAAAAAGTCGGTAAGCAGATATGCTCTTTGGACCAAAACTGCTTGCTAAACCAAAATTTCAGGATTGCTGAAACCTTTATATTTCAGGAAATGGACGTAACTGGACTCGAACCAGTGACCCCCACGATGTCAACGTGGTGCTCTAACCAACTGAGCTATACGTCCTTGTAGACACATAGGCTATCATGGCCAACCGACTTGTTGCAATAACGATCGCTGCTCCAGTCAACTCCTTCATCCATATCACTGGATTTTAGGAAGTGTGGGGAAAGCCAGGTTTCGGACTGTAACTATGAGCGGGGTACGGATGTTGTGTGGAGAAACGTCCTCCTCGTTCCGACAGAGTTTCGAATTTTGAGTAACACTAGAAAAGAGGTTGGTTGGGAGAAAGTGCGATGGAATGGCGTGAGGTGTCGGGTAACTGGTTATGGATTCCACCTCAGCCGACAGCAATCATTCACTTTTTAGGTGGCGCATTTGTAGCAGCCGCTCCGAACATTACCTATAAGCCTTTGCTAGAGGCGCTTGGTAAACGAGGCTATCTCATCATTGCAACTCCTTTTATCAATACGTTTGACCATCGGGCGATCGCTCAAGAGGTGCTCGTTGCTCTCGATCAAGCACTCTACTACTTGGAAAGTAGAGTAACGCTCAAGCGCCTACCGATTTATGGGCTTGGTCACAGCATGGGCTGCAAAGTCCATTTGCTCATCAATAGCCTGTATGAGGTTGAGCGGCAGGGCAATATTTTTATGGCTTTCAATAACTACTCTGCACGGCGGTCTATTCCTTTCCTAGAGCAAGTCATGGCGGTTTCTCCAACTTTGGCCTCTATGAACAGAATGGAATTTGTACCATCACCCGAAGAGACATTTGACCTGATTGATCGTTACTATCCGGTGGAGCGCAACCTATTGGTCAAGTTTCGCAAAGACGATATTGATCAAACACGTCCTCTCCATGACGTACTCATGCGGCACTTCCCTAAGTTGACCAGCGTACAAATTTTGCCGGGAACTCACACAACGCCAATGGCACAAGACATTCCTTGGCAGCCTGGAACTAATTTCAGCGCCTTCGACGCAATCGGTCAATTTGTCAAACAGGAGTTTACCCGCGACCTCAGACAGCTCCAAGACATTATTTTGATGTGGCTAAACCCTCTTGCAGCTCAGCGATCGCAGCCGCGTAGATAGCGAAGCTAATAGTTGGGAGTTATGCAGAATCCCCCCAGGTAGTGCCTTACGCTAGCCAAAGCAGCCACATAGCACATTTGCATAAGTTGCGTTGGTTTTGGTCCAGGTGAGCTGTCAAAGATTCTTAGCCTTGTGGACACATCTAATCTTCAGTGGCAGACCACATCTGGGAACACTGACAAGTACCTGCCCCATACGCAATACCTATACATTTCTCGGCTTGTTAGGATGGTCAATTTTGACAAACTTCAGTCCAGAGAAATTCTCGATTCTATAAAATGTGCCAGCGCTTCTACCGACTTCTATTTTCTTGCTTCTATCTGAGCTATAGCCAAACGTAGACGGATGCATAATCCCTTGTCTAGGCTTGAATTCACGTTCTCGACCGTTCCGGCTATGTTGGCTGCACCTACATCTAAATCGCACCGCTAAGTTGCATCATCGTCTGAATCTATGAATGAGATGAAAGCTAAACATATGTCCGGTGAAGATGCTTGGGTAGCAGCCACAACATCAGCGGCTCAACACGTAACAGATACGAGCCTCAATTTACTCCTCATTGACCCGCAGGGACAGTCTCAGCTGTTCTTGGTGCAAGCTTTAACTCAGTCTGGCTGCACAGTCTTCACTGTAGGTTCCACTCGGGATGCATGGCCGTTACTGAGGCATACGATAGATCTAATTTTGTTAGAAACGTCTTTAGAACACGACAGCGACATTGAAAGCAGTTTTGAGCTGTGTCAGAAACTGAAGCAGTTGCCTCAAACGAGTCGTATTCCAGTCATTTTTGTAGGGGAAGGACAAGAAAAGGGCGATCGCCTACGAGCATTTGAAGTCGGCGGTGTGGACTTTATCCAGAAACCCGTTTGTCCAGAGGAGGTATTCGCTCGCATCAAGCTACATGTGTCACTGAGGCAAACCCAACAGCGGATACAGCAGTATGCTCGACAGCGACTGCCCGGACGAGAAAATCTATCTTTACTCACAAATTTGCAGAAAACGCTTCGCCAGCAAGCCATCCATCTACGCGAACACAATATTCATCTCCAAAAGGAAATTTGCGAACGACATCAAATTGAACAGGCCCTTCGCCAAGAACAGCAAAAATCGGAACAGCTGTTGTTGAATATTTTGCCCGAAGCGATCGTGTGCCAGCTGAAGCAGTTTCAAGGCTCCTTAGCAGAACGATTTGAGGAAGCCACTGTGATGTTTGCCGATATCGTTGACTTTACACCGTTAGCAGCCCAGCGCAGCCCTCTAGAACTGGTCAACCTGCTTAACCAAATCTTTTCAGCCTTTGACCAATTGGCAAATAAATATCAGCTAGAGAAGATCAAGACCATTGGTGATGCTTACATGGTTGTAGGTGGCGTGCCTGTGGATCATGAAAACCATACTGCAGCGATCGCTAACATGGCCCTTGAGATGCAAACCCTCATTCAAACGTTCGAACGAGGGGAGAACCAATCGCTTCAGCTCCGCATTGGCATCAACGTTGGCATGGTTGTCGCGGGTGTCATTGGTATCAAAAAGTTCAGCTATGACCTTTGGGGCGATACAGTCAATGTCGCCAGCCGTATGGAATCTCAGGGTAAACCCGGCAAGATTCAAGTCACAGAAGCGACCTACAACAGATTACAGACCCATTTTCAGTTTGAGCCTGCTCAACAGGTCATGGTTAAGGGAAAAGGGCTCATGAAAACTTACTATCTGGTAGGGCGGTATTGAGCAAAGTTATAGCCTTAGTCCCCTTGGGCTAGTGCATCCAGTAGCACCTAGGTGTTGAGCACATAGCCGGATGGCTCGTCGTCTTGTCTCAATAGAACTGGCAACGGCTATATCTCCACCATCGCGATACACTAGGTGAGGCTGATCCGGGATGATGGGCCGACTTTAGCCGCTTAATAGACATCACTGGCCCTAACGGCAGAAAGACGACATTGACGCTATGGCAACGTTTTTATTAGAAGTGGGAACCGAAGAACTCCCTGCAAGTTTCGTGAGCGAAGCGTTGGCGCAATGGCGCGAACATATTCCGGCCCAACTCGCAGAGGCTTTTCTGACACCAGGGGCAATTGAATATTATGGCACCCCTCGGAGGTTGGCCCTGCTATTACTTGAGCTTCCTGAAAAACAGCCTGATCGAGAAGAAGAGGCGAAAGGTCCTCCTGTCCAAGCCGCCTTCAAAGACGGTAAGCCGACTAAAGCCGCAGAGGGCTTTGCGCGATCTAAAAACGTGACGGTTGAAGACCTAGAAATTCGAGAAACTGACAAAGGTGCCTTTGTTTACGTCCAGCATAAAATTCCTGGTCGGGCAGCAGCGGAGTTACTCCGGGACTGGATACCTGAGTGGATCCTTAATCTGGAAGGCAAGCGATTCATGCGTTGGGGCGATGGCGACCTGAAATTTCCTCGACCCATTCGCTGGCTGGTAACTCTTCTGGACGACCAGCTGATTCCACTGACGTTAGAGAATGGTTCTGAGCAATGCATGAGCGATCGCACGTCCCAAGGGCATCGAGTCCTGCACCCTGAGACCCTTGTTTTGAACCATGCTGACGAATACGCGACGAAGCTACGCAATGCCTTTGTGGAGGTCAGTGTTGAGCAGCGCCAAACCCAAATCCAAAAAGCAGTTCAACAGGCAGCCCAATCCGTTGATGGGGCTGCCAGAATTGATGCGGATTTGCTGAGTGAAGTTGCTAACTTGGTGGAATGGCCAACTGCGGTTGTCGGCCAGTTCGAGCCTGAGTTTCTAGAATTGCCGTCTGAAGTCGCTGTCATGGAGATGGAGAGTCACCAGCGGTATTTTCCTGTTCTCCACCCAACTCAGGCCAATCAGCTCTTACCGTTCTTTGTGACTGTCTCTAACGGCGATCCATCAAAATCTACTCTGATCGCAGAGGGTAACGGTCGCGTTATTCGAGCACGTCTGTCAGACGGCAAGTTTTTCTTCGATGCTGATCGCGCCGTTCCGTTGAACTCTTTCGTCGCCAAGCTGGATGCAGTCACATTTGAAGAACGGCTTGGCTCAATGGGAGCGAAAGTGAAACGCATTCAGGCAATCGCCGCCCTAATTGCAACTCAGCTCAATTTCAGTGAAGCAGAGAGCCAGCAGCTTCAGCGGGCTGCCTATCTCTGTAAGGCTGACTTAGTCACACAGATGGTAGGCGAATTCCCGGAACTTCAAGGCGTGATGGGTGAGAAGTATGCCCGTCATAGTGGTGAACCCGATGCGGTGGCCGTTGCAATATCTGAGCATTATCTGCCGCGTGGAGCGAATGACAAGCTGCCTAAGAGCCTATTAGGTCAGGTTTTAGGCCTGGCAGATCGGCTAGACACCCTAGTCGGCATTTTCAGTTTAGGGATGTTGCCCTCTGGCTCGTCAGACCCCTTCGCTCTAAGACGGGCTGCTAATGCGATTGTCACGGTTGCTTGGGACGCCAATATGGAAATTGATCTACAGGCATTGCTAGACCAAATTGTCGCGGCTTTTGTGGAAAACTCAGCGCTGGCGGTCGACAGTCCAGAGCCTCTGCGGTCTCAGCTACAGGAGTTTTTCCTGCAGCGAATACAGACTTTGCTCCAAGATGACCTGACTGTGGATTACGATTTAGTCAATGCAGTAGTTGGTGAAAACGATCCCGATTATGCTCAACGGGCACTCATGGATTTGCTAGATGTCCGCGATCGCGCAACCTTTCTACAGCACATTCGCCAAAACGGTATCCTTGAGCGCATCTATGAAACAGTGAATCGCGCTTCGCGTCTTGCCGCGCAGGGTGATTTGGACACCCGCACGCTTGATCCGGTAAAAGTGGTTGATCCCGATCGCTTTCAACAAGACTCTGAACGGGCGTTCCTAGAGGCTCTGCAAGCTTTATTGCCAGAAACCAAGGCAGCTCAACAAGATCGCGACTACCAACGATTAGTCACAGGACTAGAGGCAGCCGCTCCAGTTGTCAGCCGATTCTTCGATGGTCCCGAGAGCGTTCTAGTGATGGACAAGGATCCTGCAATTAAGCAAAATCGACTGAATCTTTTGGGGTTACTGCGGAATCACGCCAGAGTGCTAGCTGACTTCAGCCAAATCGTCAAAGAGTAACAGAACTGAAACCCGTCTCCCTAACAACGCTGTGGCAATTGCTCACTGGTTTCTAAACAAAGTTACTGTTCTGCGCCTTTAACTCACCATTGCTTCATAGCTCCTGCAATATCGGATTAGCTCGATCCTCTGTCTCAGAGTTTCCAGAAAAACCCTTTTCCGGTATCTTGATGTCTGAAGTTAATCAGGGTTAGGTCTTCGTTCTTGAGTTCTTGTGCTCACGTCATTGGTCTAGGAAAGTCAGGGATTGCCGCAGCTCGCCTGCTTCTACGGGAAGGTTGGAAAGTGGTGCTCAGCGATCGCAACACTGCTCCCCTATTGAGTGACGTCATTCCTCAATTAGAGTCCGAAGGGATTACCGTTCGAACAGGATACTGCTTTTCACCGGATAGAGAAACGAGTCTGATTGTGGTCAGTCCCGGCGTTCCCTGGGACATTCCTGCCTTAATCGAGGCCCGAGATCAGCGTATTGAGGTCATTGGAGAAGCTGAATTAGCGTGGCGTAGCCTCAGCGATCGTCCATGGGTCGGGATCACTGGCACAAATGGTAAAACGACGACGACTGCTCTAACCGCTGCAATCTTTCAAGCCGCAGGATTGAACGCGCCAGCTTGCGGCAACATTGGCTATGCCGCGTGCGATCTTGCATTGGAGTCCGCCGTTCCCGATTGGGTGGTTGCAGAACTCAGCAGTTATCAAATTGAAGCATCCTCTACGCTATCGCCTCGGATTGGGCTGTGGACGACCTTCACTCCCGATCATTTAGCACGTCATAAAACCTTGGAAAATTACTTCAGCATCAAGGCGAAACTGCTGCGCCACTCCGAAAAGGTCGTCTTGAATGGGGACGATCCCTATCTGAAAGGTAATGCCCCGCAGTTATTTCCAAACGCCTATTGGACCAGCGTGAAAGGACCATGTGCGATCGCCCCCCTAGTTCCATTAGCCTACATTGAAGACGGTTGGGTGACCGTTGAGACTCAGCCAATCGTTAGGGCTGACGCATTGAATATGGTAGGCAATCATAATCAGCAGAATCTTTTGCTGGCAGTGGCTGCAGCCCATTTAGCTGGGATTGAAGCAGAGGCGATCGCTCGGGGTGTTGCTTCATTTCCAGGGGTTCCACATCGATTAGAGCGGGTTGGATCCTGGCAGGATGTAGACTTCATCAACGACAGCAAAGCGACCAACTATGATGCTGCTGAAGTGGGCTTAGGAGCTGTCAGTGCACCCACCATCTTGATTGCCGGTGGGGAAGCTAAAGAGGGCAATGATGAGGCTTGGCTGAAGGTAATCCACAAAAAAGTTGTCAAAGTTCTGCTGATTGGCAGCGCTGCCCCGTTTTTTGCTCAGCGATTGCATGAAACGGGCTTCAGTCAGTACGAGATATTTGATACCTTAGACCGAGCCGTTAAACGTAGCGTCGAGCTGGTTCCAACCCTAGAACCCAAGACCGTTTTGCTCTCCCCCGCTTGCGCTAGCTTCGACCAATATCCTAACTTTGAAGCCCGAGGCGACCACTTTCGCTCTCTCTGCCACAATCTATTGGCTGAGAGCTATGACTGAATGCGAAAAGGTGAAGGATGAATCAAACCTTTTGATCGAAAACCATCCAGAATTTACAATTGTCTCTACCTGAATAATATGAGCACTGAAGCCTATACGCTGACATAGAGGCTGAATTCTAATTCTGGGTTACCACCAAGCAGAGGTTGGATCATCTAACCAATGCTCTCCACCCCCTGGAGCAACTTGTGTACGACCTTCCGTTGTTAAGCCTTCTGAATCAATGCCTCTGGCAATACTGCTGGTGCTTGAAGGTGTAGAAGTCTCAGACAATGGACTATCAGAGAATTGTTCAAAAGTTGACTGATCGAGGGGCTTTAACCTGAATTCTGCAAGCGAGTTCTGGGGGTCGGTCAAATGGTCAAAGGCGTCCAAGTCACCTGACTGAAAAGCTACCTCTGCATCCTTTTCATCTATCGTCAGAGGAGGAACAGAAAATGCTGAACTGCGATCGCTCGTTTCTGATAGACCTAGCTGCGAAAATGTTGACAGCGCCAAATCATCTTCGTTGAGTATCTCCGGCTGGCGTGAGTTACTGCTGTTAGCTGAGGTCTCTCTATTCATCACAGCCTGCTCTAATTCATCAACCAATTCACTTGCCGTCAGAGGTAATTCCCTCAGCCAAGTGATGCTGACAACCTGAGTAACTGTATTCAACAGCCGAGCATGCGCAAGCATAGGGCGAACGGAAGTTGGTGTCTGCCAGTTCTGCTGCTCATTGAACTGGTAGTGCAAGTGCCCGCCGATCGCACTGGGTGAAAAAACAAAAGTATTCAGAGATGTTAATAGAGTTCCACCCAACAAGATCAAGTACTTTTGCATATTTTCACGGAATGACACAGCTTTTGGTAGAGGAGGAAAGCTTAATTCCTTACCCCGAAATAGAGCCATGTTCACTTAATAGCTAAAGCAAGATTGTCCTGAAGCTCACTGAACCCAAAGTCCAGGAAATGCATGGCTCACAGGAACTTTATAGCCTAAAAAATATCAATTAGCATCAAATAATACCAGCTAGAAGAAAAATATTCGGTATATTTCCTGTGATGCCAAATTCACAAAAAGCCCTGTGCTTACACTTAGATGTTGTGAGCCGTTAAGGTACTGGCGGACATAGCCCCAAATTCATAGCAGCTAGACAGGGTAATATTTTCTGACAGTAGAAGAGGCGTGGAGAGTATCTTGATGAACTTGGGAATCTACTCGTTTTTACGGATAGATATGGTGTGCTGTTACCGTTGACCAACTTATCCCGCTTATCATAAATCGGCGAATTTTGAGGCATATACCTATTAAAGATTAAAGAAACAGTAAAGTTTATTGCATGAAGAATACTTGAGGTTTTGTAAAGATGATAAGGCTGATTTCCAACGCTAGTTTCAGAGCTGATGTTTACGGGTTCCTTCGTTTATGGAGTCCGTTCACAGCACTGTAATGGCCTATGTTCAATATCAATAGGACTAAGTTTTTCCTAGAAAAATCATCCAATCTTGTCAGGTTTTCAACTCAGCATTTCGCTTAACTCACTTTGGCATTGTCTTTAAAGCACTTGTAATGATTTCCTTTGCATGTCAGTCATCAGACGTTTCGATGAGGCTAAAATAGCCGTGGTTTTGTCTTAACGCACTCTGAGACGCTCAAACGCTTCTCTATCTGCCTTCGACCGGCTTTCTCGGCTAGATCACCGTTGGAGAGGACGATTGATTTGCATACTTATAAAGAGAAGCTGTAGATATGCCTCCTTATTTATTTCCATTAGAGAAAATAAATGCCTAGAAAACGCCACCCAGAACTTGAAGGTTATCCGCCTCAGCAGCCTCTTTATACCTTTGAGCTCAAAAGTCGACGAAAGACTGTCCGCAACCGATTGGTGTGGACCCTTGTGGGTCTCAGTATCGGCGTTGGCTTGACTTTGGGTGCTTACTCTTTACTACCGCTCTCAAATCGGTGGGAAGTAGCGCAGAATCAAAATTTATCTGAAGAGGATCCTTTTCAAAAAGGATCTAATCGCGCGATGAACGCGGCTGAGCTAACACAGACTGCGGAATTTCAAGAAGACTGGAGCCAAGTTGCAGTCTTATGGCAGCAGGCCATCAATAACATGCGATCTGTTCCATCATCTAATCCAAACTATGCGATCGCTCAAGATAAGTTGGTTGAGTATACACGCAATCTAAGTTATGCCAAAAGTAACGTGGCCTCTCGCCCACCTGGCAGCCTTAATAAACAGCCTTACTGGACTATTGGCTCTGATCGCGAACTGGTTATCAGTATTCAGGGAATGCCAGAGCGTGTCAGCCAATTCAACACGCTATGCAAGGAAATCTTTCATTACGACAACAGTACTGTTGAGCTCAGAAATGGTTACGTCACAAACTTTAGCGATCCGGACACTAACTTAAGCGTTCTGGGTGATGCCCAAATCGCGCTGTCTATTCAGCCAGAAGCAGACATGTGGTCTATTGGCTCTTCTCAAGAAGCTGTGTTTCAGGCACAAGGAACACCGACTCGCACCAGCACTTATAAAGACGTGGTAACTCTGCACTATGACGAGAGCTTTGTTGAGCTAAAAGGCAATCGTGTTGTGGGATATGACAATCTGTCTGGAAATCTACAGGTGTCGATGTCGCCATTGGTCTTTCACGAAGAGGTATCGTCATCAACAACCTGGGGGTTAGGTTCAAGTCGAGCAGAAGTTTTAAGTATCGAACAACAGACGCCTACGACAGTAAGGCGCTCTGATAGCAGTTGTGAGGAAGTGTTCAACTTCGAAAGTAGCACAGTCACTTTTCGCAGAGGACTCGTTTCTGAATACTCAAATTTTGCTCAAAACTTGAATATCCAGTAATCAACTCTGATTAACGTCGTTGTCTTGAAGAGAGCAAAACCCTGCATCTAGTAGATACCGTTGCAGATATCGTTCAAGACGGTGTAGAACTGACTTTCGGGGTTAGCCGATTCCATAACTTTCTGAGATGTCTGCACATCTAAAGTCGTATTGTTGCCGTCTAGAAACTCAGTACGCTCGATGGAATAGCTCATCGCTTCACAATCTGCCACGTAATCGAAAACAGCGGCGGCAGTGCCGTTGTCGCTAACAGGCGATCGCCGAGCCAGCAGCGTGAAGTTGAGCAGATTACTCCGCTGAACATCAGGTTCAAGCCACCATTGCTGAGTAACCTCTTGACCAGCACTGTTCTGAAAAACGTCTTGATAAAGGTAGATCCAATTAGCATAGGGATCAGTATTTTGTGCTATCTCTACTGCCGATGGTCCTGGCATCAGTAGAGGAATGGCGGCAAGAGCAGTAGCGAATTGAGCAAGCAGCATAGCAGACCTATGGTGAACCTACGAATAATCTCACGATAGCGGTTGAAGTTTATCTTTCTAGGCAGAAAAGTGCAGTTTGGTGACTGTCACATTAAATTGGCACAAGGGAAGAAATCCTTTTTATTTAGTCACATCCTCTTCTCAGTTAAGCCGTGTCTACAGTTATAGATGAAACAGAATGTCTATCTAATCGACCTCAACTACGCGGTAATTGTTCCGAATTTGCTTAGCTTGATACAGCATTTTGTCCGCTTCGACGATCGCCCGCTCATACCCGATGGCATTAGGCATACGAATAACCGCGATTCCCAAGCTAAAAGTAACGATGGGAGATATGGGCGATGCCTGATGAGGAATAGCCAGCTTTTTCATCTCTCGTTGAATGCGTTGGGCGATCGCGATTGCCCCCTCTCTTTGGGTATTCGACAGCAGAATGACGAATTCTTCCCCTCCATAGCGGGCAACTAAGTCACCAGGACGATGAACACATCTGCGTAAAAGTTGTGCGGTCTTAAAGAGACACTGATCTCCTTTTGGATGACCATAGCAATCGTTGTAATTCTTGAAGTGGTCAATATCAATCATGATTAGTGTCAGGGAATGACACTCGCGCTGGTGGTGCAACCACGCTTGCTGTAATCGATCAACAAACTGCCGACGATTAGCGATTTTTGTCAGACTATCTGTAGTTGCTAATTCCTGGAGTTGGGCATTCAAGAGTTTGAGCTCAAGCTCTGCTTGTTTGCGATGAGTAATGTCTTCAGCAAACACGGCAACTCGTGAAACTTCTCCCTGCTGACTGTAGACCGGAAACTCGACCATACGAATCCAAATGCTTTTCCGGTCAGCTTTAATGATGCGAAACGTTTGCTCTCTGGGTTGATGCGTTGCTCTAGCCGCCATTTTCCTTCTTAGCGGTCGTAAATCCTCTGGATGAACCAGCTTTTTATAAAACTCGGCATCTTCATACATGTGTCGAGTTGAATAGCCGGTAATTGTTTCGAACGCGGAATTGACGTAGAGCCAGTCTCTAGTATCCACGCCTCGTAAGCCGAAAAATAGCGGCAGATTTTCAGTTATTTGCCGCAACATCGACACGCTTTCTTGTAAGGCTAGTTCGGCCTCTTTTTGATCGCTGACGTCTTTAAGAGAACCAACAATTTTGATCGGTTGCCCTTGTTCATTGCGCTGAATTGTTCCTGAATCTTCGACCCAAACGTACTCCCCATCTTTCCGCTGCAATCTGACTTCAACTGTATAGGGCTTTGAGATAGTGCTAGCGCGATCGCGAATTCTTTGAAGCAGTGGCAAATCGTCTGGGTGAACAAGTTTTTGAGTCTCCACCAATGTTTGAGGAGCTTCTTTAGGAGTGTAGCCGAGGATGGTTTGGAAGTTAGAGTCCCAAGTGTAGCGCTCAGTCAAGAGATCATATTCAAAAATAGTTTGTTTGCCAGCGCGAATTACAATTTCATAGCGCTCTCGCCATTCTGATAGTTCTCGTGACAGCTTTTGAAGCATCAGCTCGTTTTTTTTGCGATCGCTGATATCAGTTGCTGTTCCAACTAACTTTAAAGCCTGTCCTCGTTCATCTGACAAGACTTCTCCGCGATTGATCAAGTAGCGCGTTTGATGATCAGGCGTTAGAACTCGCAATTCCATATCATAAGCAGTTCCCTCAGAAATAGCGGTTACAACGGCCTGACGAACTCCCTTTCTATCCTCCGGATGAATGGCTTTCAGGATCTCATCAACTGTCAGCTCTCCTTCCTCCATAGAACGTCCAATGACGTGAAATAACTCCTCAGAGCAGGTCATGCGATGAGTCGCGATATCTAATTCCCAACTGCCAACATGAGCAATACGCTGGGCCGCTTGCAACTGATGCGTTGTATTGACCAATGCTGATGTCCGTTCAGCAATTTGGTGCTCTAGCGATTGTTCATATTGGGTGCGAAAGACATCAATTTCTTGCCTTTGAGCATCTAAATCGACCATCATTTTTTCAAAAGCCAGTCGTAGAGACTCAATTTCTTGAATAGCAATAGGCCGCAAAGGTTGAGGAATTCCTCCAGCCGCATAGGCATGAGCTGCTGAAATAAGACGCCTTAAAGGTTGGGTAATGCGGCGGGCAACTAGAGTAATTGAGGCAAAAGAGCTCACTAATGCTATTTCATAGAAGATTATCAAGCGGCGTACATCCGCGTAAATCTGACCAGCAAAATCTGATTGGGGCAATAGGACAGCAATCTGCAAATCCAAACCCGATGGGTCTTGATAAGGAAAAATTTTTAGAAAATACAGCTCTTTTTGAACCCGGATAGTTGATTCATAACCCGATGAAATACTATCGTTGCCGTTCGATATTTGTTGTAGATACTGAGCAGTTATGTCTAAAACCGGGTCAGAACTTTGCACAGTGTAATGGCTAGATAACTGTTCAGTAAGATAAGCCTGCTCGTCACGATAGACAGCTTTATCACTGGAATCAGCAATCTTCAAACCCGTTTGCTCAAATACAACTATTCTTCCGTTCTTGCTGACTCTTGTCCGTTTTAGCAGTTCATTGAATTTACAAAAGCTAATACTGACAGAAAAGACGCCTTCTAGCCGGCGATCCTGATCATAGATCGGAGTGTATGCACTAATGCCTGAATGATTTGTACCAGCGATTTGAAACGAATCGCTCCATCCAATCTGACCTTTGCTGACAGCATTTTGGTACCAAGGTTGGCTGCGAACATCAATAGCTTCTGTGGTTTCAAGATACGCATCAACATCTCCTTCATTGTTGATGCTATAGATCCGTCTTTCCAAAGGTCTATTTTGATCTGCAATGCTAGCTCTGAATATCACTTCATTTGGAGCAATAGTTTTGGTAATCTCAATAGTCTCGTCAGTTCGATAAACTGCTCTAGAATCACCTTGGGCTGTTCCAAAAATGAGAGCCGATATAGTTCTGTTTTTAAAGAGCTGCAGAGCAAGATAATGATGTAGCTGATCAAGATTGTCGGAGGTGATCAATCCAGACTGTATCGCTGCGGCATGAGAAACGTTAATATCTCGTACAGCTTGAAGATGCGTACCAAGCTCATAAACAACGTGATTTCCTGCTTCTTCTGTTAGCTGATCAGCAACTTCTCTGATAGTCTGCTGTCCGCTCCAGTGTGAGAGAAAGCCTGCTAAAGAAGTGATGCTGATAAACTGCAAGAGAAATGGAATTGTCAGGAGCGATCGCAGCGGAATTCCCATTACCAAAAGCACCCAAAGGTTGATTCAATAGCCTCTTTATCCTGTTACCTCCATCATCCTAACGACTTCAATTTCTCTAATACCTATATATTTCCCGGTTACAAGAGAAAAACTGAACTTGAGCAATATGATGCCACTGAAAATAATCTTGAGGACCTTTAGAAGGTATCAAGAATAAAGTCATAGCGAGAGAAACAAGCTTAATAATGCGGCTTTCAGAAGACTCTTAAGGATTCCCTAAGAGTGACATTCTTAAGGCGGAATGGAGCAAAACCTATGGATGAATCGTTCTCTAATCTATCCAAGGACACTGTTCGCTTGAAGACCCATTTGGTAAGTTGACCCAAGTTGTCAATCAATAGCGTTCAGCGTGGTACCTCTTAAAGACGATAACCCCATCAAGATTACACCGTATGTCACTTACGGATTGATTGCGATCAACGTGCTGGTTTTTCTATATGAGTTAACGCTCTTGCCTCCAGACTTGATGGATTTTTTTCAGTCTTGGGCAGTTGTGCCCGAGCAGTTAACGGGCAGTTTGCACTGGAAAAGCATCACGCTCTCTACAGTGCATGAATGGTTCACATTGATTTCAGCACAGTTCATTCACGCCGGTTTTTTACATATCGCTGGCAACATGCTGTATTTGTGGGTTTTTGGTAATAACGTCGAAGAAGAATTAGGGCATATCCGATTCCTGCTTTTCTACCTTATTTGCGGCACGCTAGCAACAATGACGCAATGGTATTTTGGCATGTCCTCAGAAATTCCCTCTTTGGGAGCTAGTGGAGCGATCGCAGGTGTCATGGGCGCTTATGTTTTCCGCTTTCCTGATGTACGAATTCTCACTATAGTTCCCCTTGGATTTTTCTTCTTTCCCATTAGAATTCCAGCTATGTTCTATCTAGGTATTTGGTTTTTACAGCAGGCGGCCTATGGTGTCGCTAGCCTCAACGTTCCTGCCAACATTGGAATGGCGGAAGGTGGTATTGCTTACTGGGCACATGCTGGAGGGTTCGTCTTTGGTGCGATTGCAGGACCTCTACTAGGACTGTTTGAAAGTAAGCGAGAAGAATTTTCGATGAAAGCGTAATATAGCCGGTGCCAATCTTATTAAGGCAAAACGATAAACCACCTAGCAATGATTACAGAGAAGGAAGTCAAGGGGCATGTATCAAACTTCCTTCTCGATAGCGACGGTGTTAGGCCGTCATTGTCTCTGCCTCAACCGCTTCTCTTAGGAAAGTCACTAATTCATTTGAATCGCGGCTATCCAGTTCCGAGAGTAGTGCTTCTTGATCGAGATTCAAGTTTTGTCCATAGGGCATCGATGGCAAGAGATTGCCCTTACGATTATTAGCAAGGCGATACCAAAAAGCAATTCTCATATTCGTATCCAACTCGTCATAAGCTTCCGTCAGACGGGTCGGACTTCCTCTCAAAATTTCCTCCAGCACAACATACCGATCTTCGCAGGAAAGTTGCTGAATCTGCTTAAGAACTCCATGGACCTTTTGCGAAAATAAAGCGCTCGGCGTGGCTACTTTAGAGGCCCTATGAAGCTTTTGCGCCAGGTAGTAAAGGATTACTAGCTGTGTGCGCGCACTCGATTGCCGGAATTTAACTGTCGTGTTGTCAAGATTGGATTTTAAATTAGTTACTGCCATGACTATCCCCGAATTTCTTAAAGTGTCGGGCTGTGGGAGGAGATACTGACGTAATATTCCCCGTACTCTGTGAGGAACAACCGATCACATAAGGCTCGCCAAAACTTGCCCCTATGCAATTGGGCATAGGCGATCTTCAAAGCGAATCACTTATGCGATCGCTCCAAGAACCCAGCAATTGCCCTAACCTGTTTATCCCGCGTGAAGTAATCGGATTTCCCCTCTATAGAGCAGGGATCACTCCTCTCGTCAGCCTTTCAACCATCAAGCCTTTCTTTAATATAGTGATCCCAGAAATCTATTGCATAAGAAAACTTTAGATTTTCCTTCGGTTTTTCAGTAACAAATACGGAGAAATAAATAACCGGCCCGAATAGCAATGAAATGAGGAGGGATCGTTAGGGATCAGCTTATTCGAATTAACTCCGTAGAATAGGTCGTTTGTTCTTGCTAGGTAAGCCGTTTTTTATTTCTCGAAAGGTCTTTGGAATTTTACAATTAGGAAAGCATTCTCTGTGTAGACTCACTGATCCACAGCACCGGGGTGTCTCTGGGCACAGAAAAAAGAGTATTTTGATTCAAAGACTGTTCTTGTTCTGTGCAATGAGTTGTTTGGTTTAGACGTTGGGCGAGGCAAAATACGTATGTTCAGGCGCAAATCGGCACCGTTATTGACATATCTCAGCCAGAAGACAGAGTTCGAAGGAGTTTTGCATGCTGAAGGCATGTTGAGAGTAGACGGTATCATTCACGGTACTGTCGATGTTCAAGGTGACTTGGAAATCTCATCCACTGGGTTGATCGAAGGACCTGAAGTGAAAGCCCATAATCTCGTTGTCCACGGGGTGCTCAAGGCCAGAGTCGTAGCAAAAGGCAAGCTGACATTGAGCCGTACAGCACGTTTAGAAGGAGATGTAGTTGCTGGCTCTTTAGAAATTGAGACTGGAGCGTATTATACCGGTTTCATCGAAACCAGAGACGCTAAAAGCTTACCGCCTTCAAGAGATTTGCCCGAACTCTATGGCACCGTTGATACGCCTAGCTTAAAACCGTAGGGTGCTCTTAGATTTGGCATCAGCTTTGTACCATCTGCCGCTGACGAATGGCATCGAGGTCAGTATCAGGAATGGCAGCAATAAGTTGTTGAGTATAGGGCCTCTGAGGTGAGTTGTAGATATCCTCAGTTGGCCCTATTTCTTCAATGCGGCCTCGGTTCATGACCATAATGCGATCGCTCACGAACTTAACCACACTCAGATCGTGGGAGATGAAGATGTAAGTTAGGTCAAATTCCTTTTGCAAATCTTTAAGCAGATTCAGCACCTGAGCCTGCACAGAAACGTCTAAAGCAGAGACTGATTCATCGCAAATAATGAATTTAGGTTCACAAGCCAGCGTTCGAGCAATGCAGATACGCTGTCGTTGCCCACCTGAGAATTCGTGCGGCATCCGTCTCAGGGCACTGGCATCCAACCCTACTCGCTCTAGCAAATCGGCGGCACGGGCTTGTCGATCAGATTCGCTGCCCCCCAAACCGTGGATCTTCATCGGCTCGATAATGGCAGCACCAATACTCTGCCGTGCATCAAGCGATCCATAGGGATTCTGAAAGACGATTTGCATCTCCCGCCGTAGACGACGCATTTCTGTTGAACTCAAATCCAAGACTGAGCGACCATCGAAATGAACGGTTCCAGTAGTGGGTTCAATCAATCGCAGTAGGCAACGACTCAAAGTCGATTTGCCACAGCCGGATTCTCCAACAAGGCCCAACGTTTCGCCCGGATAGACCTCGAAGCTAACATCATCCACTGCTCGCAGCTCTGCTTTAGTGCTTAAGAATCCTCGCCGTACCGAAAAGGCTTTGGTCAAGTGACCTACTTTTAGAATCGGTTCCTGGTGCCACAAAGCCTGACGGCGCTGCTCTCGGTTCTCAGGATCAACTTCTGCTAGGAGGGCAGCTTCCTCCTCTGCTGTATGAACCTTAGCCACAATTTGAGTAGGTCCATCGTGATTAGTGTCATCTTCCTCCATAAAGTCGCTAACGGTCGGCAAGCGTTGCAGTTGTTGCTGAGGACGGGGACGACAGTTCAGCAGACCTTTGGTGTAGGGGTGTTGAGGATGAGCAAACAGGTCATAGGCAGGGGCAATTTCAACTAGATTGCCCTTGTACATCACGGCTACGCGGTCAGCAATCTCTGATACAACCCCCATGTCATGGGTAATGAATATGATCGCTGTCCCCCGGGATGACTGCAACTCGCGCAGCAGATCCAGAATGGTGGCCTGGATGGTGACGTCCAAAGCGGTAGTGGGTTCATCCGCAATTAAAACGGCTGGATTACCTGCGAGGGCGATCGCAATCATCACTCGCTGCTGTTGTCCTCCTGAAAGCTGATGAGGATAGCGCCCCAAAATTCGCTGTGGCTCAGGGAGCTTGACCTCCTCGAATAACTCTACGGCCTTTGCTCTAGCCGCCTCATTCTTCAGTCCTTGGTGCAATCGCAAGGCCTCAATCACCTGGTCACCACAGGTAT
Organism: Oscillatoria sp. CS-180; assembly: GCF_028330965.1. GTDB lineage: Bacteria > Cyanobacteriota > Cyanobacteriia > Phormidesmidales > Phormidesmidaceae > Halomicronema. Next base: position 49,246 of record NZ_JAQMUB010000080.1, on the reverse strand, counting down.
AAACGGGATTGAGTGAAGTCAACGGTTCCTGAAAGATCATGGAAATGAGCTTTCCCCGGTATTGCCGCCGCTCTTCTGGTAAGAGCCTGAGTAGATTGACGGGGTCTGCCTCAGGCTGACTGGGATCACGAAACCAGATTTCTCCAGATAGCTCTGCGTTTTGTCCTGGCAGCCCGATAATCGCTAGGGAGGTTACAGACTTGCCTGAGCCGGATTCTCCAACTAGTCCCAAAGTCTCTCCTGCTGCCAGCGTGAAGGATATTGGCTTGACCGCAGTAATCGGACCTGACTTGGTCGCAAATGCAACAGAGAGCTCGCGAACATCAAGAATAGGAAAAGCCATATATCAGTACTCAGGTGACGTTAAAACAAACAAAGTTTTGCACAGCTTTAGCCGTCTAGGCGTGCAGTCGCATTCAAGTGCTGAGCGCATCGCCAGATGGCTCGCCGCTTTGTCCTAACGGAACTGGAATGACTACAACTGACGAAAACGATACCTAAACCGCTCAAGAGAAATCTGTTTGGCTCAGTTTAAGATGCTGTGATGGCAATTGAACGAGGGATCTGTCAACCATTGCCCAAATATCTATCAATGGTCAGGTTTAAGGTATGTCGTTATTCGGGTACGGTAGCCTGATTTCCCCTCCAGTTGGGCTATCCAGCGAATTGCAACGCTATGTCGTTTTTCTCAGAAGAAGCCTCATTGCGCTTGACCAGCATCATGAATCAGGCATCAAGCTATCATCTGTATCTGTTTACTCACTTTTCTGCTCAGAGATTCGGGTAAGTTCGGTCAATCCTAGCGGCAGCTTGGTAGTGTGATCAAAAAACTGTTTTACTCGGAGGATCTGGCAGTTGAGCTGATGTTGACTGCTTTGGTTCCCTGCTCCACGAGCTAAGGGTTTTCAAGATTGAAGCTCCCAGCTGGCAAGGAGTTAGAGGGCTAAATGCAGGATGTTGTGCTAAGTGCAGAATGTCAGTTTTAGAAACTTTTGATATTTAGGAGTAAGGGTTATGAGCAAACGAAGGCTATTGCGACGTTATCTTCAGCGATTTGTCTTGGCTATATTTGCACTAACTTTGGCCCTGGTGCTAGCCAACTGCGGAGGAGCGCAAGATGTTGCTGACGAACCCGCAGCTTCAGAAGAAGCGGCTGCTCCAGCAGATACAGGCGCTCTAGTCTTCGGTTCAGGGGGACAACCCGTTAACTTAACTCCCGGCAACATTACCGATGGCAACTCAATCTATGTACAGCGGCAAATCTACAACTACCTGATTGGCACTGAACCTGGGACAACCGAACTGTCTCCTGAATTAGTGACTGATTGGAGTGCGTCAGAAGATGCTTTGACTTGGACATTTACCCTACGAGAGGGTGTTAAGTTCCACGATGGGACTGATCTCAATGCCGATGCCGTGGTTTTCAACGTTCAACGCTGGTGGGATCCCGAGTTTGAATTTGGCTATCGTGCCGAAGGCAACCTCTACGAGATCTGGACTGACCTGTTCGGCGGCTTTCGAGGAGACGACGCTTCTACACTGGTCGATGTTCGAGCCGTTGATGATTTAACTGTCGAGTTTGAACTGGCTGAACCCTTTGCTGCTTTTCCCGCTGCTATCTCCTCCGGATATTTTGGTATTGCTAGCCCAACGGCAATGCAAGAAGCCGGAGCCAGTTATGGCACTCCTTCAGGAGTGGCTGTCGGCACAGGGCCTTTCGTCTTCGAAAGTTGGACCAGCGGCGATCGCATCACCCTATCTGCCTTTCCGGACTACTGGGAAGAAGGACTTCCTGAAGCAGAACAACTAGTGATTAGTTTTGTTGAAGATCCAGCAGCTCGTTTAGCCCAGCTGCGAGCAGGAACCCTTGATTTCACCGTTGACCTAACCCCTGATCAATTGACGGAGATTGAATCCGATCCCAATCTAGAAGCTGTTTTCCGCCCCTCCTTTAATGTGGGTTACTTGGCCCTTAACCCTTCTTATGAACCACTGGCATCCCCAGAGGTCCGACAGGCGATCGCACAATCTATCAACAAATCTGAAATTGTAAAAGCCTTTTGGGGCGATCTAGGCGAAACGGACAGTCACTTTGTTCCACCTTCAATGGCTGACTTCACCAGCGATGAAGTCGAAGGTTATCAATATGACATCGAGGCTGCTAGAGCGGCTCTTGCTGATGCCGGATATCCCGACGGCTTTGACTTGGATTTGTGGTATATGCCAGTCAGTCGCCCCTATTTCCCAAATCCTAAGCCAATTGCTGAAGCGTTTGCAGCGGAGCTAAGCCAAGTGGGTATCCGAGTCAATCTACAAACCAAAGACTGGGGCGCTTATCTAGAAGACCGAAATACGGCGCCTGGCTTCCAGTCCTTCATGCTGGGTTGGACCGGAGACTATGGTGATCCCGACAACTTCCTCTATGCTCACTTTGGCCCAGGTGCAACTCAAGACTTGGGCGATTATCAGAACGCTGAACTCTTTGATCTGCTCAACCAGGCACGAGTCGCAAGCGATCAAGCAGAGCGCCAAGCTCTGTATCAGGAAGTCGATGCTTTGCTGTTTGAAGAGGCTTTGCGGATTCCTATTGTGCACTCGCAACCGTTGCTGGCACAACGAGCCAGTGTTTCAGGGTGGGAACCCAGTCCTTTAGGGTCTGAGCTATTTTCGACCGTTGAGAAAAGCTGATGGGTAAATATATCATCAAGCGCTTGCTTCAGCTTGTTCCTGTGCTGCTGGGTATCTCCTTGTTGGTGTTTTCTTTTCTCCATCTGATCCCAGGGGATCCGGCAGTGACTTTGCTCGGCGATCGCGCCACGCCTGACCAAGTTGAAGTTTTACGAGAGCGTATGGGCCTCAACGAGCCTCTCCCGCTGCAGTATCTGTCCTTCTTGGGCAGCCTAGTCACTTTTGACTTGGGCACCAGCATTTTTACTGGGGTGCCGATTTGGCGGGAGATCTTGCTGCGCTGGCCGGCCACGTTCGAACTCTCGGTCGTCGCTATGCTGATTGCCCTGATTTTGGGAATTCCCGCAGGAGTCATTGCCGCCGTCCGCAAGAACAGCATCATCGATAATTTGATGATGAGCGGATCGCTCTTAGGCGTCTCAATTCCAGTTTATTGGTTGGGCTTACTGCTGGTTTACCTCTTTGCTGTCAACCTTCAGTGGCTGCCACCCAGTGGTCGTATTGGCGTCGATGTGGGTTATTCGTTTGAGCCAGTCACGGGCTTTTTCATTTTCGATGCTCTGATTCAGGGCGACTTCCGAGCTTTGGGAAACATCTTGTCGCATTTGGTACTGCCTGCCGTGACGCTAAGTACGATTCCTCTAGCGATCCTGGCACGAATTACTCGCAGTGCCATGTTGGAGGTGTTGTCTCAAGATTACATCCGAACGGCCCGCGCGAAGGGAGTCCTAGAATTCTGGGTCATTGCTAAGCATGCCTTGAAGAACGCCATGCTGCCAGTAGTCACCATTGTGGGCCTGGAGTTTGGCACTCTATTGGGTGGAGCGATTTTGACTGAGACCATTTTCTCTTGGCCTGGAATTGGCAAGTGGATCTACGAAGGCATTTTGCTACGAGACTATCCGGTAGTACAAGGCGGGGTTGTTTTTGTCGCGTTTGTCTTTGTTCTGGTCAACCTCATTATCGATATTTCCTATGCTTTTCTAGACCCCAGAATTCAGTACAAGTAACCCTTTCTGTGAGCCGGCAGCAGCGCTTGTATCTGCGAACTCGCTCGGTCAAACCGTCTGTCACAGTCAACTCGGAATAGTCCCTATGACAACGACTACAGCTTCTAACCCCGCATCTCGGCTACTGAAAAATCGAGCCGTTCAGCGGTTTCTGGAATCAACGTCTGGCCTGATTGGCCTGGCGCTGACGGTGTTCATCACCCTAGCTGCTATTTTGGCTCCCGTCCTCAATCCCTATGATCCAGCAACTGATCGCGATTATGCTGCACGACTACAAGGCCCCAGTTTAGAACATTGGTTTGGTGCAGATGGGTTGGGACGCGACATCTTGACTCAGGTTTGGTACGGCCTTAGAACCTCTTTGGTGATCGGTCTTGTGGCCGTGCTCGTGGGATTGATGATTGGGGTAATGTTGGGATTGGCAGCAGGCTATTTTCGGGGCTGGATAGAAATTGCCATTGGTTGGCTGACAGATGTAATGTTGGCGTTTCCATCGATTTTGTTGGCGATCGCGATCGTGACGGTTACCGGTCCCAGCATGGTTAGCGTCATGTTTGCCGTCGGTATCGTGCAGATTCCAAAATTCATTCGCCTGACCCGCAGTATGGTGCTTTCGCTTCGGGAACAGGAATTTGTCCAGACTGTGCGCGCTTTTGGGGCGAAACCGCCCCGGATCATTTTTCAGCATATTTTGCCTGCAAGTCTGGCGCCGCTGACCGTTCAGGCAACCCTAGCGATCGGGACTTCGACCCTCGAAGCCGCCGGGCTAGGTTTCCTTGGCCTAGGTGCTCAGCCACCCACGCCAGAACTAGGCACTATGCTTTCGGATGCGTTCAAAGGTGGGTATTCGCTCTCTGCCCCTTGGACAATTGTATTTCCAGGTCTATTCATTACCCTGACGGTACTAGCATTCAATCTCCTGGGAGACGGTCTGCGAGATGCCTTCGATCCTAGAGGAGGGCTTTCCTCATAGCGGCATGCATTTGAATCAATGCCAGCCAATCTCGATTCTGCCACTGGGACGATTGTCTCGTCCCGGCAAAGGAACCAGTAGAAGCGTACCGATTGGAATGCTCTGAGCGGTGACAGCCCAGCAGCCCAGTCCCGGCGTGATGGAACTGCGATCGCAGTATCGCTGTAATCTAGCCTGCACTGCCGCGATGGTGTTGTCAGTGGACTGATCGCCGATCCATTGAGTCACCTCGGAAGTGCCGTAAATGGCGATCGCAGCTTCTGCATCCTCTGCTGGCCGCCAATCTCGAATCAAGAGCCGATCAGTCTTCAATCGCATTTCTTCCTCCTGTCGCGCAATGAAGCCAGGAGCACTCTATGCTGCAAAAATCCTAGCGGCTTGGCGACCTGGCTAGGACAAACTTGTTGAAACCGCCGGAACTTGCTCTGAGTAAGGGGCTGGTTCATTGTTCTACGTGCGGCTCTTGGTTATTTAAGCGTTCTAAGCGATCGCTCTAAGAGCGGCCAGCCACCGGATTCAAAACGCTCTTAGGATAGGCGATACGTTTATGGTTGTACTGCTGCCAAACCTGAACGAAGACTTGGGCAATGATGCTCATGTGTTCGCGAGTAAGACCAGAATCGACTAGCTGACCATCACGCCATCGCGCTTTGAGAATACGGTTAACCATGGCCAATGCTTCGGATGGAGAGGCTTCCTTGAGAGAACGGAGAGCCGCTTCACAGGAATCGGCCAGCATCACAATTCCGGTTTCTGGCGACTGGGGAATAGGGCCAGGATACCGGAAATCTTCTTCCTTAACCGAGATATTAGGCTCCGCTTTCGCCATTTCCATAGCTTTGTGATGGAAAAAGCTAATTTGCATTGTGCCTTGGTGCTCTGGAATAAAGGCCCTTACAGCTTTGGGCAAACGGCATCGACGCGCCATGACCGTCCCTTCGCTAACGTGCTTTTTGATGATGTCTGCACTAACCCAAGGATCATTGATCTCGTCATGTTTGTTGGGTCCACCCATTTGGTTTTCAATAAATCCCAGCGGATCGTGCATTTTCCCAATATCGTGATAAAGCGTCCCTGCTCTGACTAACTCTACATTGCAGCAGAGTGCTCGTGCTGCGGCCTCCGCGAGGGAAGCGACGAATAACGTGTGTTGAAAAGTACCCGGTGCTTCGGAAGCCAATCGCTGCAACATGGGGCGATTAGGGCTAGAGAGTTCTGCCAACCGAATGGGAGTCACTAGATCGAATAGGTGCTCTAGGTATGGGCTGAGGCCGAGCGCCACTACGCTGGAAACAACACCATAGAAGCCTTGCAGAATTGCGCCCGTGAGCGGTAAGTACCAGGTTGTGAGAGAAACCGGACTCATGAGCCAGGTCAAACCCAAATAAACAGCGCCCTGAATGACCCCCACAATACCGCCAAGAAGTGCAAGTTCTTCTCGCGATCTCAACTGAGGTGCAACCAGACTACAGACCAATCCTCCAGCTGCACTTGCCAGTAAAGGGATCGTATTAATGCGAGTCCCAATTGGCAGTAAGAGGGCCACCAAGCCGACCAGTGACGAGCCTAACGTTGCACCATAAAAGCTACTCGTCAGTAGTCCCAACGCAGGCAAACTATACACAGCGAAGCCTAGTATGCTCAGTCCTGAAACACCCAGCAGCATACACAAAATCAGGACATGATCTTGACGGCGCAAACCAGGACGAACGGTTCGTTCAACTAGCAAAAACAAGGCTACCCCGCCCGACATCAAGACCCCATAGCCAACGAGCCCCCAAACATTCAAACGACGCTGACTGAGGTTGAAATGGTCAAGCAAAACAAAGGCCGTCTGGTCAATTTCTTCACCCTGACGAATGATAATCTCACCACTCTGTACGGGAATAGTTACCTCGGGCACTTGATCGGCGGCGGCCTCTGCTTTAGCTCGCGTTTTTTCAGGGTCTTTGACTAAATTAGGTTCCAGAACGGCAACCAACAGCTCTTTTGCCAAACCGTGGGCTTCTGTTGAAACAGCACCCCGCAGTCGACTATCAACAGCAATCTCAAGCAGGTCCATTGGCACACCCTCTGCAACCCCTTGCAGAAGCATTTGTTCCAAATTAAGACTCACTTGTTGCTGGACCGTTTTCCAGTCTTTCTCCGAAAGGCGAAACATCGTCGGATCATAGGGCAACCCCCGTTCGGCCTGAGTCAGACGGCGCAGATCGGTCAGCGCTCGACGAAAATCAGTTCGAGCCGATTCGATAATAATTTGCAACCCCTCTAAGTCCATTGGCGATTGCAATTGCTGATATCGAATGAGCTCCCTCGCAGCCCTTTGCTGCTGGGTATTGAGTTCGCGATAGTCGTCACGCCCTGTCAGCAAAGCATTCAGAGACGTCTGAGCATTATCGGTCTCCAATGCATCCACAGCAACAGCTGTAACGATTGACCATACTGCACTCCACTCTTCAGTAGGTGCCTCACGGAGATAGGTCTGAGTTGTTGTGGAGAGTTCACTACTGGGCAGTAACGGAAACTCACCGGTTTGCTTCCGCAAAATGTTGGCTTGTTCGAATAAGCTATCGAGCGAATTCTGTACCTGCTGATTAATGTCAGGGTCAGGAACAAGCACTGGAATTGCACCATTGCGAGCCGCTGTCCGCTGAGCCTCAGTGGTCTCTTGGTCCACAACAACGTCACTGTAGGGAGCGATCGCAGTCTTTGGAGAAACAGTCCCTACCTGCAATTCAGGCTGACGATAGTAACGCTGTCCCATGGCCGCAGTCAGCGCTAGAACGGAAACGGAAAGCGCGATCGCAGGACGCACCCGCTGCCGAGGTGAAGATTTAAGGCGATTTCGCTTAACGCTCGGAGGTAACGGGAGTTGAGGTGCAAAAAAACGACGTGGCTTACGCCAATCCCAAGAACGAGAAAGCTCCTGGAGATATTTAATGTTTCGCTTGGATGTAGGGGGTTCAAGCGAATAGCCAGCCTTAAACTGCGTGTCCTGGTCCTCCAGTGGCCGCAGCATATTGTCTCTTCCTTGAATCCACTGCCAAATCTTTTTCATGGTCATCTTGTCAAGGCGTGACCCAAATAACACATCACCAATCTAGGCTGCAATCCGCGTTCAAAGGGACATTCGGTCACTGGCGTGCCATTGAAAAAGCTCTCGATCATCATGGTGCAAGCTCAATAGGAGTAACTCTGCGGCAATTGCGATAGACGATTGTTCTAATCGCCGATACTGAGGCAGACCAGTATCAATTGAGGAAGCAATGTCAGTTTTTCTACAGTGTTTTTGCTGGATCAGGAGGAGCTAGCTGTCGAATAATTACGTCAAGATGATTTGCACCTGAATACAACGTCGTTCAGCCATTATAAACGCACCAAAATTTAGCTACCGAAGTTTGTTGTTACCCGCTCTTGACGGGGGATGAAATAGATACAGGTTGGACAGCGACTCCAAACGAGGAAAAAGACGTTGATGTCAAGCTACCAGACCACTGCTGCCATAGCCCAGTGGCCCACGCTTCTAAAGTAGCTGCTTCAGTCAAACGCCAGCGAGGCTGTAGCCAACCACGGAGCGAGGAACTGGTGACGTATAGCTCCGCATAGGCCGCTAAAGGAAGACCGCTCAAGCCCGTCCAACAGCTACTTAAGATACCCGCGAGAATGGGCAGACCTGGCAGGGGAGATGCTGAATATAAGCTTTGCCTAACTGAAAGGATAAAATCTCCATCGGCAGATAGAACGTGCTCAAAGGCCAAGGCTACCATCTGAGTTAACGGCTCGGTCGTCGTCGTTGCAGTGGTCGTTATACTTGCTTCAAGTTGTTCAACCCGTTTTAGATCCCGATCGAGCAAAGCCATCATGCCTTGGTAAAACGCTAGAGCGATCGCGCCCTCAGCAGAATCGTGATGCGCCAGCGTCATGGTGGGATCAAGCTCGGCCAAGACCTTAGGAATTCCTATTAACAAGCTTTCTAGAGGATTGTCTGTAGGCGGCAGTTGCTGAAGCGTCTGACATTCTACAGGACTGATGAGTTTGTTCGTATTTGCGCTAGAGAATGAAGATAGTTGATCAACGATGCGATGGCACCAGCGATCGCTGACGATAGCCGTATTAGATGACATTGAACTGGACCCTAAGTCAATAGACTGTTCCTCAAAGAGAGGAACAAGACAGCGTAGCTGCTGATGGCTCATGGCATCTGCAATGATCAGTCCTGCTAGTAAGGCTCTGAACTGACTGCTTCGAAAAGAAACCATAGAAATCGTTTCCTACTCTCAAACTCCACGGTACTTTATAAGAATTTGTTGCTATAGTATCGGCGCTGTCTAGCAATTGGACAGGACCTGTCTCTGTGTTGCACGCTTGCCCCGTCTCATCAGGAAGTTAGAAACAATGAACCGTGCTCTTATGCCCCGAAAGTTGCAGTGGAAATGGCTAGGCTGTTCGCTTCTTCTGTGTCTAGCAACAACCTCTATGACGGCTGCCCTCTCATCATTGAGTAAAGCGATCGCAGCAACAACTGAAATTGCTCAAGCGTCCGTTCGTCCTACTTTACGTATCGGTAGCACGGGTAGCGCAGTATCCGAATTACAAGCTCTGCTGACCCTACTCGGCTATTTCAACAATCCTATAGACGGCAATTACGAAGACACGACAGAAGCAGCCGTGCAGGCTTTTCAAACTGATATTGGTATCACCAGTGATGGGGTAGTTGGGCCTGCCACCTGGGAGAAGTTATTGCCCACTCCCTCCACTGAATTTACCCCGCCGGAGGTTCCAGAAACCGCTGCAGAAGCAGCTGATACGGCCAAAGAGGAAGAGGAAACTCCCATTGAATTACCGACCTTGCGCCAGGGTATGCGGGGACCCGCCGTCACCCGTGTGCAGGAGACGCTGAAAGCGAGGGGATTTTATACCGCAGCGATCGATGGTGTGTTTGGTCCTGCCACTGAAACAGCCGTCATGGACTTCCAAAGAAGTGAGCAGTTGGCTACTGATGGCGTAGTGGGTCCTGCAACTTGGCAAGCGCTATTGCAGTAGCAACTGTTGTAGTCATCGTCATAGACAGAATTAACGCGAAGCCTCAAAGTGTAAGGTGACGTACCAGCCTTACGTAAGCTGTGGGACTGCCTTGATTGCTTGCGGTAGGCGCGGCTAAGTGATTTTTAGCCAAGTGACTGTAAGAATAGGGCTTTCATGAAAGAAAATTGGTCGTATGCTTTGCCGATGCTTTATCCCGGTAAATTGCTGAAGCGCTACAAGCGATTCTTAGCTGATATAGAACTTGATTCCGGCGAAGTTATTACAGCCCACTGCCCTAACACTGGCCCCATGACAGGAGTCTGTCACGTAGATGGACGAGTGATGGTTTCCCACAATCCCAGTCCCAAACGCAAGCTAGCCTACACTTGGGAACTGACAGAAGTTCATGACACCGTTCCCACTTGGGTTGGAACGAATACGGCCTTACCTAATCGTGTCGTCAAATCAGTGTTAGCCGCCAACGTCATTTCAGAATTGGGAGCTTACAGTGAGATTCGACCTGAAGTGAAGTACGGCAAAGAGGGCAAAAGCCGCATCGATTTCTTGCTGAAAGGTGAAGATGGGCGCCCGATCTATGTCGAAGTGAAGAACACCACCTGGGCCGATGGAACTCTGGCTCTTTTTCCTGATACGGTTACCACTCGCGGACAGAAGCACTTACAGGAACTCACTGCGCTTCTACCAGATGCCCGTGCCATTATGCTCTATTTCATCAACCGTGGAGACTGCATCACGTTTGCACCTGGAGACAAAGCTGATCCAGTTTATGGAACGCTGCTGCGCAAAGCGATCGCACAGGGATTAGAGGTCCTTCCCTGCCGTTTTGAAGTCACACCTACTGAGATCCGTTATTTAGGACTAGCCGCCCTCGTTGCATAATCCAGAGACTTCAGAGAAAACGTTTTTGGATCCTAGAGTTGCCAACAGTACCACCTTGCCAACCGTCACAGCAACAAAACGTTACAATCATTCTACCAAAATTGTCTTCGCTTAGAACAAAAGGAACTTTCCCATCAAGCGGTCATTTGTCCACAGTCGATTAGCAGCTTTTCCACAAATTTACTGGCTTTTCCACAGGTTATCCACACCCTTGCGTCGAAGTTCTGTCTATTTGTGGCTACTAGAAAAAGTTGATTTCCACAGCCTCACTGGTCACGAGCGATCGCTATTTTTTAAAGAAATGCAAAGCAAATTGCTTTCTAATCTGCTTGACATCGTTAAGTCTTAAGAGAATCTAAACTAGTAGCAATACAGGTGTTTTATTGACAGGTCGTACCCCCCTTACTGCACAATGTAGCGACTGACAGAGATAACGTTTTGAGCGTTACTTCTAATGCTGAGAAAGAGGCGTTATTGAGAAGGGTTTTATATCAACACTGTCCGATATAAGCGCAATCTCATACGGCTACCTCTTCGATCAATAGGGTGCTACGGAATAAAAATTTTTTGTGGATTGAATATTTAAGCTCAGCGCAAAGATCTGCGGATCAGTTTGTGCCAGCTTGTAGTTCCACAAGATCTAGCCATCTCAGATGATTTCTGAGAGTAGAAGGCTTTTTGAATAAGGGTTTTCCTTGGAAGACCCTATTTAAAGCCCAAATCGGATCGCTATAGACAGCTCTGAAACGTTTAGAAATTAATTTGGAAGCATTTATGTATCGTCGCGTTTGCATCTTGTCTGAAATTCCTGAAGATTTGCAAAAGTCACTATTTGAGTTCTTGGATGGCCACCCAAGCTGGGATCAAGATCGCGTTTTTTCAGCTGCCATATCTTTGTTCTTATTGCAGAATGGGAAAAAAGATCAAACAACATCCCGTATATATTTAGATACTTTGTTTGATAGTGTTGTTTAGCTAGCCATAGTGATTAGCTGGCGCCAAAGATTTACGTCAGTCCTAGTGCTTTGTCAAAGCTAAAAATGGGAGTGTGTGTAGGTTGGGTAGAACGAAGTGTTGGCGGAGCCTTTCCGAAGGAGATAACCTAACACTGCAAACGGTTTTGTTGGGTTTCCCAAATGTTAAGCCAACCTACACTATCAAGTCCGACAGACCGCTAGAGCACGTCATCAACTTGTTTTAGAAGCCCAATAGCATGGGCATTGCTGCACCAGCCCTCAATTTGTTAGCTCAGGGCTGAAACCTACCTAAATACCTTTCGACTATTACTAGCATATTTCAAGCTCTTGCGGAGATGACTTAGCATTGTCAATCTCTCGTAGGGTTGATATTGCGCTTGTAAGTGATCTAAAAAGCTCCCATAGATTGGCTCGTCAGATTGGCTCGTCCCAAGTGAGGCCGCTCTTGAAAAGTATTTGTCCTCCTATTGGGTCATATCAATCTCTCTGCTTTGAAAGAGACTTCCAAAAATTAATTTCATCTTAACTAAAAGACATCCTTTAAATAATTTAAGGCTGTAAACCTCAATACTGAAAGTCAAATTTAAGGGTTTCCACGGTCAAGCATCGAGGAGATTTTGTAGTGTTTTTCGCTTCTGATGACACTGAAAGACTTTCGATATGCGTTTGTGTGTTGTTGATTTGTCAGCTAAAAATTATGCCTAGCAACGTCATATTTATCCACCCGGATGGTGCCGATCCGTCTCATTTTGCTGCTGCTCGTTTCGAGTCTGTTGGTCCAGACGGTCGCCTGAATTGGGATACAGCTCCTAAGTCTTCGGTCTATCTTGGACACCTTGACGACCAGATTGTAGCAACCTCCAATGCAGGTGCGGTTGTCCACGCTTACGGTATCAAGGCTGTCGCTCCTAGTTATGGTTTTGATGAAAACGGTGAGGATTACCTTTCCCTAGCGGCATTACAGGGACAAAATGTCGAAGGTTCTGCTGACGACGCAACTATTTTGGAAGAGGCGATCGCTGCCGGACGTCCTACTGCGGTTATCAACTCTGGCTTCGTTGCGGAGCCTGGCACAGGTGTCTTCTTGGCGGATGCCGTTAGTCGCCGCGATCGCGAAGGCATCACTGCTCAGATCGTGGAATCTGGCGTCAATGTCATCATGGCTGCTGGAGAGATCGATTACCTGCCTGTGGGCACCGTCGGCTTCTTTGGCGAAGAGGGAACCCGTGAAGACGGTCGCAACCTTATTGAAGAAGCGGAGGCAGAAGGTTACACCGTTGTCTACACTCGCGAACAGTTAGCGAGTTTATCCAGCGATACCGAGCGCGTATTGGGCATCTTTGCTGCGGATGACACCTACAACGATGTCCCTGAAGGTAGGCTCATTGAAGAAGGATTCGTTGATGAGAACGGTGAACTGATTACCTACGGCCAGTCCCCCCTTAACACCGACCCCGTAACAGTTGCTGAAATGCTCCAAGCCACTCTTGACCTGGATGTTTTTAGCCAGGAAGAGGAAGGCTTCATGATTGTCCTTGAAGAAGAGGGCACTGATAACTTTGGCAACAACAACAATGCACGGGGTGCGATCGACGCCACTCTACGAGCAGATGAAGCCATTGGGGTTGCGATCGACTTCATCGAAAACGTCAATCCCGACACCTTCGTTATCACGGCTGCTGACAGTGCTGGCGGTAGCTTAGAAATTGATGATCGCTCTGGCGAAACTGTCGGCACGACCTTTGCCCAAGCCCGTCTGGATGAGAACGGTGAGCCTACGGGCGATGAAATCCCCTATGACGGGACTACTGGCAGCGATACCGCACCTTTTGTCGCTCAGCCTGACGAAAATGGCGACGTTTTTGAATTTGGCGTGCTTTGGGCAGGTTTGCCTGACTTTGCTGGCAGCATTGTTACCAAGGCCTGGGGTGAAGGCGCTGATAAATTGCCCGCAACTATCGATAACACAGGTATCTACCGCTTGATGTACGAGAACCTGTTCGATGTTGAACTAGATGCACCTGAGGGTGTTCCCGATGATCTCGATGAGCGGGAAGCCCCAGATCCCACTGCAGATACCGGCAACGTTATCTTCATCCACCCCGATGGCACCAGCCCCTCCCACTATGCAGCAGCTCGTTTTGCTTCTGTCGGTACTGATGGTCGCCTGAATTGGGATCAGATGAGTGATGCTGGGGTTTACCTCGGTCACATCGATGATCGCGTCGTAGCAACTTCTAACGCCGGTGCAGTCGTGCACGCTTATGGTGTTAAGCCTTTTGCTGGCAGCTACGGTTTCGATGCGCCTGTTGATGAAGGTGGAGAAGAAATCGTTTCACTCTCCGGTAAGCCTGACACCATCATGCAAGAGGCTCAGGAAGCGGGTAAAGCGATCGGTATCATCAACTCTGGTTTCATTGCTGAGCCAGGAACAGGGGTTTTCCTCGCAGACGTTGACAGCCGCCGCGACACTGAAGCCATCACTGCTGAGATTATTGAATCCGGCGCTGACGTTATCCTGGGTGCGGGCGAAACTGACTATCTGCCTGTTGGCACCGTTGGTTTCTTCGGTGAAGAGGGAACTCGCGAAGACGGTCGCAACTTGATTGAAGAAGCGGAAGCCATGGGCTACACCGTTGTCTTTACTAAAGAACAGTTGATGGCTGTAGACACTGACGAAACAGATATGTTGTTGGGTATCTTCGGTGCTGAAGACACCTACAACGACACCTTCGAAGACAACCTACGTGCCCAGGGCTTGGTAGATGAAGAGGGTGACATCATCCTTTACGGTCAGCCTCCTCTTAACCCCAATCCACCAACTGTGGCTGAAATGCTGGAGGTAGCTCTGCCTATCCTTGACAAGGATGAGGATGGCTTCTTCCTGGTACTGGAAGAGGAAGCTTCCGATAACTTCGCTAACAATAACAACGCAGTCGGCACCATTGAAGCAACACTGCGGGCGGATGAAGCGATCGGAGTTGCCCTCGACTTCGTCGACAACACCGACCCTAACACCCTAGTCCTAACGGCTGCTGACTCCGATGCGGGTGGTTTGGAAGTGGACGATGTGCCCCTCGGTGGCTTTGGCGATGTTCCTGAAAACACTCTACGGGTCCAATCTGAGCTGGTTTCCTTCGGCGATGCTGCTGATGGTACACCTGTCGAAGTAGACGACGTTGACGGTAGCAACAACGGCAACTTTGAGCCGTTCGTCACGGGTGCGCCTGACGCTGATGGTGATGTCTTCGATTTCGGGGTTGCCTGGGCGTCTTTAACTGACGTGAATGGAGCGATCGTCTCCAAAGCATACGGTCTCAATGCGGATCAGCTCCCTGCAACGTCTGACAACACCGATATGTATCGTCTGATGTACGAAACGCTCTTTGGAGTTTCCCCTGAAGAAGCTGCCTTCTCTAGCGAAATCATCGACCTGACAGGCTTTGACGGTGAGGTTTCTGTGAACGTCACTTTGGAGCGTGAAGCCTTATTCGACAATTTGCTGAAGTTCTATGAGACAGACGCGCAGGGTACTGTCGGTGGTCTTCTTCCTGGAGAGGAAGGCTATGAGGAAGCTGTAGCCGCTAACCTCTTAGATACCGAGTTGTTTGTCATGAACCTGACCTCTACTGAGGCTGAGCTGACGCTGATGGGCGGTACGTTCTACGCACCGGCCTTGCTGATCGATGGCGAGATGGATAATCTAGCCACAATCGGTGATGTTCTGACGGGGCGCGATCGCATCAAGAGCGACGGCACCGTCTGGACCTTCGAGGACCTGTCAGATAATGACTTCAACGATTTAGTACTGACGCTAAATTCTGCTGAAGCCGCGTAAGTACAGGTTACTTAGATAACCATTGCCCCACCCCCAAAAATGAGGGTGGGGTTTTATCATATCTATGAATCCGCTGAGACAAAGTGGCGAACTATTGGGCTATGCACTCAGCAACTTGATGTTATCGGGTGCACTAGCCTCAGGCTAAAGCCATAACTTAAGGCCAGGGAGACAGCAATGGCAGATAATTCTGCAACACTGCCCAAAAGTGGGTGTTCGCTGGATTCGCAACCTCCTCGACGTGCAATTCATAAATAGTGTCGGGGAAAGCGAAATGTACTGATCCCAACTTCTTTAGAAAACCACAGGGATGTAGCTTGTGCTTGTCGGGATAGCGATAGCAGAACCGACGCCAGATGTGCTCTTGCAACCAGTGGTTCAGCGCACCATGAGAGTGGTAGCCAAACTCCTTAGTCATAAAGGGCTGATCCTTACGACGGATCGATTGAATATAGCTCACAGGCACCCCAATGGGGAACACAATAGGTTTGTTGCGACGGTGGCCATCGCGATCGCACCAACTCCGCATAACCTGAATCATGGCCTGTTCAATGGTCAACTCCTCTTTTGCTAAAGCCGCCACCCGACGGTACTTAGCAACGTCTCGCTCTAGCCATTGCAGTAGATCAAAGAACAGATGTGGGCTGTTTTGCAAGCGCACATACTGTTCCAAATCATCGGCAAATTCAGCGGGCAACTCATGACGATGCAGTCCGACATCAAGTGGATTGGCCGTCATATGAGGAAGCAGCTCATTCACGTAGTACGCCCGCATCGTTTGCTGCATCCGCGCCAGTGAAATATGAAACTCTGCCAGCGAAGGTGCTTTGATCACTTTATTGACATCTATCTGGTGAGCCTCAGCTATTTTGTGCAGATGCCTCACAGGTGCCGGAATACCAACCTGCATCGTGCCAGGTCGGCTTTTAACGTTGTGCAGCTTGAAAGGACTTAGTCTAAAACGCAGAGCTGAGAGCGTATAGGCATCCCTGGGTTGTTGCCAGGTCTGAGTTTTCTCCAAATGGGCAACGGGTGCAGCAGAATCGCCATAAGGGCAAATTTTAGGATTCGCGCCTTGATAAGTCACAAGGTGCCGAGAGACGGTTCGATACTCCTCAAATTTGGGACAACCCTCTAAATTAAGCTGCAACCTCCACTGGTATTTCGGATAACTAGTCAAGGGCGCTTCTGTGCGAATATGAGCGTTCCAAATGTCGTTAGAAAGCATGAGAAAATCTCCAAAAGTAAAGGTAATGCTCTTCAAGATGAAAAGCACGCTGTGAACGTGAGTGGGTTTGATGCCGGCAAAGACAGAGATGAATGGCTGAGAGCAATGCTGGAAGATGGCACGCTCGTGAATCAGAGCCAGCGTGCTACAAAGCCAAATCTGCTTCGCCATCAACAAGGCTTAGACGCGCAAAGCTAAAGGTTTTACGGATGTCTCTGCAGACAACCGAAATTCCCGCCAAAAGTTCTGAGAGAGTTTTGAAGTTTTGACGTCAGCTGTGCCGATTTAAGTACTTGCACTTGCATAATTACCTCCCATATCAAATTTTGATATGGAAAAGCTCACAAAGCATTGTGGAGATAAGTCCAAAAAGTTCTGCTAGCTGGTTGAAACCACGGATCTACTGGGTCTCTTTAACAACAAGTAAATTTAGATTTTGAATGGTTTTTCAGACGTTTTGGGTACTTGTACGGTGATTATTTATTAACCTTGAAATTTAATCTGAGATGCTTTGATTAGGGAAATAAAACACCGCCATGCAGAAAAGAATCGCCGGAAACTACAATCGGGGCGAGAATAGAGTAAGTGCAACTCCAACGTCGATTTGCCCACCTGAGAACGGTATGTTTAAGGTTGCTGTAGGACATAGTATTGATCCCGACTCTGAAGCAGCTGTTGAAGAAATCATTGCTCAGTGCCAAGACGCCTTAGCAGGAGAGACACCTAAGGCTGGTATTCTGCTTAGCGCGATCGATTTTGAGCACGCAGTAATCCTTAATCGTATTTGTGAGACTTTTCCAGGGATTGCTCTGATTGGAGGCACAACCGTAGGAGAAATGTCTTCTGAGATGGGGTTTCAGGAAGACTCCTTAACCCTCATGTTGTTTTGCTCTGATGTAGTTGATTTCAAGGCAGGTTTGGGGTCAAACGTCACTCAAGATGTCGCCGCCGCCACTCACCAGGCTGTCTCAAGCACGCAAGCAGACAATATCAAGCTTTGCTACGTCGTTGGTGAAGGGATTGGGGTTGATGGTGTAGCAGTAATTGATGGTCTCAGAACAGCTTTGGGAAAGGACATTCCTATTTTTGGTGGTCTCGCTGGAGACGATTGGCAGTTTAAAGAGACCTATCAGTTCTTTGGTAACCAGGTCTTGAGAAATGCAGTGACTGTACTTACTTTTTCAGGTAATTTGTTGGTTTCTTGTGGTGTGGCAACCGGGCAGCACCCTATTGGACACAAAGGAACAGTCACTGAGTCTATTGGAAGTACGCTGCATAAAGTAGACGGTCAGTCAGTCAAGGTTTTCTACGAACGTTATTTTGGCAACGCTTTGTCTACGCAACTTGCGGGTGGTTCATGGGGTGGGGCCGTGGCTGTTTTCGAGACTGACGAAGACGGCTTTTACGTTCGCTCACCGAGTCATCAAGATGAAATTTCCGGCAGCATAGACTATTTCGGCAATATTCCTGAACAATCCAAAATTCAATTTACTGAAACGAACACTGAAGACTTGCTTTCAGCAGCAGAAGAGGCTTTGAGAAGGGCCTTAGATAGCTATGGTGGAACAAGCCCCAGCGCTGCTTTGATTGTTTCTTGCTCTTCCCGTATGAAGCTGCTAGGCACACGTGCTTGTGAAGAGCACCAAATTGCTCAAACCATTTTGGGGAACTTACCCAATATTGGTTTTCATGCCTATGGTGAAATCTGCCCGCTATCTAAACAGGGCAAAGCTTTCTTTCATAACGAGACTTTTACGGCGGTACTGATAGGTACTTGCTAAACGCCCATGTCTTCAGCAGATGAGACTCCTGAACTTGAGTTGGCCGAACAGATCGCTAAGCTGGAACGGCAGAACCGAATATTGCAAAAAAAGTTGACTCGTTCTGAGCGGACTAGGGCTGAACTGGAGACAGCAAGTCAACGACGTGAAGCTATGCTCAAGCAGGTCATTCAGGAAGCAGAGGACGCGAAAATTGAGCTCAAAAAGGCCATCAAGCTTGCCGATAGTGCAAACGAGGCTAAGAGTGAATTCCTTGCCAATATGAGCCATGAATTACGGACTCCCCTGAACGGTATCCTAGGCTACGCCCAAATTTTGAGTCGTACGGAATCCATTTCTGATAAGGGACAGAAAGGGCTTGATGTGATTTATCAATGCGGCAATCATCTTTTGACTCTGATCAACGATGTCCTCGACCTCTCTAAAATAGAGGCCCACAAAATGGAGTTGTATCCCACTACTCTCCATTTACCCTCTTTTATTCAGAGCCTTGTTGAAATCTGTCGTGTTCGTGCTGAACAGAAAAACTTGATTTTTAATTGCAGTGCTGACGAGGCCTTGCCCTGCGGGGCGATCGCAGATGAAAAGCGACTGCGACAAGTTTTGCTGAATTTAATTGGGAACGCTATTAAATTCACTGATGATGGTCAAGTTGACTTTCGGATACGCCTAATCGCAAGTGACACCGACGCTAATCTCCATCGCCTGCGTTTTGAAGTCCAAGACACGGGAGTAGGAATGACTCCAGCACAGATAGAAAAAATATGGTTGCCTTTTGAACAGGTTGGTGACAGCGATCGCAAGCAAGGCGGAACAGGCTTAGGGCTATCGATCAGCAATCGAATCGTCGAAATGATGGGCAGCAAACTTCAGGTTGAAAGTCAGAGAGGCGTTGGTAGTGTGTTCAGCTTTGAAGTCGAGCTATCAGAGACTGAAGATTGGGATATTCCACCTGTTAACACTAGTGGAAGTCAGGTTGTCGGCTACGAAGGAAGTAAGCAAACTGTACTTATTATTGATGACCGCTGGGAAAATCGCTCAGTCATAGCTAACCTACTCGAACCCGTTGGTTTTGAAATACTTGAAGCGCCAGACGGAAAACAAGGGCTGGAACAGATTGGACTAAATTATCCTGATATAGTGATTACCGATTTGCTAATGCCTATCATGGATGGATACGAGTTGCTGGCTAGCTTACGTAGTGACCCCAGTTTGAAGGCGATTCCTGTTATTGTTTCTTCTGCTAGCGTCTTTGAAGTAGACAAGCACAAGAGCATAGCAGCTGGCGCTTCTGCGTTCCTACCTAAGCCCGTACAGACAACAGAGTTATTGAACCTCCTTGAGGCACACCTCAAACTGAATTGGATTTATCAAGCCCGTGCACGATCCCAAGAATCAGGTACTGTGTCTCAGCCAAATGTGTATATAAGACCGCCCGCTGAAATTTTAATAGAGCTCAACGCTCTCATTCGAAAAGGTGATCTAGACACCCTGATCCAGGTTGTTCAGAAGCTAGATTCTCAGTACAGTGATTTTGCTAATGCCGTAATATCCATGGCAGAAAGCTTTCAGGTTAAACAGCTCAAAGCCTTAATCGAAAAAGAGACGTAGGTTTCTTCTGCTAATTCGCAATAGGAAGTATGACACAGGCTTCTGAATTCATCTTAATTGTTGACGATAATCCGGCTAACTTGGCAGTTCTAGCACAAACTTTGAAAGGAGCTGGCTGTGCCGTGCGGGTAGCTGTAGATGGCGAAAGCGCCATTGAGCTAGCCTTAGAAGAACTGCCATCTTTAATTCTGCTGGATATCATGATGCCGGGGATTGACGGCTTTGAAACGTGTCGTCGTCTGAAAGAAAATCCGGTAACTTGTGATGTGCCTGTGATTTTTATGACGGCATTGACTGATAGTGAGAAAAAGGTTGAAGGTTTATCAATTGGGGCGATTGATTACGTCACTAAACCCTTTAACGAATCGGAAGTATTAGCCCGAGTGCTTATCCATTTAAGACTACAGAATCTTTTGCACAAGCTGCAAAAGCAAAATGAACAGCTTAAGCAAGAGATTGCTCAACGTCAGATAGCAGAACAAAAACTTCATAAGCTAAATTACGAACTTCAAAAAACACAAATTAGACTTTTACAGCAGGAAAAACTCTCATCGATTGGTGAATTGCTGACGGGCATTGGATACGAACTGAATAATCCAATTGGATGTATCGCTGGCAATATCAACTTCGTGCAGGAATATGCAGAGAACTTGTTGTCGCACGTTGCCCTCTATCAGGAACGTTTCCCTGACAACGACAGTATTCTTAAGCAGCATGCTAGGCAAATTGAGCTTGACTATATCGCTCAAGACTTACCTGCTGTAGTCAAATCGATTCAGTCAAGCACAAGTCGTATTACAGCTATTAGTAAATTTCTACAGATCTTTCATCGCCTTGATATTCAGCGAGACCAAAAATATAACTTTGACCTGCATGAACTGATTGATGGTGCTTTACTCGTTCTCAAGCATCGCCTGAAAGCTCAGGAAGATCGCCCAGCTATTGAAGTGACGAGAACGTATGGAGACTTGTTCAAGATTCCCTGCTTTCCAGGGCAGCTCAATCAAGCATTCACCAATCTCTTGACCGGCATTATTAACGCTTTTGATCAGCATTACACAGTGGCAGAGGACGAAACTCAGGATACTCCCATTCCTAGCCTGCCTGGCACAATGCCGCTTCAAATTCAGATCAAGACAGAATTAGAAAGAGCATGGGTTATTGTTCGCATTCGCGGTAATGTCGGAGGCATATCAACCGACACGCTACCCGAAGCTCTGACACGGGGACAAGATTCTAATTCGGTACGCAGGGATCCTGAGTTGGGGATCTCAATTGCTCGGCAGATTGTGGTTGATGTGCACGGAGGTGAATTTAGTTGCGTTTCCACATTTGCAACTGAGTTCACAATGATGCTGCCAATTTGACGCATTGTCCTTTGACTTGGGCATCATCTATCGTCTATGTCAGTCTCTTCTTCAAAGATAGGTCCTAAAATGCTCTCCAAGGTGGGGATATGCTGGTCGAACGCCATTCGATGCTGCTCTAATAAAGCTTGAACAGCCCTTGGAGGTAAAGGTTCGGGGTCAATAGTCTTCCTCATACCGAATGTTAATAGCTGATCTTCAGCGCTCAACTCAAAAGCACCTCCTAGTTCCGCAGAGTCACGACTACTAAACACTTCTTGTAAAGATTCAAAGCTCTCTTTATCGATTTCAGCAGGAAGCACCGACCGTAGTTCTACCGTGCGGCCCTCCACGATCGCCGCACAGACCCAAGTGCCATTCTCCGTCCACATTTCCACAAAGAAAGCATCCGACGACTGAAGCTCATGCTCGAATCCGGCATAGGCAAGGCCCACTGCAAGGTCCTGCATTAAGGATCCCTGTCGAGGGGAATTGACCTGTGGAGACCAGATCGTGGACAACCCACTTTTAGAAAACGCATCCTTATCAAATCGTTCATCAGCCTGTTTAACAGTCCAGGCAAACCAGGTGTCGATGTCTCGAAGGAGCGAGTCGGGTGGACTTTCTAGCAGAAACGCGCCCAACTGCTCAGCAGAAACAATGTCAGCAGACAGATATTGCCAGTCGGCCTTGGGAAGACCCAGTTCAATATCAACCGGAAGATCGCGATTTAGTGCTGCTTCGAGGTCGCCCTTGAAGGCTTCGGGATGAAGGAAAAAAGCTTCTTCTGCGATCGCCTGCTCAAAAGTCTCTGGCTCAAATCGAACCTCAACCCGCACGCTATCAACCCAACCAAAGACTTCTCGTTGAATGTGAACCGCAAACAATTCACCTATTAGCTCAATATCAGGGCCATGGAAGGATATCGGTTGAGCAGACATAGTAGTGGGCATCGCTAATTGTCCTCATTGAGTTTCTCAAAACCGTAATCCTTGTCAAGACGAGCGCTTTCCCCCTTGGGCTTTTCTCCCATAAAGAAATCCACTGCCCTTTACCATCCTGACGTATGTAGGCTAACAGTTTTTTGCCCCATTCCATCGCCGCTTTAAAGATGCTGGCCTTCGTCCTCGTTTTAGCCTCAACCACTCACTCAGATGGTTTCAGTAAGAAGACACCGACATCTGCTATAAATCTGCTGGCTCGAACTCTGACTGGTTTTATCCCAATCTGTTTTGAACAGACTGCTGCAACAAGCGCTAAAGCGTGGCGGCAATAGGGACGATCGCTGGATGATCGCTCATCACACTAAGCCCAAGCGTAGCGCCCGGATAATGGCCTGCGTTCGACTCTTGACACCCAGCTTTTCGAAAATAGAAGTGAAATGCGATTTCACAGTGGCAATAGAGATGAAGAGTTCATTGGCGATCGCCTCGTTAGACTCTCCTCGGGCCAGCAGCTTTAGGACCTCTCGCTCTCGTTTACTGAGTTTGAGCAGCTTACACTTTTCAATCGCCTGCTTCGCATTGGCTTGGAACAGATAGAAAAAGGTATTGACCATACTTTGGCTAAGGTAGATCTGTCCTGCTTGAATGGTGCTGATGGCTACTAGCAACTCCGTGGCGATGCGATCCTTCGCAATGTAGCCAGCCGCTCCCGCCTGCATCCCCTCAAACAGATAGTCTGGATCGCGCTGCTCTGAAACCAACAACACGCTGGGCGCTTTATCGAGTTGCTGTAACTCCTTCAAAAGTTCTCCGATGGATTCCCAAGTGTCCTCTATTTCGATGTTGAGAATGACCAAGCGGGGACGCTGTTTTGATGCTAGGTGTAGCGCTTGTGCTCTAGATGCAGCTTCGCCAACAATCACGCATCGTGCTGGACTGTGATGGTTATAAAATTCCAGCAGCGATCGCAACCCTTGACGAAAATCAAGGTTATTATCGGCCAGTAAAATAGAGCACTGCTGAAACACTTCAGCATCTTGAACAGCAGACTCGTGTCGCAGTAAAGCAGTAGATAAGGTCATAATTATGTAATAACTAAACTTCTTGAGAATAAGAGTTCCAAAAAGATTAGGGAGCTTCAAGTCAGACACTTAAAATTGTATTCACATGTGGCATTCATCAGCCAAACAAAGACTACGATCTCTTATTTCGAGTCTATTTCAAGCATTAAAGCATTGATAAATGCCTTTACGGAAATGAATGACACACTGCTTTAAAGACTAATTAAAGGTGTCAACTCATCATTCACATGGAATACGAACCCTTTTTCTGAAGTCACAGAAGGCGTCGCCCTGTTTCTTGCCAAAAGAGTTCCCAGAACTGACTAAGATTAATCATAAAAGACCGTGCGATCCCTACCAGGAGATTACTTAGAAAAGCAATCAGTACCTTGCAACAATGCGTATATTCCGAAATTCCCACATCGGTGAGTATTTTTTTAAACGCAAACCACTCTTCAAATTCCCTGCCAGTCGGTCTTCTCAGAGACACCCTATGTATTTTGCATCTTGTCTCTTCCATCAAAGAAGATCTTCCCAGTCTTCTTCCCTGATCGTTAAAAAAAGATTAGAGAATTACATATTTTTCTGAGTGAAACGTTTTGAATAAAAAATTCACCGTATCAGTTATCTATTCTATAAAGTGTAGTAAGTACCGTTAAAGTTTGGCTATACCTTCAGTCATTTGATTCTTAAAGATCATTACCTAACTTCTTAGATCAATTGTTTGGATATTGATTCAAACAATTGATCTACTTTAAACCGATATTGACACGAAAAGCTTTTGCCACCGCCACCTTAAAAACAGACAAAAGTCCATTGAACAACACAATTTTCTGTTGACTAAATTTGCGACTAACTTGTCGTATTAAAGTTAAACGTAGCTAACTAAATCTATCCTCACCTAGTCCTTATCTGTTTTTCCATCGCCTTGATAACAGCCGCGCTCCTGTTGCACCCGCCTTTCTTCAGATGATGATCACTAGGGAACTGCGAGAGCAGTGGAGCTATTGGGAAACTGGAAACCAAGGGAATAAAACTAATATTGAAATCCGTCTAACGCTGTGATCAGATCGCTGTGCAATGCGGGTGAGGTCGCGATCGCCACTCCTGGCAAAGCATAGTCGGTGCATTGATCGAGCCTGGGTAATCTTTGCCCTTGATGATCGGTGACAATGCACCCAGCCTCTTGAGCCAGAAACGACAGCGCTCCCCCATCGATGAACTTACCTGCCGCTAAAATGACGCCCGCTAGCTGCCCCTTCAGAACACCGTTTACGTTGGGAATTGGCACGTCGGGAGAATAGTCCTCGGAGACGCTGATAACCTCGTAGCGATCGCTCAATTTTGACTTCAGAGGTGCAATGCGGGTCCCCAGAAATATTGGCGCGTTGCTGGACGCAATTTCAAGGGGCTGACAAGCATCCAGATCCTGATCTAGCCTGCCAACGTGAGTTCCCTTCCCTCGAAATGCCATATAGTAAGAGTCCTCTGCCGGACTCATCGCCAACACGGCCTCAAACCCATCCGCGTTCAGAACGGTGACAATGATCTGATAGTTAGGAAACCCGTCCATGTAAAAGAGGGTGCCGTCAATCGGGTCAAGCGTTACTAAGTAATCCCCCTCAGGCCCCAAGTTAATAGCGCGGAAGTACTTCGTGTTGTAAGACTGCTCATATTCTTCCCCATAAAAGCGAATGTTAGGAAAGCTGCCCAACAGCGCTACCTCAACAAACGTTTGCACTGAAAGGTCTGCATCCGTGAGCGCCATTGAGAACTTATTCGGTCCTTCCTTAGCAGGCTGGGCCGCAATTTTGGCTTGAATGTGCCGAGAGTAGCCCGCCGCCATTCTAAGCGGTGGCAACAGAGTTTCCAGAATCTGACGGGGGGTCGGGGTTGCAGACATAGTAGTTAGTGAAGTCAGCGACCCCATTATCAACGGAGATTGTCTTTTGCCAGCTTTAAATCAAATGTTAATACCAAGAACTTATTCGCAACACTATGGCGATAGTCCCAAAAAATTCTGCAGTACTTTGAATACAAGACCATTAACGGGGTCTTTGAAGGCATCACATTGCTTGAAGTTGACCAAACGCTCTGACTATGGATTCAGAAATTTCGAGTGATTCAAAATAGACTGCTCTGATTGGCCAGCACTTTTCTAGCACGGCTGCAGAATGAACACGTAGAGTCAGACCAGAGAGAAACCTCCTGTAAAAATAGCGAGCAATTTCATCATCAGAAAATACTTCGCTTACCGGTATTTCCAGTGCGTTTTGCCCACCAAAGCACACTGTAGACAACACACAGATAACCGAGGGCCAAAGCTAGGATCCAGAGGGTAGTGTTTAGGGATAGGTTCATGGCAGGAGCGAGAGGAAATCAAACGACTGCAATGAAAGGCACTGCTTCACGTGTGCACAGCTGCCATCTCAATTCCAATAGCTCCCCTGCCTTACGCAATACAAGAAATGGATTAAGCAAAAGATGTAGCCTTAGCTACCAAAACACCCTTAGCCTAAAGTAGTACACTTGTTTGGCGACAGCCCAACGAACTCCCAGATAGAAACGACAACTGACCTGTATCCATCATCAAAAAACTAGCAAGTCTTCAGTTGACAACGGGATTTCAGCTCAGTGCTATTCAATTTGCTTCAAATCTTAATAAAGAATATAGCATGGACTCTTGCCTCTCGACAGCCCTTGGGGCAAGGATTTGACACAAATTAGCGTTTAATTTTCAGAGCTTGAAATCTCTTAAAAATTAGAGGAGCCGATTGAGGGCTTTAGCGCGATCGCCTATCTACAATGCCGCATCCCTAAATCTCTCAGGCCGCAACCGTAAAGATACGTATGAGATCGCTGCTGAGATCGCAGCAAAATACTCTATAAAGAGTTCCGATTACTTCATTTCCCATCACGGGGTACGGTTGGCTTAGAATAAGGGCAGAACTGTAAAATTTCGTAAACCTCCGCCTGAGTCGGCCTATCCATGCTTTCAGTTACTTCCTTGTTTGCTCCGGTTGAATCCGATTTGCATCTTTTGGTTGAAAACTTAAAGAACCTAGTCGGTGCTAAACACCCCATTCTCTATGCTGCTGCTGAGCATCTGTTCGGCGCGGGCGGGAAACGGATTCGTCCTGCTATTGTGCTGCTGTTAGCGAGGGCTGTTTCTCTCGACGCTGATATCCTGCCACAGCATCGACGCTTGGCCGAAATCACCGAAATGATTCACACCGCCAGTCTGGTGCATGATGACGTTGTGGATGAATCGGACGTTCGTCGAGGGGTTCCCACTGTCCACAGCAGCTTTGGCAACCGGATTGCCGTCCTAGCAGGAGATTTTCTATTTGCTCAGTCTTCCTGGTACTTGGCTAATTTAGACAACCTCACCGTTGTAAAGCTGCTGTCCGAGGTCATCATGGATTTGGCAGAGGGGGAAATTCAGCAGGGGCTTAATCGATTTGATACCGGGTTAACCTTACAGGCCTACCTCGACAAGAGCTACTACAAAACAGCATCCTTGATTGCCAACAGTTCTAAATCAGTTGGTGTTTTAAGTAACCTCTCTGAACATCAACTAGGTAACCTCTACAACTATGGGCGCAATTTAGGCCTTGCCTTTCAGATTGTGGATGACATTCTTGATTTCACAGGGTCCGTTGAGGTTTTAGGGAAACCTGCTGGTTCCGACCTCAAAAGCGGGAATTTAACTGCCCCCGTCCTCTTTGCCCTAGAAGAGAAACCCTACTTAGCAAGTTTGATTGAGCGTGAATTTTCCGAAGATGGGGATTTTGACCAAGCCTTTGAAATGGTCCACCAAAGCGAAGGCATTTCCCGTTCTCGCGAACTAGCTACGCGGCATGTTGAGCAAGCGATCGCTTGTTTACAAGACCTTCCTGCCTCAGAACCTCAAAAGGCTTTGGTCGAGCTGGGCAACTATGTCCTCAGACGAGTTTATTAAGCACTAGGAAGAATAGTTCAACAGCCGTCGTGACGATTGTTTGCCTGGGAGAGATACTGATTGATCGCGTGGTTTCCGCCAGTGGAGAAAGCAACGACTTTCCTGGTGGTGCCCCAGCCAACGTAGCTATTGCCTTAGCTCGTTTAGGCGCGACAGTGGCCTTTACAGGAGCCGTGGGATCCGATAGGCATGGACAGAGTTTACTAACGCTGCTGAATCAAGAAGGGGTCAACTGCATAGGGGTGCAGACCATGCCCCATCCTACTCGCATTGTCGAAGTGCGCTGCACAGCAGAGGGCGATCGCGCCTTTGGCGGTTTCATAGGCGGCAGCACAGCTGCATTTGCTGATACTCGTTTGTCTGCCCAACAGTTACCTTTAGCCTTACTAAAATCAGCTTCGGTACTCATTACAGGTACGCTGGGCATGGCTTATCAAGAGACACGAGAAGCGATGCAGCAAGCGGCATCAGTTGTGAAAGCACAAGGTGGACGCCTCATTATCGATGTCAATTGGCGACCTACTTTCTGGACTGAACCTGAGACAGCTTTGGACATCCTCTTGCCCTGGCTGCATCAAGCTGATTGGCTCAAGATTTCTGCAGACGAAGCGATCGCTCTCTTTCAAACCGATAGCATTGACGTCTTGTCTCGAAAGTTTCCAGCTGCAACCGTCTTGATCACAGATGGAGCACAGGGATGTCGCCACGCGATGGCTGGCTCAGGTCAGGTCCCGGCTTTCCAAGTTAATTCGGTAGAAACGACAGGCGCTGGAGATGCGTTTTTAGCGGGTATGGTCTATCAACTCTTGCAGCAAAACTGGCAAGTATCCGCTACTACGGACTTTGAGAGCGCGCTGATTTTTGCCAACGCAATGGGAGCGCTGACGACATTGAAACCTGGGGCGATCGCCGCACTACCCACGCCTCAAGAGTTAATAGCTTTCTTACAGAAATATACGGGCAAAGACTGGAGAGTCTAAGCAGTATGATGAACAGGACCTCTCTTACCAATGCCGATGGCCCAAGAGATCGAGCGCAAGTTTCTAGTCAAAGATACATCTTGGCGTGAACATGCGAAAGGACTGCTGTACCGTCAGGGATATATCCCCACACAAAACAAGACAACTGTCCGTGTCCGCGTAGTGGGCGATCGCGGTTATTTAACCGTTAAAAGCCCTAGTCTTGAATTAACTCGCCAAGAATTTGAATATGACATTCCAGTCGAGGATGCAGAGGCGATGTTGAACAGCCTTTGCTCAGCCCCCCTCATTGAAAAGCGACGCCACACGTTAAGAGTCGGAGAACATCTTTGGGAGATAGATGAATTTTTGGGTGACAATACTGGACTTGTTTTGGCTGAAATAGAGCTAACTAGAGAAACAGAAGAATTTGTAATGCCAACTTGGGTAGGAGAGGAGGTTTCTGCTAATCCGAACTATTTCAACTCAAACTTAGTGAAAAAACCTTATCGACTGTGGGAAGACGTTCATTCCTCCTCCTAAACACTCATTCCAAAACTCTTTTATAACGAAGCTGGTAGCTGTGCGCTTACCTAGTCGAACGGAATTAGATTCGATATAGAAGCATCGCTTCAATCACTAAATCTCTCTAAAAAGCTTTAATTTGAATTTTTTTAACTATGAAGAAAGCCTCTTTTTAGTAATATTCGTGCATAAATTTCAGATTCATCAAGGCTTCACAGTGCAATAGTTTTTGCCTAAATCAGATATGATTTGCATTAATCTATGTCTATACTTGAATTATTTTGGTATCGGACAACACGCAATCAAGTGGCCCGTTTACCTAATTTAATAATAATGAAATACGCTTCCCTGTTGTATCTACCCGAATGCCATGATTGCTAATTCAGATCGATATGCCGTCATTGCTGGAAATGGGCGGTCTGGAACCAACTGGTTACTGACCATGATGGATGCTAGTCCGCTAACCCATTGTCGAAATGAACCTCATGGTATTGCAACTTCTCCCTATCACCAACTGCCTAATCCTCCCTTTGAAATCAATAATCATGAGATGACATCGTTTCGCTGGGATGCCTTCGCTGCCTGGACGGCAAACACCATGGGCGAACGGGACCACCACATCAACCACCCCAAGCGTCACGTTCATCGCTGGTCCCAAAAAATAGGACTTGCTTATCTACCTGCTCGGCCTAAAGTCCAGAGATTCTGGCGTCCACTCATACCAGCGCTACAGCGAGGAGAGTGGCCTATGCCGTTCTGGGTTGGCAATTCTAGACGTCTCAAAGAGGCTGTCGCCGTCTTTAAACTGACCGATATGAAAGCCTGGACCGTTGAATGGGTTTTGCAACAGCGTTCTCATATCCCAGTTATTCATATCATTCGTCATCCTGGCGGACAGCTTAACTCTGGAATCAAGCGCTTTTTCTCAACCCTCACCCCAACTCAGCAGGAGAGAGAGCGGTTTCTATACCAGAGCTATCTCAAGCAAGGCGTTGCTGTTCATCCAGAGTGGGCTGAGATAATTGGTGATATCGACGCCCTATCAATGGTCGAAGCCGTTGCTTGGTTTTGGCGATACAACAACGAGATGATTTTTATAGCTGGGAAGTACGCGCCTAATTACCTGCGGATCATTTACGAAGATTTAGTTCAGGACCCATTAGCCTACGCCCGCAAAGTCTACGATTTCTGCCATTTGCCCTGGACACCTGAAATCGAGACAATCATCGGCAAGGGCTTGACAACTTCTGTCTGGGGCAAGTTGGATAAAACACCTCTAGAAGTCGCTAACGACTGGAAAAGCAAGTTGGCACCCGATTATCAAGAGGTTGTCCATAGAGTACTGGAATCCAGCATTATGGAAAGCTGGTGGGGACAAGATGAAAAGACCCGGGTCTGGGAGCCTTCACCCATCAGTCGTCGCTGACGATAAGTGAACATACAGCCTGACTCATGTTGTTTAAGTGCAGTCCAACGGGAACAGGGAGTAGGTGACGGCAGCTTGTTCCTGTTTTCTACAGCTGAAATTCGTCGAATTTAACAACTTCGGAATTGGGTTGACGAGTATCAAAGTAGTAGCTGCTAACCGTGCCACTACCCGTATCTAGAATGCTGAAAGCCGTAATATCTTTGCTCGCGATATAAGGCAGAGGAGTACCCTGATCGCTGGTGAGAGGTGCAATGGTGGGGACAATTGGCTCTAATCCATTAGGGTCGCCTTGAGGAACATAGTACTTCTGCTGGTATTTATCGAACTCCTTAGTTGCCTCATCCGGGGGCAGGCGCCGACTTCTTTCCCGCCAGAAAGCGCCATAGGTATTGCCTACGTTAGACGTTTCCAAAAAATGCATCCCCGTTGGTCCAACGAAGCGGTTCCATAAGTGCGAGTGTCCATACAGTACGAGATCAACTCCTGCCTCTTCTAGTAAAGGGACCAAGTCTTGAATGATGTAGTCATTTTGTATGGGATATTCGTAGCGAATCGCGCGTATAGTGCCATCAGCATTGCGATCAAATAGGGGGACTGGGTCCGTAAAAGGGGGAACCACATTGTCGCCCAGGCTATGAGGGGGATGATGCAGCATTACGACCTTGTATTTAGCTTGCTGAAAGGTATCGCTGGCTAGCTCTTGCTGCAGCCATTGATATTGCCAGCTACCCCGCTTAATGGGTTCAAAGATGTGTTGCCCATAGCCCCAGTCAGCAGGATTGGCTAAATCAGACTGCCGCTCTTGAAAACGCCCTTGAATATCGGGTTTGATCGCTGGTTTTCGCCAAATGTTAGTCACAAAGAGAGAAACGAGTCGGACATCGCCAAAGGTCGTTGCATAATAAAGACTCGTTTCTTCCTGACGGTCTGGGTTAGGCACTTGGCTAACCGGCAGGCTGAAGATCTCCTCGTAGGTCTCTGTGTTGTAGGAGTGGTCAATGATCCACTGTCGGCGAACATTTGGGTCGTCTAAAGGGTTATAGAAGTTGGGATTGGTTTCGTATAGTTCAACAGCTGCGCTACGAGGCACTGGGTCATTGAACTGGTCATTGAGAGGCGTTGCGGTCGAAAATCGCCCCATGACTTCATGATTACCCGTTGCTGGAAATAGTGGAGCCTCCTGAATAATGCGTCCTCCTCGATATAGGGTAGTTTGTTCATTGGACTCCAGCTGATAACTGGCCCTTCCTTGCAGAGCAGGAAAGAAGGCAGCTCCTGCTGCGTCATCAAACCATTCGGAAGCGCGATCGGGCACATTAACTAAATCCCCCGCTAGAAAAACTGCATCGATCGCGCCAATCGTTTCTTCAACCTTTTGAAGATTAGCTGCTGTCATTGGCTTTGATTGATGGTCTGAAGTTAGGAGTATTTTGAGGGGTTGCCCAGCTGGAGGAGAAGCCGTTAGCAAAAACACATCGCTCGTAACGACAGTGCCATTTTCCTGTAGGCTTCGCACCTGATAAGGCACTTTCTGACCAGGGGTTAATCCGGTGACCTCTGCCTCATGTCGCCAAACATCTCTAGAGGTTGGACTTTCCAAAACCTCCTCTGATGGCAAGTTAGACTCTTGATCCTCTCTTAAGCGCGTCAGCTTCTGAGTGGTCGCAATGATTTGCTGACTGGTTTCAGCTTCCAGAGATGAATCAGGTTCTTCTCCGTAAAGGACGATGTGTTCTCGGCCCTCAAACTCGGTGAACCAGACAACCCGCACACTGTTTTCGGTCGGTAGCTGCAGAAAGGGATCCGTCAATAGTCCTTCTTCTGGAACATCTGTGGCACTAACAGAGCGGTTTGAGAATCGTGGCTCCAGTGTGACAACACCAAGAGCGACCAAGGACAACAGGACTCCTGAAATGAGTAAAGTCAGGTCTTCTTTACGCTTCATGCTGTCATCCTGTTAAGCAAAGAAATCATGGTCTAATCAGGTGCTGGTCTAGAAAAGGGTGGAATATCCTTGCTATGTCTTTTGATGCCACAAACACTCAGATAGTTTCATCGTAAGCCCCTATTGATTCTAAGCTCTTGATTGAAACGTCAGTCACCCCAAAAACTGTCTTGGTTGCGATCGCCTTCGCAATAAGATCGCTATCTTAGGACTGTTTGAACAGTAAGCAATCCACTAAGACCGCTTTCAGCATTTCTGCAAGGTGCGAGCAATTTGAGACATCCGACAGCATATCGATACAACATTGGAGCTAAATCATCCTCATTCGGGGCTGTAGTACTGCTAACCGTAGGCTCAGTTGTTCTTCATGGTCTAGTTTTGGCTTTGCCCATGCCGTCTCATCAGTCGGTGCAAGAACCGGAATTGCCTCCGTCATCATTGCCCCAAGCCGATGGAGCAGCCGACGTCAATGTCACCATTCTCCCCAGCGGAACTTTGAAATCTCGACTAAAAACGGAAGAACCCACAGAGACAGCCAGCGAAGAGAACGATCTTGGTGAGAGCGATCGCCCTGTTCAATCAACTCCACCCCCCTCTCCAGAAGAAACTCAACCGCCTGAGATTGTTCCCTCAATTGATGACACAATACCTGAGGAATTGCCTCCAGAAGAGCCTGATCCGGCAATGGAGCCTGTTGATTCAGAAATTGTTCCACCAGATGAATTACCTGTTGACCCTGGAAACTCCGAACTTTCTCCACCGACTCTAGAGGAGCAGCTTCAGGACTTGACTGCTTATGACTACAACGAGAGCGGCATTTTGAAAGAAGGTGAAGTGGGAACTCAACTGTTGGGTTGGACCGTACCAGGACAAATTTTGCCCTCCAAGGCTGACTCGCTAGAAGTGCCATATTTGCTTGTAGAGCAGTGCTTAGATATAGCACCTGAACCTGGCGTTTTGGTGGCAGTTGTCAATCAAGACGGCTCTTTTCAGCGGGGACCGGAAATATTGACCTCCACAGGCTATGCCATCTTGGACGATCAGGCAAAGGCGATCGCGGAGAGTGGCGAGTATCATTTTCCTGAGCGCACTGAAACTCAAGCCTACTCCGTCCCTGTCGAGGTGTTGTATCCAGCCAGCTGCCTTTGAAGCCATCCACGACTGTTTACAGTTTTTGACAGTCCGTGCTTATTTTTAAGGCTGAACTACACTGTTGAGGGTTTGATCTCACAGGATCAACGTTATCGAGTCTAGCTTTGACTGTCTGAACGATTAGGGCTTTTGTCTTAGCTTAGGGCTGGTGCAGTTGTCCTGCTGAGGGTACTTTGTCGAGCTACTCGTAGTCATTCAACAACTCCGCCAGATTAAGAGCAGCACCTTGAAAGACCAACCCGCAATTCGAGTAGTACAGGCATTGCTACGCATCCCGTCAACACACGAACAACCAATCAGGGAGCGCTGTCTCCAGAGGAGTATTGAACGATGGTGATGATTCAGTCTCGCGCAGACCTAGTTCAGATCATGGGTGAGCCTGCTGTGCCGATGACAGCCATGCCAGAAAGCTGGCAGCGGATTGCAGAGGGGCATTGGTTGAGTGAACCTCGCGTGTATGCTGCGATGGCTCAGGTTTTTCTCGCAAAGCATCAGCAGGGCCACGTGCTCTTCCTAGAGAGACCAGAGACCCAGCATCTTCAAGCAGCCTATTGTGAAGGCAATGGACAGCTGGCTTGGGAAGCTGTGACTTATTTTGGGAACGCTTTCCTTCCTGAGAGCTATCCCGATTTAGAACAAATTCGCCAAGACGTGAGCGACAGTCCCCAAGAGGACGATCGCCAATCCCTGGTCAACATCGTTGCTGACCTCTTTGCAGAATTGGGATATGACGTGCCGTCTACCTTCTACTGGACATTCCTGCACCCACTACAGCGGACAGATTTGTTTGAAGTTCGTTCGTTTCGGTTTAGTGAGCAAGATCTGGCGATCGCTCGTCAATTTGACGCCATCTTACACGGCGGCTACGTCTCCATACTGCGACGCCTGATCGATAGCGTATCGAGTCGCTATGGCTACTTTATCGAGCACGGGTGCGGTTGTGACAATCACCTAGCGAAACTGCAACCCTGTGATTCTGCATTTAGCTACAAGATTCCTCCAGAAGCCAGACAGAAAACGCTGCGAGCATTTTTCTGGAGCATTTTGGAAGAATATTTGCTGTTTGAGCAAAGAGCCGCTACTCGACTTGTGTATGCCGACAGCATGAATTTTGAATAGGTCCAGCCGCAGGCCAGCAGTTTTAGGGCTACCTGGCCTGCACCAGAGTTGGGGCAGAAGAGACGACATCTCCCTCGTTGCGATACAACGTCCAGGAAGAGTCATTGCGATACAACAGAGAGCCTTCATCCGTGACACAAATAGCCACAGAAGCGTCTTCGCTAGGACCCCGAAATAGAGTCGCAGTCGCATCGTTGCGGCCTCCTAGCTCAAACTGATGGCAGTTGATTCGCTGCTCAATGAATATGAAGGTTTTACCGTTCGAACTACAGTAGTCCTGCATTCGCAAAAGCCGATCGCGAATCTCGTCACAGGCCTCTCCAGGAGGAAGTAATTGAGCGATCGTCAGCGTTTCAGAAATTCGCCGGCGTAATTCTTGTTTGATGTGGGTCATAGTTCTGGAGCAACCTCTAAACAACCATGACCTGTAGACTTGATACCACAAAGGCAGGAGAAACAAAGGCACCAGAAGATTAGTTCACAAGCAGTCGCCTAAGTGCCAACACATTCAAATCCAATCGCGTGTTCGTTTACACCTTCTGAAAATTTGAAACGGATCCCTACATTTTTACTTCAATTTCAATTTCTTCACATTCGCCAAAAGCTTTGCCAGGATTTGGTTTTAGGCGTCTTCAGTGGAATTTGGTAAATCAAAATATAAATTCTTTGTTTTTGGGCGTATTGTTACGGCTTTTAGATGTTAATGATTCACGCTTCTATAAAATCGTACGGATCTAGAGCATTACTTTGGAATAGAGGATGTGAGCACATCACTGATGTAGGTTGGCTGACAGGAGACCACCTGCGATCGCGGATTCGCCAATGGAATCCCTGCTGAGGACTCAAGATGAGAGTTCTAGTGAACTAAAGCGGTTTTACAGGTTCTTTATTCACTATTGCACCCTGGCAATCAAGCATTGACAGCATTCATCAATTTCCATGACGACTCATACTCTGACGCTCAAAGTGGGTGGCATGAAATGTGCTGCCTGCACCACCTTGGTGGAGAAAACAATCGCTTCAATTCCTGGGGTCGACGCTTGCGAAGTCAATCTCGCAGCAGAACAACTCAAGGTGCGAGGCGATCACCAAATCACTCCGAGCCAGCTACAGAAATCAATTGAAGAGATTGGGTTTCGAGCCTATCTGCCCACCACCAACAGTAATGTCGCGGAACTCGAAGCACAAGCGCAACAGCGAGAAGCAGCTACTCTTTACAGAAAACTGTGGGTTGGTGGAGTGGCCTCCATCCTGCTGGTGATTGGCCACGCGCCCGCTATGTTAAATACGCCAATACCGTTTGTTCCTATGTGGCTGCACAATGCATGGACCCAGTGGCTTTTGGCAACGCCAGTGCAGTTCTGGTGCGGGCAATCCTTCTACAGCGGCGCGTGGAAGAATTTGCGACATCGCAATGCCAACATGGATACGCTGGTCGCGTTGGGAACCAGCGCTGCTTACTTTTATTCGGTGGTACCCACTGTCTGGCCGCACTTATTCATCAATCGGGGACTTGCCCCCGATGTTTACTACGAAGCTGCTGCGGTCATCATCACTTTAGTGCTGTTAGGAAAGCTTCTAGAGCAGCGGGCAAGGCGTCAAACGGCTACTGCAATCCACAACCTCATCAAGCTACAGCCCAAAACAGCACGAGTCATCAGTGATGGCCAGCTGATGGATATTCCAGTCGATGAGGTTCTGGTGGGCGACACTGTGCTAGTGCGACCAGGGGAAAACATTCCTTTAGATGGCCTAGTGATTGAAGGAGAGTCAGCGGTTGATGAATCAATGATGACTGGAGAAAGTTTGCCCGTGCGTAAACAGGCAGGCGATGAGGTCGTCGGTTCAACGCTAAACAAGCAGGGGCGTTTCACGTTTCGAGTAACTCGTACCGGGCAGGATACGGTCTTGTCCCAGATGATTCAGCTGGTGCAGGAAGCTCAGGCATCCAGGGCACCCGTGCAGCGGGTTGTTGACCAAGTGACTCGCTGGTTTGTGCCGACCGTGCTGGCGCTGGCGATCGCCACCTTCTGCGTGTGGATCGGGGTGACCGGTAACTTGACCTTAGCCACCGTAACGACGGTTGACGTCTTGGTTATTGCTTGTCCCTGCGCGCTAGGATTAGCCACTCCCACTGCGATCATGGTCGGCGTTGGCAAAGGGGCTGAGCAAGGGATTCTCATCAAAGGGGCTGAAAGCTTAGAGCTAGCCCATAAAGTGCGCACGATTGTCTTGGACAAGACTGGCACTCTGACCCAAGGGAAACCTCAAGTTACTAACTACATCAACGTGTCTGGCTCTGCCCATACCCACAATTTTGGTCTTCGCCCAGCGGCTAACTTCATGCTGCGGGAACTGCCTCGTCTAAAGCCACAAGACCTACTGCAATTAGTCGCCATTCTAGAGCAGGGGTCGGAACATCCGTTAGGAGAAGCGATCGCTCACTATGCCACTCGCAACACCCTTTTGCACTCCCAAAAAGGTACCCTCACTCGGTTCGAAGCGGTGGCCGGTAGTGGCGTTCAAGGAAAAGTTTCCGGTCATGCTGTTCGTATCGGCACCCGCCGTTGGTTAGAAGAACTGGGTTTTGAGACAGCCTTAACGACATATCAAGGTGAGTCTTTAGAGGAGCTTCAGAACTTTTGGCAGAGACAGGGAAAAACGGTTGTTTGGATCGCTGTTGATCGGCGGGTTGTCGGTTTAATGGCGATTATGGACACGTTGAAGCCAACCACACCCATCGTTATCAGCCGACTGAAGCGCATGGGGCTAAAGGTCGTCATGCTGACAGGCGATAACTATCAAACCGCTGCTGCGATCGCCCAAGAAGCGGGCATCGACACCGTTGTTGCTGAAGTGCGTCCTGAGGAAAAAGTTGCGACCGTCAAGCAGCTTCAACGGCACAGTTCAGCAGACCATCTCGATCATAAGCCACAGCAATCAACGGCTGACAAACAGGTTATCGCCATGGTGGGGGATGGCATCAACGACGCTCCAGCATTGGCACAAGCCGATGTGGGAATTGCCATCGGCACAGGCACCGATGTGGCGATCGCCGCCAGCGACATCACCCTGATCTCAGGGGATTTGCAAGGCATCGTGACGGCAATCCAGCTCAGCCGAGCGACTATTCGCACAATTCGACAGAATCTTTTCTTTGCCTTTGCCTACAATGTTGCCGGAATTCCGCTGGCAATGGGCTTGCTCTTTCCGCTCACCGGTTGGCTGCTGAATCCTGCTGTAGCAGGTGCAGCCATGGCGTTCAGCTCAGTCTCAGTGGTCACCAGTGCTCTGCGTCTACGGCACTTTCGCGCTGATTTATCGGCTCGCCATTCCGGTATCCAACCAAGCCTGCTGCTGCTGACGTGGATTGTTGTTAGCAGCGCGGCATTGTGGCTCACGACTTCCTGGCTCTTTCCCCAACATTTGATGTGGGTGTTGGGAAGCCTGGCGCTTTTCAGCTGTGCGGGTGTGGTGCTGCCACAGCTAGTCTGTCTGAATATGCTGAAGCCGCTACAGCGATTGCAGGGCGTGCAGTTCCAGATGACGATCGCGGCGATCGCCTACACCCTACAGTGGGGAACTGCCTGGTATCTAAACCAGCAGTTGAGCTAATACTGTTCGCGTTTTTAGGGTGCTACGTTTGCGCTTCATTCGTTCACGGGCTGACGATTGAATGCTTGAAGGTTAGTTTCTGAGGATGCTATGTTTTTGCCACTCATTTGTGACGTCTGTGTTGACGATGCTGCTGTTGCTTGTGGTCCTACCAACGCGGCAGTAGCAGAGTGCGATCGCGCGGCTCAAACATCAATTCCTCAGCTGATCTCAACGGCTCCTTCTGCCTGGGTAGACAGCGTAGAATCGCGGTCCCCAGAACCTCAGTTCTCACTCCCCTCGGATCTTGTTTTAGAGCTAGGTCGTCAGGGAAAGGACATCACTGCTTTGCAGACTCGCCTTGTGCAGTTGGGGTATGATCCGGGTCCAACAGACGGCATCTTTGGAGGACAAACAGAGGCTGCTGTCCGTCGCCTGCAAACGGATCAGAACCTAGCAGTAGACGGTATCGTCGGTCCTCAAACGAAGGATGCACTATCTCATCCCGTATCTCAGCCTATTCTGTCGCTGGCTCGTCGTAGTTCAGGCTCATTGGTGGTTGAGGTTCAGACTCAACTCCAGGCATTAGGACATGATCCAGGTCCCCTTGACGGACACTTCGGACCTCAGACACAGGCCGCAGTTATTCAGTTTCAACAAGCCACGGGATTAGCAGCAGATGGAGTGATTGGACCTGAAACCCATGCTGCACTACAACCCCAAGCAGCAACAACACCTATGATGCAGGCTCGTGAACTGCTAGAACCGATGCCTGAAGAGGCAGAGGCGATCGCTCCCTCATCACCTGCGGCTTCCGCTCAAAACAAGTCTCCGATAACACCTCAACCCAAAACCGAACCTGAATCAAAGTCACCATCGTCTACAGTTCCCTCGCAGAGCACACCTCAGCCAACTGCTCGACCGGTACTGGAGACACCTGTCATCGCACCATTATTCAAGCCCGCGATCGCAGTTGGGGGAACAATTCTGTTTGTCGCAGGCTGGTTCGTCACCCTCAGGCTCTCTCATAGATTGGAACGCAGAAAGCCAGCAATCAACACTGCAGCAACCCATACAGCCGAACAATCAACTAACGTAACGTTGCCCAAAAAACGCCAGACAGTCAGCCGTGCTCAAATTTCAAACACTACGACAAAACGTCATCCCGTTATGCATGGCCCTAAGGTTGTGGTGGCAACGCTACTTTCAAGCGTCTCTAAGCAGCGTTATTTTTATTCTCTCATCGACGATGCTGGAGGTCGCTTCTTTATCCTAGGCAACAAACTTTGGATGACGCAGCGATCGCCCAACCAGCGACCAGGCAAATACACCATCGTACTGAGATGTACCGACACGCAAGGCAATTCCACCGACAAAGTTTTTGAGATTGCTCCAGCGATCGCCGCGCGTCCCCTGACCCAAGCCAGCCCGGTTCAAGCTCGCTAAATTACTGTGTCACCCTATTCCCACAGCCTACTCTTGCTAAAACTCATCGGTAATCGCTATCGCCTTCATCCTTTCCACCAATTACTCTGTGCCATAGATATGCTGGAACATCCCTCGTTGTTGACCGTTGCCGATGACTAGGTGCTGCATCACATCAAATGCCCAAAGATAGAGTGGGAGGGTTTTACGAGCAGCATGGGTATAGAGCTGACCGAATTGATCGAGGTAGGTAGCGACCTCTTGGGGCTTTGACTGCAACCAGCCACTCATGGGATGTTCCCACTGTTGCAAAAAGTCAGATAGCAGTGCGCGATCGCGCTGACTGAGTGGCTGCTTTGCTGTTGCAATGAAGTATACGTGGTCGTCACCGGGGTAGATTTTTTGAGCAAGTGACTGCGATCGTACCGATGTCCACTGATCAGCCAGCAAAGGCGCTGCCATACTGGCCGTATAGTTCTGGCCCGGCCCAAACAGAACGTCGCCTAATTTGAAGCTGCCATTGTCAGCCAGAAAAGCCGCTAGATCTTCAAACCAAGGCTGAATAACTTCTCGCTTCACCACTGACCCTAGTCGCAGACCCGCTTTCGTGTAGTCAGCAGATTGCAAATCAGCATTGTCTGTCGCATTCAAGGCAACGTGTTTATGGGCCGCATACAGATCCTTCTGGCTTTCAGGCTGTAGGAAGTACCAAATCTTGTCGCCTACGGCTAGGCGGACTGTCCGCTTGATTTCCTTAGGATCTAACTTTGGTGCTGGTCGCCCCATCTGTTGTTGCAGAGTGGCAATGTGGGCTTCTTGATTTTGAATTGCAGATTCCTGAGCTTTGACTTCAGCTTGTAGCGTCTTGAATTCCTGTTTTTGGGTTGACGAAAATGCTCCAACTTTAGCTTTCAGGAATTCCACCTGCTGCGTTAGGGTCTGAATATGCTCATCCTTTTCTGCCAAAAGTTCGTCTTTTTCTAGAAGCAAATGAGTTTTCTGACGAATTTCTAGAGCATCCAGCCCGGCCCTAATGAGATTAAAATAGTGAGCCTCGCCAATATCGACAGGTCGCGGAGCCTCTCCAGGAATACAAAGATAGCCTTGCTTTTCGGGCAGCAGCACAACAAAAATCTGCTTTTCTGGATTGTGAATTTGCAGTTCCCGTGAGGTGCCTTTTTTGAAAGTGCGAACAAGATATCGACGATGGCCATAGAAAAAATTGGCCTGATCGACAGAGGTCACCGTTTCAGGCTGATCGATGGTAATCGCGTCAGGTTCCTGAGATGGGCTGAACGCTACTTGATTAGAGGGCACCTGAGCAGAAGGTGCTGAAATAGGAGGAACTTGAGTAGAAGGTACTGGAGTGAAGGATGCTGGTGGAGATGGGTGTTGAGACGGACTTCTAGATACTCCATCACTAATCGTTGGTGACGGTTGAGGCGATCGCGGCTCTGCTACAGTAGTCGCGCTATCGGGTAAGGGTAGTGTCAGGGTAGGCGCTGCCGAACTGCGGGCCGGTTTTGCAGATTTGGTAACCGACGGGGGTAGCGAACTAGACGTGGGCGGACGGACACCCACCAGCTCTAGCTGAATCGACGTGTTGCCTTGCCACTCGTTGAGCTTGAGCTTATAAGCAATGTCAAGGCGACCCGGAAGAGGACAATAACGACCCCAGCGCCACGCGATCGCCTCAACTGCATCCCCCTCGTCCTCAGCCACTTTTAGCTTCAAGTGCGCTTTCGTTTTGCCAATGGCCCGCTGCTCGACCACGCGAACATTAGGCGTCCAAAAGATAGGAGCAGGATTGCCAATGCCACATGGATGCAGCGCATCAATTTGTTCATACAGCTCGCGGGTCAGCTGACGGAGAGAGGTTCTAACATCCACAGTAACTAAGGGTTTTAGATGGCCAACCTCCAATGTCCGATTGGCAAAGTTCACTAGACGGGACTTCACCTGACGCAAATACTTAGTTGGAAAGGAAAATCCACCTGCGGCTTGATGACCGCCGAACTTAGCCATCAAGTCATGGCAGCTTTGCAGCGCTTCAAACACGTCAAATTCTGGAATGCCTCGTGCCGAACCCCGCACTTCTTTTCGATCCGCATCTTCATAGGTACAGATGAATACAGGAACGCCATAGCGCTCAACTAAACGAGAAGCCACAATGCCAATAACGCCATGGTGCCAATCAGGCTGTAGCACCAGTAGAACGCGATCGCGCACCCAATCAATAGCCCCTTCTTCTATCTGGGCTTCAATCCAGGCGATCGCCTCAGCTTCAATACGGTCGCACATCTCCCGACGTTTCTGATTAGCCTGTTCACACTCCAACGCTCGCTGAAGGGCGACATCAACGTCTTCAGTAGTCAACATTTCAATGACCACTTGCGGATCACCAATGCGTCCAATCGCATTGATGCGGGGTCCCAAACGAAAACCAATATCCTCAGGTTTCAGCGTTTCGTTCTCATCGCCTAGTCCTGCCACTTGAATCAGAGCCTGCACCCCAATCAAGCGCGATTTCGGCAGCAGTCCTAACCCCCGTCTGACCCACCGCCGATTGACCCCTGTGAGAGGAGCGAGATCTGCAATGGTTCCTAGGGTGAACAGCTCTAGTAGAGGCGCTGTCAAATCTTGGATACGTCCCATCGCTTGGGCTAGACATACCGCTAGAATGTAGGCTACACCAACCCCAGCAACACCGCGATAGGGAGACTCCTCCGTAATTAATTTGGGGTTCAAGATGGCGTGTGCTGGCGGGATTTGGGGCGGCACATCGTGATGGTCCGTGACGATGACGGTCATTCCCAATTCGCGGGCATAGGCGATCGGGTCAACAGCCGCAATCCCATTGTCGACCGTTAAAATAACGCTGAATCCATCGGTGTAAAATTCCTCGACGATGCGATTATTGATGCCGTAGCCCTCCTGCATACGGCTAGGAATGGCATAATCGACATCAGCCCCTAGAAGACGTAATGCCCGAATCAGAAGCGCTGTACTGGTCATCCCGTCAGCATCATAGTCGCCACAGATAGCAATCTTTTCCTGAAGCTCGATCGCCTGTAACAAGATTTCAATGCTTTGCTCTAAGTCTGGAAACTCATCTAGGGGTGACGGCAGCAATAATGACTCAGGATTGATGAATTCTGCGGCAGCTTCGGGCGCTTCAATACCACGATTGATCAGTACTTGAGCCAGCAAGGGCGACAAGCTAATCTGCTGCGATAGCCACTGCGCTTCTCCTTTGAATACAGGATGGACAAACCAGCGTTGGTCAGGCATAGAAAACTGGGCTTCAGACTCCGAATGAGTTTCTAAAACCGATCGCTGCACCAGCGGGTTGTCATTTGCCGCGTTATTAACCAACGG
Source organism: Oscillatoria sp. CS-180 (assembly GCF_028330965.1). Lineage (GTDB taxonomy): Bacteria > Cyanobacteriota > Cyanobacteriia > Phormidesmidales > Phormidesmidaceae > Halomicronema. Next base: position 6,377 of record NZ_JAQMUB010000080.1, on the reverse strand, counting down.
CCTTACCACATTCCTGTCATTTTAGATCGCTTGCACTACTATATCGCTTCTTTCAGAGATTAGCTGCCCCTGCAAACACTCACGGTGGGCTAATCTGGATGCAGATATCGTTATGTATTGACACAGATATCTTTATTCATTCATCTATCGTTACAAGCTCATGGCGCGTCCTTTTCGGTTTGCGGTTGTTAGTGATCCTCACATTGCTTTGCCCCACACAATTTGGGACAACCCAAAACGATTTCATTTAGTCGAAGTGAGTATTCCAGCATTACAACAAATCTTCCAATCGCTCGAAACTCAATCCCTCGATTTTTTGCTTTTACCAGGCGATCTGACCCAGCATGGTGAGCGTGAGAATCACGAATGGCTAGTTAACCGCCTAAGGCAATTGCCGTTTCCGGTCCATACCGTGCCGGGTAACCATGATGTCATTTGTCGTGATGGCTGCGATCGCACTCTAAGCATGGCCGAGTTCCCTCAACTCTACAGCGATTTTGGCTTTCAACACTCGGTACCCTATTACCACCAAGTCCTTCTGCCTGGAATTCATTTAATCGGCCTCAATTCGATTGCTTTTGACGCGGAAGGACAGCAATTTTTTGGCGGATACGTTGACGAAGAGCAGCTCGCTTGGCTGTCTGAGCGATTGAAACAGCTTTCAGGAGAATGGGCAATGGTGATGATTCACCACAATGTGCTGGAACACCTGCCAGGGCAAACGCATCATCCACTAGGACAACGCTACATTGTCAAGAACCGTCAGGCTCTAATTGACGTATTGAAAACCGGAAACATCAGCCTCATTTTGACAGGGCATCTTCATGTTCAAGACATTGCTCAAGAAGGTGACCTATGGGAAATTACGACGGGTTCGCTCGTCAGTTATCCTCACCCTTACCGCATTGTTACCGTCACCCCTGAAGTGTCAGGTCACATGCAGCTACAGATAGAAAGTTTTCGTGTAGAATCCGTGCCCGACTGGCCTCATTTGCAGGCAACGTCTCTCCAGTGGATGCGTGATCGCTCGATTCCTTTTATGGTCAAACTACTGTCCAGTCCACCCTTCGAGTTGCCGCTTGAAAAAGCTCAATTCTATGCTCCTGAGTTGAAGGATTTCTGGGCCAACATTGCTGACGGAGATGCCAATTTCAACTACGACCATTTCCCTTCAGAAATCAATCAGCGTTTGAGAGCCTTCGGAGCTTTAGACATTCAGGGAAACTATCGGCCTATTGATAATCAATCGACGCTTCGCTTATCTGCTGCTGGTGCGATGAATGTTTAGGGCTAATCTTTAGGAAGCCAAGTCACAAAAGCAGTACCTGCCATATCGGGAACATCCTGAATGGGTTGAGGCAGTGGCCAAGGCAGGGTTGAGAGGGGACTGTAGAGTTCGACATATCCCTGCATTTCACGAATCAAATCAAAGGCGATCGCCAATCCTAATCCACTGCCTTCCAAATCGCCAGCAGCTTGAATGCCTCGGTAATGACGCTCAAAAATATGGGCTTGGTCCGCCTCCGGAATACCTGGCCCCGTATCCCCAACTAAAATGCCAGACAGCCCTGGCTTATCCGGTTGAGACAACCCCCATTGAATCCACATTCGGGTCTTTGCAGAGGAATACTTGAGAGTGTTATCCAAAAAGTTATTCAAAATTTCAGTCAAAGCCTTGGCATCCACTTGCACATAAATCTCCTGTTCAGGAGGCACAACGTGTAGCGTCATATCATCAGCTTCAGCCAGTGTTTGAGTTAGCTCTATGAGCGGAGAAATTACATCAGCGACGGCATAGGACTGAATGTTCAAGATGCCGCCAAAATGAGAAAGTGAGTCTGCTTTGTCGGTAGCGACTTGAGCATCAACCGTTTCTGAGGCTTCGTCGGCAGGGGCTAGAAGTGGGAGTGGGCTTGATGTTTCTTCCCGCGTTTCGTCTGCCGCCTGTAGCGTATCGTCAAAGTAACCCAACAGTTCCTGCATGCGATCGCTCTCGCGCAGCATGTTATGGACGAGTGACTGATTGTTGTCCTCCTGAGGGAGTCGCTTCAGTAACAGTTTTCCAAACGTTTTCAAGGCCGTTAGTGGACTCCTCAACTGATGGAGCAGTTCATGAAAACGGTCCGACTGTTGGGTTTGCACATGGTCAAGGGAAGACATTTGGGCCTTCAGCCATTGTCCACGCTGATCTAGGACACAAGCCAGCGTGAGAGAACGCGCACATTCTTCGAAGCGATCGCGCTCCTGTGCCCGCCAAGGGCGATCGGCTTTCCACCCCACGACAACCCCGAAAACCCCACCCTCATGCATCATGGGGATAGCAATACGCTGCGGCGTTGCTTTCTCTGCCTTATTAACTCTGCGATGATCCGACAGAGCAGAATCAAGATCTAAGAAAGCGTCTTGTGCCTCAAAAGACGGCATTCCAGAAGGCACCGAAAGAGGCTCTGTTTTCACAGCGGATACCTCAGGCAGCGCCTTCTCACTCGATGACCACTCAGGGGTTGACGGAGAAGCGGAGGGATAAATCGCAATGGGAACGAGTTTTGGCAGCGCCTGAGTTGACCAACTTTCTGCCAGATAAACGGCTGTTGAATCAGCACCAACCACCTCGGCCATAAAGGATATTTGAGACCGACAAAGAGCGGCAAACTCAGCGCTTGCAGGCATTAACATCATTAGAATGCATTAATAATTCTTTCAGAAGAAGAAAAGCTATAACCCTCTTTAGCTGCTTAAAGGACTCACTAGAAAGTCCTTACAATCATGCAACAAAAAATAACCATTTAGCCACAATACTGCCTCGAAGAACATTCAGATAAGTTGAAATTTTAGTTTTTACCGGATATACTTTGCAGGGTTAGGGGTTTTGTAACACAAACTACACACCCTTACCGTTTCGTATATCAGAGAGTAGGAGGTAGGCAGGTTGGCAAGAAGACGCAAGCGTAAAAGCCGCCGTCGTTTAGAGGGTCGGCGTATCCTGGAGTGTGTACCTCAGTATAGTATCGAGAGCGGCACCGATAAGCCAGTGACTGCAGCTCGTAACTTCATTCACAACGAGAACATCGCACCCCCCGCACTGTTACTCGTCAAGCGCAACGAGCATACAACGGATCGATATTTTTGGGCTGAGAAAGGACTTTTTGGTGCCCAGTATGTCGAAGAGAACCACTTTTTGTTCCCCAGCTTAAGAGCACTTCTTAACGAAGACGAAGAGGAAGTCGTTAGCCTATCAAGATGATGTTTTAGCGTTAGTGGCTAAAACGGTGTCTATTCAGAAGGTCCAGAAATTTCTGCTTTTAAACGGCAAGGGTTAAGGACGCAATTTATGGAAGAGGCGGATTGATGAATCCGCCTCGTCTCGCTTTAAAGGCAGTTTGGATTCCATGACAGCCAGTTCGTCACGGTGAGCAGAGACAAGCAGGCGAGTGATGTTACTGTCAATGGCCTTGTCTTGGGTAGACAACGACGACTCCGGTGACAAAATCTGAAAGGTGACCTGCTCAACTCTTGTTGCACCTCGCCAGTAGAACCATACCGCTATAGGCGATAAGATGAGCAACCCATAGGGGGCATAGCCGAGACGCGGGAATGCGATCGCTAACACAAGTCCCAGACAAAACAAACCAATTGCCGCTAGGCTTCCTAAAAAGATTGCCAGGACGATACTGGCACCCACTTTGCCAGCTAGCGAAATTTGACCTGACTCTGCATCAATAGAGGTCACACGATAGGCCCTTTCTGAGAAGTATTTCTGTAGGTCCTCCATCAACATCACGTCATTTAGCACAGCGGAATACGTTGCTGTCTCGGTTCGATCTTTAACCGATGCTCGTATAAAGAAGCCAAGACCTATAAATAACAGGAATGTAAGTCCAAAGGCTGAGGGTAGCGCCGCGTCAAATATCAAAGGCATACGAGGTCTTCAAGCCGAAGTTTCAGGGTTATTCAACCTCTATACCCTATCAGGGGGATGCCCTCAAGAACCAATTCTGGAACTGTCATCCATTAAATCTAAAGTTCATAAAGGAAAACAACTTCCACTTGTGTCAACACAATCTGTTCTATTAACTTCTCAATCTGACTGTTCTAGCACTATTATTTTTTATTGCTTAGGGGAACTTTTTAGCTGCGCTTACGAAGCTTATAAGTGTTTCATATAAAGCAAATTTCAAGAACAGATGAAGGAGCACTCATCAAAAAAGAGAATGCTCTTAATACTGGATTTCAGAGTGTTGATGCTTCGACTATCAAAGCCCGTATATTCACTGTAAAAAAGAGTGTTCGTGAAGATTCTGCAAAGGGAAATTCTGTGTTATTCCCTGTTTCGCAAAGAGAATATGCGGGTTAAATGTAGATAGAATGCTTCATTTCACGGAGATTTGGAACAACTTCATATAAAAATCCGAATGAAAGATGTAATGTATAGAGGGAAACAAACCAGATCAATATTGTCTTTAAAGCATAAAATTTTCAGCTTTTTTCAGTGTTTTCACTTAGCGATCTTCAAATAACTTTAGGAAAACCTCGCATAATTTATGAATTTGTATGTAACCAAGGAAACTAATACTTCATAGCTTACGTACATCTAAATACATCCAATAGGGTGATGTTAGATTTTTCGCAAACTGTCAAACTGATACTGTCTAACTGATAATGATGTCGGATTGATACTGTTGTGACGATCTGAACATCGAATTCAGTAGAGAAACAAAAAGGGTTTTTGTTCAATATGTCTCTACATCCGTTTCCTTAATGCTCTCTTAAATTTCGAAATCAATTTATTGCATTGACTTTTCTACCTGAGACTAAATCAGGTTGTGTGTTTTCGTACGATGGGGCACTCTAGTGGTACAGCCGGTTAACGTATCTTCCAAATATAAAGCCTTTCGTGAAGCCGTTCTGACTTCTAAAGCGAGGCAACTTCAGGAATCTGAGCGAGTCTCTCTATCAGAAAGGGTGAATATTCTAGACGTTGGTATTGATAACGTCTCCTTTGAAGACTTCCTATCTCGATTGCAGAAAGGAGTTGTGTTTACCCCTAATGTTGATCACTTGATGAACTTGCGGGTCGACCCTGAATTTGTAGAAGCTTACAAAACAGCTGATTATCGAGTCTGTGACAGTCAGATTCTGGTCTATGCATCAAGATTTTTAGGTACTCCTATCAAGGCTAAAATCTCTGGGTCTGATTTGTTCCCGAATTTTTGTGAGCACCATCGCGACAATAGAGACATCAAAATTTTTCTGCTGGGTGGTGCCGAAGGAATTCCTCAAAGAGCACAGTTCAACATTAATCGACGAATTGGCCGTGACATTATTGTTGAAGCACACTCTCCAACTTTTGGATTTGAGAAAAGCGAAGCTGAGTGTCGGAAAATTATTGAGATGATACGTCGTTCCTCTGCCAACGTCTTGGTCGTTGGAGTGGGTTCACCAAAGCAAGAAAAATGGATTGCAAAGTATCAGAATCAGCTGCCTAATATTGATATTTTTATGGGTGTTGGTGCGGCTGTTGATTTTGAGGCCGGAAATAAGATAAGAGCACCCAAATTTATCAGTGAGTTAGGGTTGGAATGGCTTTATCGTTTAGTATCTGAGCCTAAACGTTTGTGGAAACGATATTTGGTGAAAGACATACCGTTTGTATGGCTACTAATACAGCAAAAGCTGTTGGGTAAGAAGGCCCATTCCACAAAGCAGTCTTAATGTAGCTTTAGCCACTTACACTCTGCACCAAACAGCATCTGATGCTTAGCGCATTGCCGATGACTCATTGTCGGGGCCTAATGGAACTGGTGACGGCTGTATTTTCAATTGGCTTAGTCTAGAGCGTGACACCGATCGCAGCCTATGGGTAATCATTCCACGGTTGTGGTTGATTGCCGTTTGGCGCGTCTAGGAAGAGGTTATAGGTGTCGGTCAGTGAGGTGATTGAAGGCTATACATCGCATCAATAATTAAACCATCTCCTTTGAGACCGCTTTAAAGACAGACGCTACTGTCTTCACGCTACCAAGGACAGCAGTTGAACCTGTTGTATTTCCACCATTTATAGCGTTAATTCTCTGAGCTTGTGCATCTAGCAGCATTCGAGTATTTCGCATATCAGTCATGATGGTTTTAGAGCTTATTTTTAATGAAGCGATCGCTTCACTAACGCTATCAAACTTTTAGGGAATCATAATTTTTTGGTTTTTTTCCTAATTCAGTTATTAGTAATAAATCCAGAAGCTCAGTACAGGACAAAAAGCTTGAAAAGAAGGTAAGGGTGGGGTTTCATCAGAATTACCACAACTCTTGAGAAACCCCATGACTGACTATAGCGAATTGAGAAAGACGCTCCAAGAACATCTTGACTGGCACGGGGCGCG
>NZ_JAQMUB010000079.1 GCF_028330965.1 Oscillatoria sp. CS-180 | reverse complement strand
GCCGTTCAAGCTCTAGATGAAGGAGAGACGCTAACTGAGACCTTCACCTATACGCTGGACGACAGTGAAGGCGGGACGGATACGGCAACGCTGACGGTGACCATCACCGGTGAGAACGATGCCCCGGTTGCTGGAACCGCGATCACCAACCAAAACACACCCGATGACACCACCATTGCCCCCGTCGATATCTCGGGCAACTTCAGCGATCCTGACACGAGTGACATCCTGACTTACACCGCAGTCGGACTTCCGCCAGGACTAACCCTCGACCCCAACACGGGCATCATCACCGGCACGATTGACAACAGTGCCTCTCAGGGGGGCTCTGGGAACGATGGCATCTACTCCATCACCGTCACCGCCAAGGACGACAACGGCGAAACCGTTGATCAGGTCTTCACGTGGACCGTCATCAACCCGGCACCCACTGCGACTGACAACACAGCTGATGTCATCGAAGACACGACACTCAGCGATACCGGCGACCTTATCACCGATGATGATGGTAACGGCGTTGACAGTGACCCCGATGGCGATACCCTAACGATTGCCCAAGTTCAGCATGGCTCAACTACCGAAACCGATCCCACACAAGACGTGACGGGCGACTACGGCACCCTGGACTGGAACGCCGATGGCACCTACACCTATACGGTGGATGGTAAGAACACAGCCGTTCAAGCTCTAGATGAAGGGGAAACGCTGACTGAGACCTTTACCTACACGGTAGATGACAGTGAAGGCGGAACAGATACGGCAACGCTGACGGTAACCATCACCGGTGAGAACGACGCCCCGGTTGCTGGAACCGCGATCACCAACCAAAACACGCCTGATGACACCGACATCACACCACTGGATATTTCGGGCAACTTCAGCGACCCTGACACCACCGATATCCTGACCTACACCGCAGTTGGTCTACCGCCAGGGCTGACCCTCGACCCCAACACGGGTATCATCACAGGCACCATCGATAACAGTGCCTCTCAGGGGGGGCCTGGGAACAATGGCATCTACTCCATCACCGTCACGGCCAAGGACGACAGTGGTGAAACCGTTGACCAGGTCTTCACTTGGACGGTCACTAACCCAGCACCCGATGCCACGAACAACACAGCTGGTGTCACCGAAGATATCGCACTCACCGACGATGGCAACCTGATTACCGACAATGATGGTACCGGCGCAGACAACGATCCTGATGGTGACCTCCTCACCATCACACAGCTCCAGCATGGCACCACGATTGAGACCAATCCGACAGTCGATGTTGCTGGTGACTATGGCACCCTCGACTGGAACGCGGATGGGTCTTACACCTATGTCCTGAAGAATAGCGATCCCACCGTCCAAGCCCTAGACGATGGAGAAACCCTCACCGAAGTCTTCACCTACACAGTGGAGGATGGGGAAGGCGGTGTAGATACGGCAACGCTAACTGTCACGATCAATGGCACTAACGATGCGCCTGTGGCGGGGACGGCGATCGCCAACCAAAATAATCCCGACAGCACCACCATCACGCCACTTGATGTCTCGGGCAACTTCAGTGACCCAGACACTACAGACGTTCTAACCTATACATCAACAGGTCTACCGCCCGGTCTCATTCTTGATCCAACGACAGGCATCATCAGCGGGACGATTGACAACAGTGCCTCTCAAGGTGGACCCAATAACGATGGCGTTTATTCAATCACCATCACGGCTACCGACGACAGCGGTGCACCCGTTGACCAAGTCTTCACCTGGGTGGTCACTAATCCAGTTCCCACTGCCACTGATAACAGTGCTGAGGTGACTGAAGATATTGCACCTAGCGATAGCAGTAACTTGATCGCTGACGATGACGGTAACGGCGTTGACAGTGACCCTGATGGCGATCTGCTGACAGTTGCCCAGATTCAGCATGAAACCACAATTGAAACGAATCCTGCAGTGGACATCGCTGGCAAGTACGGCTCGTTGGATTGGAATGCTGATGGCACTTATACCTACACAGTCGATGGGACAAATCCCAATGTTCAATCGCTGGATGAAGGTGAAACGCTGACTGAGACCTTTACCTACACAGTGGATGATGGCGATGGCGGTACGGATACCGCAACGTTGACGGTAACCATCAACGGAACCAATGATGCTCCAGTTACTGGAACGCCAATTGCAGCTCAGGATACACCTGACAACACTATTATCCCACCACTGGATATCTCTGGGAACTTCAGTGATCCCGATGCCACTGATACGTTGACCTACAGCGCCGTAGGCTTACCCCCTGGCCTCATGCTTGATCCAGCGACAGGCATTATCAGCGGGACGATTGACCCCAGCGCATCCCAGGGTGGTCCTGGCAGCGATGGCGTCTACTCCATCACTGTCACCGCCAAGGACGACAGTGATGAAACCGTTGCTCAGGTCTTCACCTGGTCCGTCACCAACCCTGTTCCTACTGCGACTGATAACGTTGCTGCTGTCATCGAAGACACGACCCCCAGCGATAGCGGCGACCTCATCAGCGATGACGATGGTACCGGCGTTGACAGTGACCCCGATGGCGATACCCTAACGGTTGCTCAAGTTCAGCATGGTTCAACCACTGAGACCGACCCCACACAAGACGTGACGGGCGACTATGGCACTCTGGACTGGAACGCCGATGGCACCTACACCTATACGGTGGATGGCAAGAACACAGCCGTTCAGGCTCTAGACGACGGGGAAACGCTGACTGAGACCTTCACCTATACGCTGGACGACGGTGAAGGTGGCACAGATACCGCAACGCTGACGGTGACCATCACGGGTGAGAACGATGCCCCGATCGCCACAACCCCCATCACAGACCAAGATAGTTCGGACAACGTCAATATCTCACCGTTGGATATCTCCGATCACTTTAGCGACCCAGATACTACAGATGTCTTGATCTACACCGCAGTCGGTCTACCTCCTGGCCTGAGTCTTGATCCTAATACGGGCATCATTAGCGGCACGCTGGACTCAAGCGCATCCCAAGGCGGTCCCGGCAGTGACGGCATCTACCCAGTCACCATTACTGCAACTGATAATGACGGAGAGTCGTTTGAGCAGATATTCAACTGGACGGTCACTAATCCTGGTTTGACAGCAACTGACAATACGGCAACTGTCGGTGAAACAGTTCCTGGGAGTGACAGCGGTAATCTGCTCACGGATGATGACGGCAGCGGCGTCGATACTGATATCGATGGTGATCCGCTAGTCGTGACCAGCATTACCCATGATTCAGCGACGGTAGCCGATCCAACGACAGACAGCATCGGTGCGTACGGCACACTGGACTGGGAGACTGACGGAACCTACAGCTACATCGTGAATAGCAACCATCCTGAAGTGCAGGCTCTGGGTGCAGGAGAAACCTTAACGGATGTATTTGTCTACAGGGTTACAGATGGGGATGGCAGCGAGGGTAGCGCTAATTTAGTTGTCACCATTTTGGGCGAAAATGACGCACCTGAAATCATCACGCCCATCGGAGAACAAAGCGGCCAGGATAATGCTCCCGTCAACCTGAATGTGGCTCACCACTTCAGCGATCCAGACGCGAATGATACCCTGACCTTCAGCGCTGAGGGATTACCGCCTGGGTTATCGATTGATCCGACTACGGGTGTGATCAGCGGTGTTGTCATTGGGAATGCCTCTCAAACTGGACCGTACACCGTCAAAATCACCGCAACAGATGGCAAAACACCAACGACAGGGACGTTTCTCTGGTCCGTTACTAACCCTAGCCCAATTGCCGTTGACGATGTTCTCAGCATTGATGAGAACACGGTTCTTATAGGTAACGTCATCGGCACTAATCCGTCTGTTAGTGACAGTGATCCCGATGGTGATCCTCTATCTGTTCTACTGGTCAATGGGCAAGCTGCTGATGTTGGCAACCAGATTACGCTCGCATCCGGAGCACTGCTGACACTGAATTCAGATGGCACCTTTAGCTATGACCAAAATGGACAATTTGCCAATCTGAATAATGGCGAAACGGGAACAGACAGCTTTACTTACACCATTTCTGATGGACAAGGGGGTACAGATACAGCGACGGTCACGCTGACGATTAACGGAGTGAGCAGCACTAATCCCAACCAAGGTAGTGCAGGTGCCGACATCATCACTGGTGGTGATGGGAATGACATCATCAATGGATTGAGTGACACGGATATTCTTGACGGTGGCGGCGGGAATGACATCATCAACGGCGGTAGCGAGGGGGATACCGTCATCGGCGGGACCGGGGATGACATCCTTAATGGCGGCAGCGGCGACGACGACATCAATGCGGGCGAAGGCCATGACATCGTCAACAGTGGCAGTGGTCATGACCATGCTGTTGGCGGTCCTGGTAATGATTTGATCAGCGGTGGTAACGGTAACGACACGCTATATGGCGAAGGCGGGCAGGATCGCTTGCAGGGTAGTGACGGCTTCGACTATCTGGACGGTGGTGTAGAGAATGACTTTCTTGATGGTGGTCACGACAACGACGTCTTAGTGGGCGGAGACGGTGCTGATGTGATGGTGGGTGGACAAGGAGAGGACATCTTCAAGTACACAGTCCTTAGTGAGTTCGGCGACCTGATTACTGACTTTGAGATTGTGAGCGATCGCATTGACCTCAGCCAGGTTGCCGGTCTGTCTCCCAACGCTCTCCAAATAGACCAAGTTGGCAGGAACACTGTGATCAACGCCAATGTCAACGGCGCATTGCAGACCATTGCCACCCTGCAAAATGTCAATGCCTTTACCATCGACGATGCCCACTTTATCTGGGATGGCAGTGTCACGGGAGGGACACCAGGCGGTCAACCAACCGCTTCAGGGTTAGCTCTGGATCAGGCCGATGATTATCTGGCATCCAACGTCGACCTCATGCAAGCCTTTGGCTACAACCTAGAAGCGGCTCAAGCTCACTATTCGCAAGCAGGTCAACAAGAGGGGCGATTTGTAGACACCTTCGCAGAAGATATCTATCTAGCTTCTCACGGTGATTTGATTGCGGCATTTGGCTATAACTTGGCAGCGGCGACTCAGCACTATATCGAACAGGGGCATGGGGAAGGCCGTACGGCTAACGGATTTAAGCCAGAGCTGTATCTGGAAGCCTATCCCGATTTGAAAGCTGCTTTTGGTAACGATCTAGCAGCGGCGACTCGACACTATATTGAGTCTGGCTACGCCGAGGGACGCGACTATCTGCTGGGCTTTGATGCTGCGGCTTATATCGCCTCCCATAGTGACCTCATTGGTCACTTAGGCCATGACCTAGAGGGTGCACGACAGCACTATCTCACTCATGGTTATGCAGAAGGCCGCACGGTCACCTTCGAGGCAGATGATTACATCGCGTCTCATCCAGACTTAATTCAAGCGTTTGGCTACAACCTGGATGCGGCGACAGAGCATTACATCACACTGGGGGCTAGTGAAGGACGGGCCGCTGATGCCTTTAACGAGACAGCCTATCTCAATGCCTATAGTGACTTACAAGCAGCCTTCGGTAGCGATACTGAGGCAGCGACTCAGCACTACATTCAATTTGGTTTCTTTGAAGGTAGGACTTTCTAGAACCAGGGAAAGCATAATCTGAAGGTAAAGGTGATCGCCCCTGATTTCGGGGACGATCGCTTTTTTTGATATGTTCGTTGCCAGTTCCGTTAGGACAAGATGGCTCAAGCTATAGCCGTCGCCAGTTCCGCTAGGCCAGATGGCGAGCCATCTGGCCTATGCTAAGCACCCGGATGCTATTGGGAATGCACAAACCTAGATGGCTACAGCCATATATTGCATAACGCATCGAAAAACTTCTCTATTTCTTCCCAGTTTTGACGTTATCTAAAGAGGGGAAGGGGGTAAAAATCTGCCTGGGGAAACGAATTGAGAACAGCCATGCTTGCTGCCAACAACAACTCAAAAGTTGCGCTCGTCACGGGATCCACTTCGGGGATTGGCAAAGCGATCGCCCAGCGACTTGCCCAAGATGGTTTTACCGTGGCCTTTCACTCCAGGTCTTCTGTGGAAGCAGGAAAGGTGCTGGCAGCCGCTCATCCAACGGCCTCCTATGTGCAAGCAGATCTGTTTGATCAGAGTCAAACCCGACGGTTGATCACTGAGGTCCTATGCCATCATGGTCGATTAGACGTGTTGGTAAACAATGCGGGCATTAGCGCTACCATTTCCCACACCGACTTGCAAGCAGCAACTCCTGAGGTTTGGCGCGACCTATATGAAGTCAACGTCATTGCTCCCTGGACGCTGATTACTGAAGCGGAAAACGCACTGCGACAGTCGTCCACCCAAGCCTGTCCTAGCTGCATTCTGAATATCAGTTCTCACGCAGGGAGTCGTCCCAAAGGAGCATCAATTCCTTATTCTGCTAGCAAAGCAGCGCTAAGCCATATGACCAAACTGTTGGCATTGTCTTTGGCACCTCAGATTCGGGTCAACGCGATCGCACCTGGACTTGTCCATACCCCCATGAGTGAGCATTGGGATACTGCGCGAGAGCTGTGGGCAACGCGAGCACCAATGGGGCGGGGAGCGGAACCCGAAGAGATTGCCCAACTTGCTGCAATGCTAATCGCCAATCCTTACATCACGGGAGAAATTGTGCTGGCGGATGGTGGTCTCAATTTAACTTGAACACAAAGGACTCTAACGGAGAAAACGTGATGTCTGAAGCCAAAGCAACACTATTGAAGGCAGATGAAATTGCAGCTCAACCGGCATTTGAATTTCACCATCCGCTGAATCCCAATTCGGAAGTGCATCTGCGATCGCTCAGCCGTATAGCCAAACTTGGCCGCATCGCTGTCTCTCTAGCGCGTATTCCTGCGGGTAAAGAGTCCTTCATCTACCATACTCATAGCAATGAAGAAGAATGGATTTACATACTGTCTGGTCGAGGAATTGCTGAAGTCGCTGATACAGAATACGAAGTAGGTCCTGGTGATTTTTTAGGTTTTGGTCTACCGCAAGCCCCCCATCATTTACGAAATCCTTTCACTGACGACTTGGTTTATCTCGTGGGAGGAGAATTGGTGAACAACGATATTGGCACGTTTCCTCGCCACGGCAAGCGACTGATTCGAGACGGCGAGCAGGCGTACCTCGTAGACGAGGAGGCTTTGACTGACTTTTGGACAGTTTAAATTGCTTTAGAAGAGAGTTACTGTCTGACATTACTATTGTGGGAAGACTGTATTTCGGGCCGCTGCGTCATTGTCAGATTTTTGCTAGGTTTGTAGGCCGCAAACGTGAACTTTGCAGCGTTACAGCATACGATCATCCCATACCATTGAGGCTTGAACACAGTGAGCAAAGACCCTGAAGTCGACATTCAAGAAGCCGAAGAAACCTTGAGAAAAGCCATGTTGGCATCAGACGTCGAGGTCCTGGATCGGATCATCGCACCCGATCTAATATTCACCAATCACCTTGGGAAACAGATGACCAAACAGGATGACCTGGACGCCCACCGCTCTGGTCAAATTGCCATTGAAACGGTTGATCTTTCAGATCAGACGATTAAGCTGCTAGAAAACGTTGCGATCGTAACCGTTGCCGCTCACATTGTGGGCAAGTTTGCTGACGATACCTTCGACGAAACCCTCCGCTTCACTCGCGTTTGGCAAGCAACCTCTCCTGGCAATTGGCAAATTATTGCAGCCCATGCCAGCGCAGTGGTTGAGCAACCGCAAACCTGACATCTGCCTTATAAATCTGCTCAAACCACATACCTGTTTGCTAGTCTCCACATTGAGATAATCACCTCCTAAAGAGCGATCGCCATGGCAAGATCTCCCTTACTGGACCCAGAAGAGAACTATACCTTTAGCAAGTATGCCGAATTGCCCTTTGATCCAGCAGACATTCTGGCCGAGTTTGGGGTCTCGTTGAAAAACACTGCGCTTGAGTTACCTCAGCAGCTTCCGATTGATCCCAACCCATTGAAAGTTGAATTACAAGACAATCTGACACTGGTTGATCCATCGTCAGAAATTGCCCGTCGGGAAGCATTGATTTTTCCTGTGCTCAGAACTGTCTGTAAGTTCATTCAAGCACCCTTGAAGATCGAGTATCCAGTTCGCGTGAGTTCAAAACTCAGGGGTAGCTTTGACTATTTCCTCCCAACCTCGCAAAACTTAATTGTCATAGAAGCTAAAAATGCCGATCTAGCAAAAGGGTTTACTCAGTTAGCCGTCGAACTGATTGCCCTTGACCAGTGGACTAAGGCGGTTACGCCTGTTTTGTATGGTGCTGTTACAACAGGGGATACCTGGAAGTTCGGGCTTTTTCGCCGCGATGCTAAGGAAGTTCAGAAGGACATCAATACTTACGCCATACCCAATGATGTGGATCGAGTGCTGTCCATTCTCTTTGGCATAACGTTAGGACTGTCTGATGCAACCCGTTGAAGCGATCGCTCCAATGACGGACAATCAATTGCGTAGAAGGTTGAGTGAGCTATCCTCTGGCCCTCATTCTTGTCAGAAATCCACCGGAATAGTTGCAGGAATCTTGTCGCTAGGCTGTGAAGTATACCCGCCGTGTGCTTCGCCGACTGCCAATGTTTCTTCGTAACGCCGCACACCTGTCACAGGAAGTTTGGCCGCATTAACAATAGCTCCCAAGACCTGCAAATCATCTTTCTCTTCCAACTGCTCCAAAATGCTGGTCAGGGTCGGCTTCTTTGTATAGCCTGGTCGCGCCACAACGACCATACCATCAGTCTTAGGCTCCAGCAGAATAGCGTCGTTGCTGCCTGTTAGGTCGGGGGCATCAACAACAACAAAATCGAACCTAGCTTTCACATCCTTTAAAAATCGATCCATTTCGCTGGAATCGATAACAGCGGCAGAATTTCGCTGGGGACCGACTCCAGGAACCACATAGAGGTTGGCGACATCGGGAACCATCTTCACTGGATCAGATAATCGCCCCCCGTAGAAGCGTAGAGGTTCAACCACAGCATCTTCGTCAGGCTGTACTCCTAAGCGCCATGCTTGAGAAGGGTTTTTGAAGTCCATCTCTATGATGAGAGTTCGCTTGCCGGAACGAGCGGTGGCGATCGCCAGATTATAAGCCGTAGACGTTTTGCCTTCTTGAGCAATCGTGCTGGTTATCAAAACAACTTTTGGAATTTTGCCGTCACTTAACTCAACACCAGAAATTTGTAGATTACTCCGGATACGTTCATAAATGTCGCCAGAGGGGTGGTTGGGATCCGTAATGAGCACAGGCTCACCTCGTTGGGGTGACACCTGAGGAACCAGTCCCAGCAGTGGAATATCCTGATCTTCGAACAGCTTTTCTAAATCCTCGAAGATCCGAATCGTGGGATCAAGCATGTTGAGCAGGAAGATAAAACCACCCCCCAGACCCAAGCCCACTAGAGCACCAATCAACATAACTACAACCGGATTTACCTCTTCTGCTGGAACTTCGGCAGTTGAGGGTGGACTCGCTACAGATAAGCTACTCACTGTTTCGGCCTCGGCGGCTTGAGCATCAATCCGCTTGGCTTGAACTTGATCGTAAAGTGCTCGTTTGAGGGCGACCTGCTGAGCCAGGCGATCGCGCTCAAGCTGCTTGTTGGGCAAACGAGCATAGGAATCTCGTAGCTGAACTTCGGACTGCCGTAGAACTTCCTGCTGAGTAATCAATGCCTCTCGCTGGTTCTTGAGATCGACAAGCTGAAAGGCCAACTCTGCCCGCGCTGGGTCTAAATTACTGTTTTGTCGGATGACTTCGGCGCTAGGAATAGCTGCTAAATTGCTGCCACCGCCAATAATTTCAGCCGCCCGCTCCCGCAGTAGCTGATCGTAAGCATCCAAATTTTTCTGAAGTTCAACCATGGTTGGATGCGCAGGTCTTAAGTCCTGCGACAACAACTTCAGCTGAGATTCGGCCTCGTAAATATTGGCTCGCAACTGAGCCAGAATGGGATCAGCACTAAGAGCAGAAGAGGCATAAGCGGCCTCAGGAGAGAGTCCTAGCTGAGCTTGTAAACTCTGCATCTGTGCCTCAATCCCAGCTAGAGCAATAAGATTCTGACGGCGCTGGTTCTGGCTACTGGAGATAGCGGATAGCAAACTGCCGTCTAATGCGGCCTGAATCGCTGGTCCTTCCAGGCGATCGTAAGCTTCCAAAGCCTGTTCCGCTGCCCGTAATTCGGCTTCTATCTCTGGGAGGCGTTCGTTTAATGCCGTAACAATGGTCCCTAGTCGGGCTCGATTGGTAACGCGGCTCAGCTCAACCATGCCCTGAAACAACACTGACAAAACCGCCTCTGCTTTTTCACGATCATCGGCGGTATAGCTGACATTGACGCTTTGCAGCACGCCCCCCTGCTCCGCACCAGCTGTTTTGATATTGACATTAGTGTTATTGCGAATTTCGCTGGGGTTGATCGCCAATCCTTGAGACGTGAGCTGTTCAGCAACCCGCTCCAACAAGATATCGGCAAGCAAAAACTCTTCAGTAATAATGCCTTGACCTTGCTGCTGTAGCTCAACTCCGGTCGTCGTAAATGAGACGACTGGATTGTTTTGCACCAGCACCCCTTCAGATTTAAACTTGTCCTCCGGTGGTGGTTGAATCGCAAAAAGACTGGATATACCCAGCACGCTGACAAATGTGGCAAGACCAACCCACTTGTATCGATTAAGAGCAAAACCGTATCGTTTTAAGAGGGGCATCACCATGACAGAGTCGTTTCACCGTAAGAGGGCTAAATATCAAAACAGAATGAAAGGAGCGAATCAAAACAGTGCGGTCTAAGAATTGAGAACTTACGGTCCAAATAAGCTTTCAGCGGAGCCAGCGAGTTGATCAAAGAAGAGCAAGAAGCCTAAGACATCTCTAAACGGTTGAGTGAAGGTGTTGAGCGCATAGGTGATCTTAGCAAGAGCCGTACGGTTGACGATGATGACGTCGTTGTCTCGTAGCGGAGGATTTTCTGCAGGAAGACCGCGAAAAGCATCATGACCGTTCAACGTCGTTGTCACCGCTTGTCCAGCTTCTTCATCAAATCGAATTAGGGCCACCTCGTTCAAATTTGAGGTGTCCGGGTTGAGACTAACTCTGACTAGGGCATCAGCAAAGCGACTGCCGTTAGGCATATCGATCGCGGTGAGGGAGCCTGAGGTTGCCCCGCCCAAACTGCCACTGCCGTAGTTTAAAAATCGAACTGTGATGACGGGTTGTGCCAGCGTGGAGCGAGCCACTAGAGTGCGATCGTATTCGTCTAACGCTGCTGGATCTAAGCGCTCTACTAGAATAACGTCGCCATCTTGCAGCGCCACATTGGGAATCTCTTCCCCTTCACTAAGTGGCGTAAACAGATCGATAGTACGTTCTAACAGTTGCCCGTCAGGAAGGCGACGCTGAATAGAGACAGATCTTAGGTCTGCATCCCCGGTGGTACCTCCTGCTGACAACAGCGCTGCTGCAATCTGAGGAGCGCCGAGGGGATAATAGCCTGGTCGGACCACCTCACCTAAAATTGTGACCTCAACACCTCGTTGGGCAACCAGCGTAATGCTCACATCAGGGTTGACTACATATTGGTCATAGATTTGACTGATCAGAGCTTCTGTTTCTTGCAACGTGCGCCCATTGAAAGAAACGACCCCTTGCAGTGGCACAATGACGTTGCCTTGAATGTCTAACGTTGCCTGAAAGCTGAGGTCTGGAAACTGACGCACATTCACGAAGAATGAATCCCCTGGACCTAGACGATAGGTATCAAAATCAGGAGTTTGTGGTGCTCCAAACAGGCTCTCCATGAACGGATCGGGCGATGGGGGAGGCAGCTGCTGAACTGGGGGTAAAGAGGGTGGGTTGGAATCAACAGGAGGTAGAGGAGCAGTGTACTCTGGGTTAGGTCTAAAGTCAGACGGTGCTGAGGGCTCTTCATCAGCATCAGCTTCTTCAGAGGCGGACTGACCGACAGTGGACGCTTCTGAAGCCCCCTCAACTGGACTCTGTTCAGCCTCGGACGTATCGGTTTCTAGCGGCAGCAGAGTGCGTTCTTCTGAACTATTGTGCTGTAAAGCCGTGGTTGACGATGTTGATGCGATCGCGTCAAGTTCAGCTTCAATTGTGGCCTCTGCCTGGGTTAGCAAATCATGTCGGTCTGCCATAGAGTGGGGATCAGCAGCGATCGCACCCGATACAGCAGCGAGTGACATAACAGCAGCACTGGGAACGACCCAGCGATAGCGGCTTAACCTCTGAAAGTAGACGTGGAAATCCTTTGTAGCCATATCAGACTAACCGAATAAAAACAGCACAGTAGTCAAGAGGACAATCGAGGACGGTAGACGCTTATCCGATTCATTTAACCACAACGGCTTCTCTTCAATACCGTGGGCCATTCAAGAATGACACTTGCAGCTTCAGACTGGAACGGATGGCGGAGTGTCCTTAATCAACCTGCAATGTTGAAGCCATCAAAGCGTCTTGGACTGCCTGCGCGATCCCAACGGCTGCTTCTGTATGAGGTCGAATGTTGCCGACAGGTTCAATGGGTAATAGCAGACTGACCGCCACCCAAGGCATGCGCTCACGCTGTTGCCACTGGTATTTTTGATCCGCCCAAAACCATCGACCAGGAGCAAAATGACCTCCCCCCGCCCAGGCATACCACTGCATGACAGCGAATGTGCTCATCTCATTCAGGCCACGAAAATATCGAGTTGTGACCTGCATCGGTTGGCCCATATTGTCTTGTGCAGCAAAGGAAACTCGATGTAAATCGCTCACCTTCCAGCCTTGAGACCCACGCACATCGACCCACTCTACGGTGGGCTGTTGATCATGGGCTACGGGAGCGCGAAGCAGCAGGCCAATAGTCGTATCGGCAGGCACTGAGGTCACGGCATTGCTCGCCTGGTACTCTGCGAAATTCCACCGTTTGCCGCTAATCTCAACGACCTGGTGATAGGACATGTCCCATCCGGGTAAGACGATTGGCTCTTCCAACAGGGTTCTGAGCTGACCGATCTGAGGGATTTGTAAATCAGCATTCCAGGGCCACTGACCCTGCAGATAGTTCGGCAGGGCGGCGATCGCAACTAATACCGTCAACACGGCAACCAATATCCAATGGACCATTGATTTTGGTAAAAACACGGGTTTGACGGCTTGTGACATCGGTGGCATGTCCTCAGAATAAGTAACGCTTAAATGGTTGACTCAGTATTCGTATTAACAGATAGATCCTCCGGGACATACTGCTGAATCAGCTGTAATAAAAAGATCAGAGAGACTAACATGATGGCTGAGTAAAGATCCCCCCCCCAACTCTCGTGTAGCCAGTGAAAAGCTGCATTTCGGCCTGTGCCGTGAAAGTAGCTCAGAGCGGTATTGCGAATAATATTAGCAACCACACTCAGTACCACCGTTGCAGTAAAGAAAACGCCCACTCTAAACCGAGAACGCCAGACGCTATTCCAATGGGCCAAAATTAGAGCTACATACAGACTTGTAAACAGCATCTTCAGTCCAGCGCAATGGGGAGCGACTTCCACCATTTGATCATTGACGCGCAGATAGATTTGGTCGACGGTAACGTCAATTCCGCCCTGCATCAGCAAAAAACCCGCTACGTTAGCGATAAACTCCTGGAGCGGCAAGATGTAAGGCTCGATCAGGTAAGGCATTTGACTGGGAGTGGCGAGCACAACTAAAAGCAAAGGTAGACTCATGAGCTTCAAGCCGGATACACCTTTGAGGCCCAGACAAAGCCCCGCAATCACCAACGGCAGGGAGATATTCATCCAATCAGAAAGCTGACTGAAATAGAGTCCGCCGCCCAAAATTAGCAGGCACAATCCTGCTGGATGAAGCTTGTCGGGCAATTGCTGCCAGCGCGATCGCTCTCCCCACGCCATGTAAGCCGCAAACGGTATCCCAATCAAGCCATGGCTAAAGTACTCATGCTGAATACTGATGGATTTGTTGAGCCAGCCATGTACCCAGTAAGCCATCAGCGGTCCATACATGACTATCAGCAGTCCTAACAGCGTGTAGGACTGAGGCAAGAGTGAAAACCGGGAGGCAGGCTGAGAAGATGTAGACATGGATGAATAGGGGAGATGACGTTAGTGCAAAGCTGCTGTTTTTTCTAAGATTGGCGACTGATGAATCGCGTCAGAAATTGCAGAAACCACCCAATCTGCCTGCTCTAACGTCATACCGGGATACATCGGTAGTGACAAGATTTCTTGGGAAAGTGTTTCCGAGACGGGGAAGGAGCCAGGCAAATAGTTAAGAAACTGAAACGCAGGCTGCAAATGACAGGGCACAGGATAGTGAATGCCCGTTTGGATTTGACGCTGTTGCAGAGTTAGCTGTAGAGCGGTGCGATCAACAGGACAGTCAATAGTGACGCGAATGACATAGAGATGGTAAGCATGGCCCGTACCACTTTGGTTACGGATGGGCGAAATACCAAACTCTTTCAATGCGAAGAGTTGGCGATCGTAGTGCTGGGCTATGCGGTTGCGGGCCTGATTCCAGCCTAGTAGCAGCGGTAATTTGATCTTCAGAACGGCTGCCTGTAGGGTGTCAAGCCGACTATTGGTACCTCCAGGTTCTGTGTGAAAGTACTTGCGCACCGCCCCATAATTCCGTAGCGATCGCAATGTCTGAGCCACCAATGCCTGCTGGGTGAGAACCATGCCACCGTCACCCAGTGCGCCGAGATTTTTACTTGGGTAGAAGCTAAAGGCGGCAGCCGTGCCAATTGCCCCTGCACGGATTCCATCTCTTTCAGCTAGATGAGCTTGAGCGGCATCCTCAAAGATGAGCAAAGAATGCTTCGTGGCGAGTGTTTTTAGCTCATTAGGAGACACCATCTGACCGTACAGGTGAACCGGGACGATAGCGCGTGTCCGAGACGTGATGGCAGCCTCAGCTGCGGTCAAATCAATGAGTGCGGTTTCGCGATCGCAGTCCACGAAGATCGGAGTGGCACCGCTTCGCAGAACGCCGATCAGCGTCGCCACGAACGTATTGGCAGGCAACAAAACCTCATCGCCTTCACCAATACCGCAGGCGGTCAGTCCCAGCGCGATCGCATCTGTGCCACAACCAACACCGATACCATATTGTGTTCCAGATGCTTCGGCAAAGGCAGATTCAAACTGCTTAACAGCTTGACCCATCACAAAATCTCCCTGGTTCAGAATAGCAGTCAGGGCAGACTGGATATCGTCTTGAATGGGTTGATGTTGCCAAGATAGGTCAACAAACGGCACGGTGAGAGCAGACTGCTTCATGGATTTGCCAACGAAAGTCCCGCAAAATATTCAAAATGTTCGAGTCCCACAGGCAGATACCGAATGCTAGAAACATGCCTTATTGCTTTACAGAGGTTTCAGCATCCTACGTCTGATACTAATTAGCCAGATCTAGAGCATACGCCCTTATAATCAAGGCTTCGTGATTCTATTACAAAGGCAAAGGTCTGCTTGATAGAACCTCTATAAAACGTGTGTCTGCGGTTTCTTGAACGAATGAGATGGGCCTAGAGTGCCCGAAGCTATTTCGTTTTCAACAATTCTAGTGTGTCTCTGTTGAGGGCTTCGCTGTTATGGACTTTGATACTGCTCGTCGCTTTCTGCTAGCCCAAACCGTTTCACCAGTCCCCGGACAGACGCCCTTTATCGAATGCTTGCGACAGGGAGTTGCTCCTGTTCCAGGTCAGGTAACGTCGCTTCTGCTGGCACTGAAGACGGTTTCTCAAACCCTGAAGGATGAACCGACTATTGCAAAATCCCTTGGCTTGGCTCTTTTTATCTTGTCCTATGAGAGCCGCCAATTGTATCTACAAGGTCAGCGTAATCGCGTGGACTGGCCGCCGCTTTTGGATGAAGACCTAACTCGCATCGCTGAAGCCGTTCGCACTATTTGGGCTAATGGGGCTAATGAGAACTACCGTTGAAATTTAGGAACGGGAACTTATTTAAGTATCAACTTTGAGCTTTGGATTCGCCGATGACTCAATCATTCAAAACTCAAAACTGAGAACTTAAAATTCATTCATTTCTTAGTGAAGACTACGGTGGTGTTCTACTCAGCCGCCACGGCTACGCCTGCCTGTAAGTGATTCAACATAAGCTGAAAAACATCCACAGCCTTGATGGTTTCCTGCTGCAAAAGCTCAGTGTTGCGGGTAATAAAGACCGGGCAGTCTTCTGAATTCTGAGTGACGTGACCGTGGGAGCCTTTGACCAACGTGGCATCCAAGGGAATGACATCCATCAGATAGCGGAAGCCGAGTTTTTTTTGCAGTAGCTTAGAAGCAATTTTGAGTTTGGGCGCCTTGAGTTGCGGATCAACAAAGAGCTCGACCGGGTCGTAACCCGGTTTGCGGTGAATGTCGACCGTACGAGCAAAGTCGGGGGCGCAGTTATCGTCTAACCAGTAGTAATAAGTGAACCAGGCGTTGGGTTGAGCGACTGCAACAAGTTCACCCGCGCGATCATGATCGAGGTGATAGTCACGTTTTCCGGCTGCATCCAGAACCCAATCAATCCCCTCTGCTTGCTCTAGCAGTTGTTTGACAGAAGGCAACACATCGGGGTTGTTGACATACACATGAGCAAGCTGATGATCGGCAACTGCAAACGCCTGACTTGCTCCTGCGTCCAGCAGTTCTAGACCAAGCTCCTGGCGCACCTGTAGAAGTCCAGCTTCTCGTAATAAGCGATTGATGTGAACAGGTTTGCTGACAGGAGTAATGCCGTACTCAGACAGCACAATTACCTGAGCACCTCGATTCTCGTAAAACTCGATGAGTTCTCCACAAACATCGTCAATCTCTCCCAGGTCCTGAGCGATCGCCTCGGCATCACAACCAATTTTCTGCAAGCAATAGTCTAAATGCGGTAAATAGATTAACGTCAGCGTTGGATGATGGCGATTTTCCACCCACTTGGCTGACTCTGCGATCCATTCACTAGACTCGACCGATGTTGCGGGGCCCCAGAATTTGAAGAGTGGAAACTGACCGAGCTCAGCTTGTAACTGAGGCCGTAGATCTGCTGGCTGGGTATAAATATCTGGAAGTTTGCGGCCATCGGCAGGGTACATGGGTCGGGGGGTGACAGCGTAGTCCACTGTGGAGTACATGTTGTACCACCAAAACAGATTGGCGCAGGTGAACGCAGAGTCAATTTTGCGGGCAATATCCCAAATCTTAGGAGCTTGAACAAGCTTGTTGGACTGTCGCCAGAACTTGACCTCACAATCATCGCGAAAATACCAGCCATTCGCGACAATGCCAGTTTTATCAGGCCACTGCCCGGTTAGATAGGTACTTTGAGCCGTGCAAGTGACGGCTGGGAGAACGGGCTGAATGGTTGCGAGCTGCCCCTGGCGCATCCACCGCTGAAGCTTGGGAGTGTGTCTTCCAATCAGGCGAGAACTCAGACCAACCACATTAATGACGACTGTTTTCTTCATAAAAAGTGAGATGTAGAAATAAGGTTTTGTATAAGTAGCGTGAGATGAGCACTGCTTAATCTCTGCCTATAGGCATTCTCATAGCCCTTTCAATCAAAAAGGAATCGCTTTAACTGGGAGAAAGTGCGGAGGTGACCGCCGTGGCCGAGACTTTGGACAAGGTTGCTAAAACCCATTCATACTCGCGATGAATTGATGTCAGAACGTCTAGTTTCATCTCGGATGGAAGCACATCCCAGGTATAGGTTTCGATTTCAAAATGAGTGCAGTCAGAAAACTGAGGCAGCTTTTCCAAAACCGTCGTGATGTGGTCTCGGGTCGATTCGAAGGGAGGATAGCGGTCAATAAAAAGGGGAACATGGAAGTGGGTCCGCCATTCGATCGCGGGAGTCTCTGCCAGTGCGGATAGGGCATCGCTCAGATCAGGATAGTGATGCAACGTTCCAGGCGATCGCTGCTCAATTACCTGATGTAAATAGGTGGACTCTGCAAATGGTTCTAATTGATGCTGCAAACAGGCCCTCTGAGCAGGTTCCGTTGGAATAGGAATGCGAATGGCTGAACTGAGCTGTACTTTGCCGATCTCGATACCGGCTGCTTTGAACTTGGCTAAAGCGGTGGTGGGATCTTCATATTCCACTGCAAAATGGCACGTGTCATAGCAAATGCGGATGTGTCGTCGTAGCCATCGCTCTGCAACTTCCAAGAGGATGCCATGCCGTTTTTGTAAATACAAACAGCCTATGGGTAATAGCCATTCTTGAAAAAAGGCAATGACCTCATCTGCATTCTCAAGCAGTGCATCGGGCTCTGGCTCTAGATCTAGATGCAGCAGCTTGCCGGTTGCATTCTCAATACGAGCTAGCTCTGCCGCCATTTCCGCTAGATAAAGACTACTTTCCTCAAAAACAATGGTCTGTTCTTCTGAATAGGGTCGATACCAGGGTTTGTAAGACAGGGGCACGGTGGAAATGCCGCCGTCTACAGAGCGAGGCATTAAAGCTGCCAAGATCGTCACTAGCCGTTGGGTGTATCTCAGTCGAGGGCGCGTGGACCAATCGGGTGCATACACTTTGTCCTTCACGGCTTGCTGATGGAAGCCGCCGTAGGGAAAGCCGTTGAGTGTGAAAATATAACAATCTTCAGCCGCTAACCAGTCTTGTAAGCAGAGCAGGTGGTTGCCTGCCAGCAATTGCTCACTGGCTAGACTAGACAGCCGTAACCCAATGCCGAATGCTGTATCCGGAGAAACACGTTGCTTGAGAGCAGGAATATACGTCTGTAGATTTTGAAAAACACTGTTCCAATCTTCACCGGGGTGAATGTTGGTGCAGTAGGTTAAATGACGGGAGGAATCACGGCTAATACGCATGGGGAGTCTCACACACAGCTAGAGTTTGAGTAGTTGCAAAGAAAGAGAAGATATCGATTCGCGATTTTGATATTGAATTGCGGATTAAAAACCGTTTAATTGAGAGCGCCTTCAACTCCAACATCTGTAGATACCCATCTGTAGATACAACAATAAGGAGTCGGTATAACAGTTAAAGAGCGCCTATTTTCAGTATTCAACACTTGTTAAGTGACCGTTACTAAGGAATAGGTAGTGACTTCAAGAGGGCGATCGCTTCTCGGTAGCGTTGCAGGTCAACTTGATGCACTTCCACACCGAAACCAATTTCGTGCAGCAGAGTTATCGTCAATTCGCCACCCAGATGCTCTCGAAATTCTGCGAGGCCTCGAAAGATGGAGTCAGGATGCTCCGGATAGTTGAGATGATTGGATAGCTCTAGGACATAGGGGGTGAATCCTAATATCCGAAAGGTATTGCAGATGCGCTGCCAAGCTGCCTGGGAGAGCCATCCAGCCAGATAAGAGTAAGCACTGTCAAGAACAATCCCAATCGCAACCGCTTCTCCATGCCGCAAATGGTAATGAGTCAAGCGTTCAAGACGGTGGGCAGCCCAGTGTCCAAAATCTAGCGGGCGTGACGATCCCATCTCGAACGGATCGCCATTGTTTGCGATGTGATGCATGTGCAGTTGAGCACAGCGGTA
The DNA here is from genome assembly GCF_028330965.1 of Oscillatoria sp. CS-180. Classification (GTDB taxonomy): domain Bacteria; phylum Cyanobacteriota; class Cyanobacteriia; order Phormidesmidales; family Phormidesmidaceae; genus Halomicronema. The sequence goes on along the minus strand of NZ_JAQMUB010000079.1, from coordinate 74,426 downwards.
GATAGAGGACTGCATGGGAGCCATTTCCCGCCGAGCGATCGCGGCAGCATTGGCTTCTATTTCGGCAAAAAAATCAGCGTCTTTAATCAGTGCAACTTTGAGCGCCTCAGCCATGCCAGCCCGCCAATCGCGATCGTCTAACGTGGTTAAAAAAGCAGCGTCGTTGATTACAGCATAGGGAGGTGCAAAGGTTCCCAAAAAATTCTTCTTACCGTAGACATTGATGCTGTTTTTGACGCCAACACCAGAATCATTTTGAGCCAGAACGGTAGTGGGGACTCGAATCAGGCGAATGCCTCGATGGGCAGTCGCTGCCGCATAGCCCACCATGTCCAGTACGGCACCTCCACCGATACCCACAACATAGGAATGTCGGCACAATCCGACTGCGTCCATCTGACGCTGTAGCTGCTCAATCAGGTTGAGATCGTTCTTTGCCGCTTCCCCACCAGGCACTCGAATGGGAGGTGCGGTGAGAGTCAGGGCGTCGCAATAACACTTACCATAGTGCTCAATTTGGGACAGCAAATGCGGATGATGGTTTGCTGCACCATCATCGACAATGACCATAATTTTTTTAGGTCCTGCTTCGCCATCGGCTGCGATCGTCTCGGCCAGTAAGGCGTTGTCTGAATGAAAGAGGGCTTCTGTAAAGTGCACAGTGTACTGAAAGGAGACCGTAAACTGCTGGTGAATCGGTGTACTGACTCCTGATCGTATTGGCGTAGGAAAAGTAGCAACCACGGTTAAAACCTCTTGTTGTTAATAATGAATAAAAAAATCAGTTAAAAAATCTAAGTCACCGCAAACAAACGAGCCAGAGCCATAGATAGAGGCAAAAGTCCCAGTACGGCTAATCCATAGGGCCAGCCTGCAAATCCTGCCGCGATCGCGGCGTCTAGAACAATCAAAGACAGGACCCCGGTTTTCACTGCTTTCTGAATCGTGGTAGGACTAGGATCCTGAGCAGCTTTAGCAAACGCTGGCAAGACCAACATCCCAAAAAGACCAGCGAAGGGGAGTACTGAGTGCCAGTCGTAGTCACCCCACCCATTGAGACTAAATATTCCTACGAGAACCAAAAGCACGAGAGCGATCGCCAAGAGGCCCGTTTGTCGCTTGCCGCCTTCTACCTCTCCTTGACTAATAGCGGTTACCGCTGCGATGTAAACAATAGGAATACCTGCTAAAAACCAGCGTTCCAACACCAAAGCAGGAACTGCACTGACCCCCAGTAGAAGATTTCCCCCTCGACATAACCCCATATTCAGAGGCCCTAACCAACCCTGATGCTTGCCTAAGGCGTCGTACACCACGGCAGCTAGAGCGATCGCGATTGCCAGTCCTGCACTTAGGATGGAAACCTGAGCTGCTGCCGCAACGCCAACGCTCAGCAGACTTGCCCCGAGCAAAGTCGCGCCCAACAAAGTGGCTCGTCCTGTCGGAATCGGGCGCTCTGGACGCTCTATCCGATCAAGTTCCGCGTCAAATACGTCATTGAACACAACGCCACCGCCATACAGTCCGCTGGTCGATAGCAGCAACCAGCCTAGCGGGGCGAGCGGGCTGAGAGACCAATCACCCACCGCCACAGTCATGACAACAGTGGCGCTTCCGGCTGCGGCATAGCCGACGAGGATGTCGGCCCAGGCCGTCAAAATATTGGCTGGTCGCATGAGCTGTAGGTAAGCCCAAATAGATTGCGATCGCACACTTAACGTTTCCACGGTTCCTCTCTAAATAAGTTTTGAGTTTTAAGTTTTGAGTTTTGAGTTGTCATTTAGACGTTTCGATTGCGATCGTTTTATTGTTTAACGGATAATCATGGATTCTTTGGCTGGGTCGTAGATAGTGGGAGTTTGGCCTCGGAGAACTGAATTGCCGTTGTAAAGTTGGCGCTGGTCGATCGCAGGCGGATTGAGCCAGTCGTCTGCCTTCATTTCACCGCTTTGACCGTAGGCTTTGAGGGCATTGCCGTAGCACACTGCAGTCACCTGCTCTTGTGGAATGCCACTTTCGAGCATGAGCTGTGCTGTTTTGGGAACCGCGAGCGGGTCGCTCAGCCCCCAATCAGCAGCGCTATCGATGAAGATGCGATCGCTGCCGTATTTTTTGAGCACTTCCACCATGCGTTCATTGCCCATTTTGGTGTTGGGGTAAATGGAGAAGGCACACCAGAAGCCACGATCAAGGACTTCGGCAACGGTTTCTTCGTTGGCATGGTCAATGACAACTTGTAAAGGATCTAATCCGTGTTCTAGACAAATGTCCATGCTGCGGCTGGTTCCCTCTTTCTTGTTGCGGTGAGGAGTATGGACCAGAACCAATTTGTCGAGTTCTTTAGCCAGTTCCAATTGCAAGCGGAAATACTTCTCTTCGGCTGCCGTCATGTCATCAAAGCCGACCTCTCCCAAAGCAACAACGCCCTCTTTACAGGCATAGAGGGGCAGTAGCTCCATAACCTGCTCGGCGAGTGCTTCATTGTTGGCTTCTTTAGGATTGATTGAGATCGTGCAATAGTGGCGGACACCAAACTGACCGGCCCGAAATCGCTCCCAACCGATTAGGCTGTTGAAGTAGTCCTGAAACGTGCCGATATGAGTTCGAGGCTGCCCTAACCAAAAGGCTGGCTCGATCACCGCAACAACACCGTATTCCTTCATGACAAGGTAGTCATAAGTCGTACGAGAGGTCATGTGAATATGAGGATCAATGACCATTTGAGAGTTGGGAGGCATGACTGTCCTTGATTCGCTTTCTTAGGTCTAGATAATGGGCTAATGGAGGAAAGTGGCAGAGCTGAAAGACGGCTCTCTTTTGCCTGATTCTTAGGGGTGGGTAAGGCTAAAGCTGTCCCAAGTGAGTTGCCCTGTTGCGATCGCCTGCTTGATGTCAGGCACGGTATCCAATAAATTCTGTGCATCGGGTGATGGAGCGCTGGCGCAGGCAAGGGCAGCAGCTTGTCGATCAGACAGTTCACGGCTGCTCAGCGCTCGTTCTAAATCGGCAACGAGCCAGCCCTCAGCAAAAGGCCCCAAAGGTCGCCACAGTTGAGGATTGACAGGACGACCAGCGGCCCAACGCTCGTGGGCATAGTCAGACAGCATCTGCGCTAGTTTAGGATTTGCCCGATCCTCTAATCGCTGAATTTGACTCAGCCGAGAATCCACAAACAGAGCCTTTAGAACCATCTGGTTCCAGGCGGCTTCATCAAAATAGTCAGCCGGATAGGGATTATGCAGCGCGATCGCATTGAAGACCGCTGTGATATTGGTTCTTAAACCATCGATGGCTCGGGCAATCCATCTGTCAGGATGAGGCAGAACGGGTAGACTCTGATACAGCGCTATCTGTTCGGCAACATCGGCTGCTGCAAAGAGCTTTTCTAATGCAGCAACGTAGCGATCGTGCGGCTCTGATGGAAAAGTGAGCAACAAGAGTGTCCGTGCTGCTTGGTCAAGGCTCCACTGGTTGGGCGTCCACCCTGCTCTGGCTATAGCAGCTGTGTGCAAATCGACCTCACTAAGCCGCAGATCTGCTTTGCCCACCTGTCGAGGAGCAGTGCTAAATCGAGTAAACAGTACTCGCTCAGAATCCTCATCAGACAGTTGTTCAAGTGTTTGCGCTAGCCAGGCAGCTCCTGATGCCGTTAAGTGACGGGATAACCATAGGTGTAAGGTAGCAGCCACCTGAGCGGAATCGGGCAGCGCGATCGCAGAATACGAAGTACTAGCAACCATAAATTTAAAGTTTCTAAAAGATTACTCATGAGCAAACGTGCTGTCGTTCTCAGCAACACACTGTTAACGACAGCAATGACAATATTGAAAATTAAGGGAGTTCTATATAAGCGCAATCACAGGTCAACATAAGCGTTGACACTACGACTTATCCATAAAAGTACTGAAGGGCTTTTCTGGATTCAAGCACAGAGCCAGTACCTTTACTGAAACTTCAAGGGAATCCGGTTCGTCTATAAATCCTAAAACAAGATTGTCCAATCTTGAAAACACCTAACATAGCAGGCTTTCAGAAGAAGACCCTTTTGACAAGAATTTTTCAAAAGCAGGTATAACAACATTCGGGGAAGAATGAGTTTCATAGGTCTTGGTAATCCAAGCTTTGTCAGTCATAAGATTGAGCCGCCAAATCATTTATCGGCGTATATTTCGGCTTTTGAAAAAGCAATCTTTATCTTTTGACAGATCAAAATTGCTGACGCCTTTAACGCCTTAATATTACTGAAACAGCGAAGTTCTTTCTCATATCTATAACTCTGTTCTGACTACAACCTTTTATCAAAATTCAATAAAAAAGGATGCATTGAAACGCATCCTTTCTTAAAGGCAAATATTCGGACAAGCTTCAGCCCTACTTTAAATGAGCTTGTCAAGTGCTATTAAGCTGCCCTAAAAATCTAAAGTTTTTAGGACATAGAGAGCTTCAATTTTATTTGTCAGGCTGAGGAGTCATGCGAAGATAAGGCTTGATCTCAGTGACGCCTTTGGGGAACCTTCCCTTGGCATCCTCAGTTGAAATTTTAGGAGAAACGACAACATCTTCGCCTTCCTTCCAGTTAACTGGAGTGGCCACGCTGTAGTTATCAGTCAACTGTAAAGAATCAATGACGCGCAAGATTTCTTGGAAATTACGCCCCGTACTGGGGGGATAAGTAATCGTCAGTCTTAGCTTCTTGTTGGGGTCAATAACAAAGACAGTTCGCACCGTAACCTTGGCATCGGCATTGGGGTGAATCATGCCGTACAGGTCAGAAACCTTGTTATCTTCGTCAGCAATGATGGGATAGTTAACGTTTGTGCTCTGAGTCTCGTTGATGTCGCCAATCCACCCTTTATGAGACTCAGCACCGTCTACGCTCAGCGCAATTACCTTGGCATTCCGCTTTTCGAAGTCGCCTTTTAGCTTCGCAACTTCACCTAGCTCAGTAGTGCAGACTGGAGTGTAGTCAGCGGGGTGAGAGAAGAAAACAACCCAACTATCGCCAGCCCAATCGTAGAAGTTAATTTCACCTTCAGAAGAATCTTGAGTGAAATTGGGTACCGTATCGCCCAATTGAAGCGTCATAGGAAACTCTCTTTGAATCTGTATAGGTCATCACAAATGGCGTCACAAGCCATAAAAAATATTTTGCCACAAACCCCGGTATCCCGGTCGATTTTTAGAGGATTAGTTTAAAAAACGATATTCAGTCCCGCAAAGGGCCGATGGAAGAGCTACAGAACCTCTATAAAATGTCTACAGGTGGGGTGCATATTGCCTAACCTGCACCAGCGATAGGGGTTCAACCCTCTGATGACGTGAGTCGCAAACAGCGATGAAGGTCGGAGACTGAATCGGCGTATTCAACAGGAATGGGTTGTTTGTAGGTGGAAGTTAGCGTCGCTAAAGGACTTGAACGTTGGGTAAGGACTGAATGACTTCTCCGGCGTCGGCATCTAGTAGCCACCACAATTCTCCTTGTGGTTGAATGTGGCGAGATGGGAACGTCGTATTGTCTGCTTCTTTAGCAAATACTTGGGAAAGTGCCATCTGCTTGTTGCTGCCGGATACTAGGAAAATGACGCAACGGCTTTGATTAATAAGCGGTATTGTAAACGTGATGCGGGGTTCACCGGCTTTCTCTCCGACCGTGACCAGCCGATCGCGCACGTTCAGCGCTTCCGTATGGGGAAACAGAGAAGCGGTATGCCCATCATCTCCCATGCCCAGCAGAATAATGTCAAATTCTGGGCGATCGCTGCCAAACGTTTGTAGAATCGTCTTTTCGTAAGCTGCTGCCGCCTCTGCAGGATCCTCAAAATGAGTTGGCGTGATATGAACGTGGTCCTTTGGAATTGACACCTGATCTAACCAAGCTGCTTTTGCCATTCCAGCATTACTGTTGGGATCATTAAGGGTGACATAGCGCTCATCGCCCCAAAAGATATGCAGTTTTGACCACGGCAAATCTTCTGTTGCCAAGCCTTCATACAGCGGTTTCGGGGTGCTGCCACCTGCCAGCGCAATGGAGCAGGAGCCTTTCGCTGCGATCGCTGTTTGAATTCGCTCTTTGACTAATGTGCGCGATCGGGCGACTAAAGCGCTGCGATCAGGATAAATCTCAATCTGTACAGAGGTCATAACGATAGAGATATAGGGCTTCGATTGCAGCGTAAACGATTTTTTCATCACCCTAGAATTGCTTAAGCTTTACTTTTAGAGAGCGCTATTTTAGTTAAGGTTCGGACCGTGATTTCAGTTGTGTTGCCCTGTTTAAACGAGCTTCGTCATGGCTATCTCCCCAAAATTGCTGAAAATCTGATAGCTCAGCAGGGAGAAAAGGAGCTGATCGCAGTGGTCAGTCCCAGTCAGGATGGGACCTTGGAGATACTGAAGCAGCTGCCAGAGTTTCACGTGATCGAGTCGGAGGCACACAATCGAGCTCAGCGACTGAATGAAGGTGTGTGGGCAAGCCAAGGCGATATCATTCTCCTTCACCATCCGGCTACCGTATTGCCTGCTAAAACAGCCCTTATGACAATCACTCAAAGTTTTCAGGACCCAGAAGTGACCTGGAGCGGATTTCAACATCAGTTTGACCTAGACCATTGGCTGCTGCGGTACACCTCCTGGTATTCAACTGTGATTCGGCCACGGTGGGGTCGTATTTTGTATTTAGACCACTGCATTGGTGTGCGGCGATCGCTGCTAATAAAAATCGGTGGCGTTCCTGATATAGATATTTTTGAGGACACCCTTCTGAGTCAATGTCTTGGTCAGTATGGTGCACCCATGATCTTGCCCGACAGTGTAATTACTTCGGCTCGTCGATATCGCGATCGAGGGATTTATCGGCAGGCCGTGTTGAATCAAGCCTTGAAAATGATGTATCACCTCAACCTAGATCCGCGCTGGATGAATCGCCTGTATGAGCGAAAAATTCAAATTAATGTCACTTATCCTACCCGCCGGGACGGGGAGTAGGGGGTTAGGGAGTAGGGACTGGGGGGTTAGGGAACTTGTTCACTTGGGTGCACAAGTCTGGAGGGCTAAAGCTATACTTCAGCCTCTGTATTTAGAGCGATCGCTGGGTGAAACCGCGTTGCAATAGCGCTGGGCCAAGATATCGATCCCGGTGATCGCTGTTCCTACAACTACAGCATAGGCTCCCCCATCCAGTGCCTTGCGAGCCGCCTCTGGACTCGCAATTCCCCCTTCGCAAATACACGGTGTCTGAAACTGGGTGACGATAGTAGATAGCAGATCAAATCCGGGCGGCTTTACAGACTGTGTTTCTTGTGTGTAGCCATAGAGCGTCGTTCCCAGAAGATCTGTCCCTGCTTTGACAGCCGCCTCTGCTGAGGCCAGCGTATCGATATCGGCCATTACGGGCTTCTGCAGCTCGGCGTGGATTCGTTGAATCAATCCTGTCAGAGTCTCTCCACCCGGTCGCGGACGTAATGTGGCATCGATCGCGATAATGTCAGCTCCGGCGGCTGCAATCGCCTGCGCATGGTGAAACTGGGGCGTAATGTAAACTTCAGAGTCCTGATACACCTGTTTCCACAGCCCAATAATAGGCACCGACACCCGCTGTCGAACCGCTTCAACATGCTCAGGGCTGTCGATTCGCACCCCCACTGCTCCTTGTGAAACAGACGCTGCTGCCATTGCCGCAATGACTCTAGGTTCATGAAGAGGTGACGTCGCCGGAGCCTGACAGGATACGACGAGTCCTCCTTGAAGGGTGGTCAGGCTACTATCCAAACCCATGCTTTGTCTCCACTGTGGAAAGCGATCGCCCCAAGTTATACCAGAAGTCAGGGGGTAAAAGCAGAATCAATCTCCTGCGTAAATAGTAGAGGCACTCGTAGGCTTTACCGTCCTGATCACAATGGTTACAGCCATGTCGGCAACGCTGATCCGTGCCTTACAGTCCGCTGACTGTTTCCAGTGCCTGGATATGTTCCAATCAAAGCAAGCCTTAAAATAAGGGTCTCTAGCAGCCAGTGCCACAAACTCATCGCTCTTAACTCATCTACTCTATGCCCTGCCACAAGCCAACAAAAACTGAAATTCAAGCTGCTTATAATCAAAAAGTCCCCGATATTATTGGCCCTAATCTAAACGTCCTGTTTTGTGGAATCAATGCCAGCATTTACAGTGCAGCGGTTGGCCATCATTTTGCTCGTCCTGGTAATCGTCTTTGGAAAGCACTGTATCGGGCAGGTTTCACAGAGCGTCTTCTTGATCCGTCTGAAGACACCACGTTACTTGATCGCGGATACGGTATGACCAATATCGTGGCTAGAGCTACTGCCCGTGCTGATGAGTTAGATGCGGCAGAATTAGAACAGGGGTATTATGAGCTGGTTGACAAGATCGAGCAGTTTCGCCCCACCTGCTTGGCTGTTTTAGGCATTAGCGCTTATCGGATAGCGTTTAAGCAACCCAAAGCGAAGGTTGGTCCCCAGGCGATCGCGATTAATGACACTCAGGTTTGGGCTTTACCGAATCCCAGTGGCTTGAATGCTCATTATCAGATCGATGATTTAGCTACCGCCTATCGTGAGCTATTCAATGCCCTGTCTGACACTCCTTCCCCTTGACACTCAAACTCTAAACCTCAGAATTCAATCCATTGCGCTTCTATGCAAATTCTTTCCGTTTCGCTTAAGAACTTCAAAACCCATCGCGACCGGCATTTCACCTTCGCGAAAGGGACAAATGCGATTTGCGGTGAGAATGGGGCCGGAAAGACCAGCATTCTAGAGGCGATCGCCTGGGTCTTATTCAACTACATCGGCGACTATGCCAAAGATGACCTAGTTCGCAACGGTAGCGGCAGTGCCGAGGTCACGGTGGACTTCATCTCAAACTTGGATGGCCGTACCTATACCGTGCAGCGCCATACAACTCGGGGCTATACGCTTTTTGATCCACAGCTTAATGAGCGACTACCCTATACCCGCATTAAAGATGAAGTATTGCCTTGGCTACGAGAACATTTGGGGGTCTCGTCAGGAACTGATTTGGGTGAACTGTTTGCTCGGACGGTAGGGGTGCCGCAGGGAACATTTACCGCCGATTTCTTGCAGACCGCTGAAAATCGCAAGGCAGTTTTTGACAAGGTACTTAAGGTTGAAGAGTACAAGACGGTCTATAAAGACCTGAATAGTCTACGTCGCTATGCTGAAGCCAAAGTGGAAGCAGTAGGAGCAGAAATTACTCGCTACGAGGAGCGCTTGGCCGCTTGGGATGAACTACAAACTCGGCATCAGGCGGCAGCTACAGAAATCACTCAAAATCAGGCTCAGTTGGCGGCGTTCACCAGTCAGATGGAAACGCTGCAACAGGAAAGAGCAATCCTGAAAACTCAGCTTGAACACGTGCAGCAGCTACACACTCAGCGGCAGGAGGTTCAAGCTCAAATCGACGGCAAACAGCAGGCGATCGCCCTCCTCACTCAGTCGCTGGCACAGGCTAAGCAGGCTACTCAAATTTGTGCAGACACGCGCCCAGCGTATGAGGCCTATCAAGCAGCTGAAGTTCAATTGCAAACATTGGGCCAGCAGCAGACCCAACGGCAGTCTTTGCAGAAGCGCCAGCAAACATTACAAAAGACGCTGGAGACCCGATCTGCCGACATTACGCGGCTGAAAGTACAGCTTGATGGATTTCAAGCAGCGGTAGAAGAGATCACTCAGCTGCAAGTCCACGTTCAGCAACAGAATCAGCTAGAAGCGAAACTCAAAGACTTGCTGCAGCAGCAGACTGTTCTTGCCAAACTGCAAGGAGAACTTCAGGCGATGGAGGGACAAGCTGCTCAGCAAACCCAGCAGCTTCAAAAACAGGCTCAAGACATCGCACAGCTGCGGACTTTAGAAGCCACGGTGGCCGAAATTCCAGGTTTAGAGCAGCAGCGCGATCGCTTACAGCAACAGCTCAGCCGTGTTGAAGCGGCTCGACAATTCGAGACGGATTTGCGGCAGCTCGCTGATCGAGGACAGGTTGACGGCGATCGCTACCAGAGCCAAATTGAACAGGCTTTACAGACTTTGGAAAGGCTACAAACAAGTCAGTCTCAATTCCCTACTGAGACAATCACAATACTGTCATCTGCGTTGAGAACAGGGGCGGCGATTCATGATCAGCTTTTGTCAGCGGTGCAGCAAATTTTGACGGATTTATCTGCTCAAACTGATGCCAAAACCCTTAAATCACAGTTACAAACGCTGCGTAAACGTTTGACCGAACTTGGAAAACAGCAAGCGGCAGTCGCGACTATCCCAGAGCGTCAGCAGCACTTGGACCAATTGCAGTCACAACAGGTAGTAGTCCGTGAGCGCATTCAGTTGCTTCAGGGGCAATTATCAGATGAGGCGACCGTTAGCACACAGGTTACGGACATTCAGGCTTTGTTAGTAGGTTTAGAAGACCCCAAAGGGCGCTGTGCCGTTTTGGAGCGATCGCGCAAACAGCAGCCTACGGTCCAGAAACGGTATGACGAAATGCAGGCAGCTCAGTCCGGCATTCAACAGCAGATTGAGGCAGTGGACACTCAGGTTAAAGCCTTTGAGCAATTGGACGAAGCGATCGCAGCCCAGAATCAAATCAAGCAGACTCACCAAACGGGCTACCTACAATATTTGCAGTATGAACGCGCGGCTCACGGTGAGGCTCAATTGACGCAAGACCTGACCACGGCTCAGCAAGCACTCACCCAGTTGCAGCACACTCGTGACACTGTTCAGGCCGATTTGGACAAAGCTCAAGCTGATTTTGATCCCCAAAAGGCTCAGCAGGTAGATGCCGCTTATCAGGAGATTCGCTCACAGCACGATCGCTTGTCGGGGAGCCTGCCTCAACAGCAGCAGCTATTGGCAGAGCTTCAGCGTCAGATTGATGCTTTGACAGATGCGGCGCAAAAACGTGACGCTGCATTGGAGGAACGCAAGAAGCGGGAGCGGATCAAACGCTTCATCAATTTCGCTCGCAAGGCTTACAAGGAAGCCGGGCCTCGCATTACGGAACGCTATGTGCAGCAGATTGCTCGTGAGGGCGATCGCCTGTTCCGCGAGTTGTTGAATCGTCCTAACGTGGCTTTAACTTGGACTCGTGACTACGAAATTCTCGTCCAGGAAGGTCCTAACACTCGTCGCTTTGTCAACTTGTCGGGGGGAGAGCAGATGTGTGCAGCCCTTGCAATTCGCCTAGCTCTCTTGAAGGTTCTGGCAGATATTGACATTGCCTTTTTCGATGAACCGACGACTAATATGGATCGATCGCGACGAGAAAGTTTGGCAGAGGCGATCGCCCGTATTCGCAGCTTCAATCAGCTATTTGTCATTAGCCATGACGACACCTTTGAGAAGGTTACAGAGAATGTCATCGTCGTTGAACGGGATAACTAGTCGATGGGCCATTGCGGATTTCCAGTCGCTAATTACAGGCTTTAAGCATTCCATTACAATCCTGAAGCACTAGAGAGGAACGGCATAATATCATCCCATGACCAGGGTCTTGGAGGTGACTGAGCATAGTCAATGAAGTAGTCATAGCCCAGTTGTTCATACAACCCGTTGAACACTGTCTGTACGTCGAGCAAGATATCTCCGTCTTCGGAGCGCAGCGGTAATGGGATAGCTGGAATCGGAACGGATACATCAAAAGGATAGAGGTCTGCCACAGGTCTGTGCTGCGCCTGGCTGACCAAAATTCGATAGTGGCTTTGAACAGCTTCACTCTTTAGCAAAAAGGGTTTCCCACTTCGCAACAGATCGATTTCTACTAGATGAGTCGAGCTTTCTAGGATCTGCTGTCGTTTTGCCTGATATTGACTTCGTCCTTCTCCGTATTTGTTAGCGGGAGATAGCACTTCTAAGACCGTCACCACAGACTGCGTTGCAGTATCTTTGACCTCTAGGAAAGACTGTTGTACCTCTACTGGAAGAGGAACACTCACTTTAATGGGTTGTACCGAAGTGACGGCGGTTGTTGAAAGAGGGGGAGGCGGTTGACGTCGCTGCTGAATGCTCACATCAGGACGACCCAATGCGATCGCTAAGTCATCGGTAATGGTGTAGACCCATTTGTCCGTAACGACTCGGTATTTGGGCAGTAGTTGAGGAATGAGAGTACGGGCGATCGCAGCAATGAGTTGGTTATGAAAATCCGACCAATAGTCTGACTGTTCTAGATATGGATTCATTCCTGGAAACGGATTAGCCATAACGTCACACAAGTGCTGTCCTCGATCCTGACTAGGTAAGATCTACATTCATCATAAGAAAACAGGGCAAAAAAAGAGGGGGCCTAGCGGCACCCCCTTCTCCAATTCAGTTGATTGGTCTCGCAACTAGAGACTTAGACCTTCGGCAGCTTGAACCCGCTCGACCTGCTTCTTCTTCAACACCAGCATGATTTGCGTGAGCATGACTGCTGCAATAAAGGCAATCAGTCCTTTGATACGGGCTGGGCTTTGGAGCACAATTTCGGTATCTCGCTGACCAAAACCACCCACGTTGGGATCAGTGGTCAACAGTGAACCTGCACTAACAGCATCGCCTTCGGCAACAATCAGTTCAGGGCCAGGGGGAACAGAAACGGTCTCAGTCGCACCATCGTCTAGTCGAATGGTCAACTCGTAGCCGCCAGCATCAGCCGCATTGACGCTGGTGACAACGCCTGCAACAGGAGCCTTAACCACATTGTTGTTACTGTTGGCACCCGTTGGATACACCTGACCACGCCCCCGGTTGCCGCCAACATGCACGGCATACTTACCGAACTTGATGTTTTTATCTTTAGCAGGGTCTGGAGACAAGATAGGAAAAACAATCTCTTGGTACTGTTCGCCAGGGAGTGGACCCACCAAGATAATATTGTCTTGCTCCTCAGAGTAGGGCATGAAGTAAGTGCTGCCGACTTCTTCTTTCAGCTCTTCTGGAATCCGATCTGGCGGAGCAATCTTAAAGCCTTCAGGAAGCATCAGCACAGCACCAACATTGAGTCCGCCTTTGCTACCATCACCCAGAACCTGTTGCGTATCTAAGTCATAGGGAACTTCCACGACAGCCTTAAAAACGGAGTCGGGCTTAACAGACTGGGGAACCTCAACATAGGTCGGCTTCTCGGCCAAGTGACAGTTGGCACAAACAATACGACCTGTCGCCTCCCGAGGGGAATCATAATTTTCTTGCGCCCAGAAGGGATAGGCTTGGGCGGCTTCTGGCGTAGCGACGATGCCAGATAGAACGATAAAGGCAGCCGCGATCGCCACGGACAGGCGCTTAACAACGGGTGCCCACTGGAAACGGCCTCTCAACAATGGGGTCTTCATCAGAAGTCTTAGTTATCCAAACTTAAAAACAACACAGCAAGCAGACCTTGGAGGTGTTAGGTCCACCAAGGAGATTCTTCAGTTCTAAAGTCAGTTTCAGTCCACTCAGAGAGAGAAACCTTGTCATCTTCAGTGACATCTGCGTGAGCTAAGGCTAGAGACAAAGGTGCAGGACCACGCACAACCTTACCCGTGGAATCGTATTGGGAACCGTGACAAGGGCAGATGAACTTGTTCTCACTGGCATTCCAAGGAACTACACAGCCCAAGTGCGTGCATACGGAGTTGATGCCGTAGCTCTCAAGACTGCCATCTTCGGTGACAACGAGGTAAGTGGGATCACCCTTCAAACCTTGAGCTAGCACGCGATCGCCAGCAGCATGCTCGGCAAGAAATTCGCTGGCAACAACATCCTTTCCTAGAGAATCCTTGGCCAGGGTGCCGCCCCCAGCAGCACCGCTAGACGGTGGAATGAAGTAACTGATGACTGGATACAACATGCCGCCTACGGCTCCGCTTGCTGCACCAAGGGTTAAGAGGTTCATAAACTGACGCCGTCCCAAACTGGGGACGTCAGACATTTCAGAGGCTTGAGTCATAGTCTAAAGACACGTTTCTTTTAGGACAGACCAGAAAGTGCACTAGGGTTATTACAAAAAGTTGCTCAACCTTTCGCCTTATTAAGGGAAGCCTACAGGGCACCCTAGATCAAGACCCTAGCGACACTTAGGATGAGAATAAGGTCAGATTCTTGCTAAGTATTATTGCATTTCACTGTGTGTCGGGTCAGCAGAATCAAACTTTCAGATACGCGATCGGCAGCGTAATTTTGCTTGACCGCATAAAATGCCGCTCTCACAGGGGAAAATGCGAAACCATCTGAGCCCCACCTAATTGGTCGGATGCTTTACGTACTCTACTTTCTGTCCTCTTATGAGATGAATTGTTAGCGACTGTGGTAGCGTTCGGAAAAGTTGGTCGAATCAGTGTTACAAAATATTAATGCTGACCTTGGAGTGTAAGGCAATGACAGGGCTAGAGTTGCACGAACTCATACTGTCCAAGTGGGGATATTCTTTTGACGTTCAATTTCGGCGTTTACAGGATCAAATTTTCCTGCAGGTTATGTGGCGATATTTGGAGCAAGCGTCGTTTCCCCTTTCAGAAGATGAGTATCTAGCTCACTTGAACGAGGTGGCAACTTATCTCGTGGGGTGGGGGCAAGCCGACTACATTCGTCAGGTCATTGCAGAAACTCGCGATCGCCCTCGCTTGGGCAAAGCTGTCAGCATTCCTCTCGATTTGGGAGAACGCCGCTCAGAGTGGCTTTTGGAATTTTGAGCTGATCCCAAAAAGTATCTAAAAAGAGTAAAGCCCTGTTTTTGGGCTGATTGTCAAGGCGGATGGATGCCTGCTTCGACTTTTTGGAGAGTCAAAATGGTTTGCTGTCTTGTTCTAACGGAACGGGTAGGGTTATGACAGTTGGAGTAATCGTTACGTCGCTTCAGTAAAATTACATAAAATATATCTACGGCCAAAGTAAATGTTCGCGCTGGTGTACTAAACATAGAAATCACAGGGCATCTACCCAAATTCCAGTCTCTTCAAAGAACTTTCATGTTTGTCATCCTTAACAACACGGGCGTCCAACGATACGCTGTCCGGTAACTAAGAGAAATTGCTTAGTGGGGATCACAAAAGGGAGTGTTAGCATTACCGTGATGATTTGGGTTTTTGGGGGCTTGCTGTGATTCGTTCTGCCACGCTGCCGCTCCAGACGACACTGCCGACTCTGAGTGATAACAGTCGATTGAAGCTGTTTTCAGGGTCAGCCAATGTCAATCTCTCGCGGGAGGTTGCTCGCTATTTAGGGATCGACTTGGGGCCGATGGTTCGCAAGCGCTTTGCTGATGGCGAACTTTACATTCAGATTCAAGAGTCGATTCGAGGATGTGACGTTTATCTGGTGCAGCCAACCTGCCATCCCGTAAACGATCATCTGATGGAACTCCTCATCATGATCGATGCTTGTCGTCGGGCCTCTGCTCGCCAAATCACAGCAGTGCTTCCTTACTATGGTTACGCCAGAGCAGACCGCAAAACTGCTGGGCGTGAATCCATCACTGCCAAATTAGTTGCCAATTTGATGACTAAGGCTGGTGCCAATCGAGTCTTGGCGATGGATTTGCACTCAGCGCAGATTCAAGGCTATTTTGATATTCCTTGCGACCATGTTTATGGCTCTCCGGTCGTGATCGACTACATCGCCAAGAAGGCTATTGATGACCTGGTTGTCGTCTCCCCTGACGTAGGGGGTGTGGCGCGTGCCAGAGCGTTTGCTAAAAAGCTGGATGATGCACCGCTCGCGATTATCGACAAACGTCGACAAGCTCACAACGTAGCTGAGGTGATGAACCTTATCGGAGATGTGAAGGGCAAAACAGCCGTTCTGGTGGATGACATGATTGATACTGCGGGCACCATTTGCGAAGGTGCTCGGCTACTTCGTAGTGAAGGCGCAGAGCGAGTTTATGCTTGCGCAACTCATGCAGTCTTTTCTCCTCCCGCTTCTGAGCGCTTGTCCGATGGTCTGTTTGAAGAGGTCATTGTCACCAATACTATTCCTGTGCCCGATGAGCATCGATTCGATCAGCTAATGACCCTTTCTGTTGCTAATCTGTTGGGAGAGGCAATTTGGCGGATTCACGAAGAAAGCTCCGTCAGCAGCATGTTTCGTTAAGGGCGGTAGCTCAGGCAGAAGAACGGATTGTGGCAGCGATCGCCAATTCCATTAGGCCAAGATGGCAAGCCAGCCGGCTATGGTCTAAGCCCCCAGATAGTGTTTGGCGTACAAGCTAACTGGCGAAAGTTGTCAATCATCAAAAGGGTCATGAGTCACTGAGCTGATGGCCCTTTTGAGTGTCGATCAGTTGCGGCCATCAGTGACGAAATCGGGCTGGTAGTGATCAGGTGTCGGCCAATCTTCGTTCTCACCGCCTACGATGATTTCCTCGATCGCCACATAATCTTCGCTAAACTGCCTCAAAGCATTGAGGAGAATATCTAGCGCGATCGCATCAGTGGTTCCCAAGTCAAACCAGCAGCGTGCCCAAACACCCTGATACTCTACCTCTGCCATGTTGTGCATCAGAGCCACCAGCGTGTCGTCAGTTGGATTGGGGTCATAGTTCATGTAGCTAATTTCCAAGCCCGTGTCTTGAACTTGCAAATTCTCAGCGTTAAAACCGCCCAACTTACCCAAAAAGAACCAAGAGTTCATAATTTCATCGACGTACTGCTGCTCCATCGTGGAGGGTGCGGTTGCGAACCGTATCCAAATCCAAAGGTTGAAGAAATCACACTCACGAAACTGTATTTTCATCCTGTGCCGCTACCTCTCAATGATGTCGAGTAATCTTTGCATCTGAAAAAGCTAGGCTTTGTTTGTCGTTGCTACTCAAAAGGTCAAGCCTACCCCGACCCGCGCAATTAGTGACATTTGAGTTATCAAAGTGGACTGTAACCTCAATCTTCAATTACGTCACCATCTGAATGCTCGTTGGCGTAAACGACGTTACCCACAGCTGCAAATCGGGATCAGACAGACGACTTCGGGTTTGCTCTGCGATCGCTTCAGCTTCAGCCTGAGTTGCCGTTAGGGTAAACACCGTTGGGCCTGAGCCAGACATCAACGTTCCCAAACCGCCACAACTCACCATCGTCTCCTTCAGCTTTTGCACATCGGGATGAGCCGGCAATACAACTTTTTCGAGGTCGTTATGCAGATGTTCCCCAATCTCAGAACCGTTCTGATGGGAAATAGCTGCCACCATTGCACCTGAGCGCAGTGCTTCTTGACGACTTTCTCGCTCGACGCTGACGCTGACATAAGTTGAGGCAAACTGCTGTCGATAGGTCTGATAGGCCCACGGGGTCGAGACGGATAAATTTTGATACTTCGCCAATACAACATAGAGGTTGTCGATGCCATACAGCGAATCGACTTGTTCGCCCCGTCCGGTCGCGATCGCGGTCCCCCCGGCGATACAAAAAGGGACATCTGAACCCAACTCGGCGCCTAATGTCTGTAGCTCAATTTGGGTCAGTCCCAACTGCCACAGCATATCTAAGCCGATGAGCGTTGCTGCCGCATTCGTAGACCCCCCAGCCAGGCCGGCTCCGACAGGAATATTTTTCTCAAGGGTAATTTCAACGCCTCCGTACTGCTTCCAAGCCTGAGGAAACCGAGACTGGAGTAGAACCACAGCCTTGTGTACAAGGTTACTGGAATCGTTGGGGACTAGAGGATGATCGCAGTTCAGCCGAATCGCAGGAACGTTTAGACGTCGCAGCGTCAGTCGATCTGACAAGCTGACGCTTTGCATCACCATCACCAATTCGTGATAGCCGTCTGGGCGATCGCCGATGACCTCCAAATACAAATTGATTTTGGCGGCGGCGGAGAGAGAATAGGAATCCATATCGTTTTGCTGCTGTCTCCGAAAATGGCCCTTTAGATCTAGAAAACCGGAGCTGCATCCAGTCTTCACGTGAGATGCCCTTGCTCAAGCATCTTATTACTCAACGACACCCACTCTGCCACAGACAGGTCTTCTGCTCGCACGTTGTCAGCAATGTTTAGCATTTCAAACAATGCCAGTAGCTGCGATCGCTCAATTATGGACGACAGATTGTTCCGCAGCATCTTGCGCTTATTAGCAAACCCCAATTTCACAAGCTGTTGCAACAGCTGAGGATCTTGAGCCTGTAAGGGGAATGGACGCGGAGATAGCCGAATGACGGCTGACCAAACCTTGGGTGGCGGATGGAAAGCTTTGGGTGGCACTGAACAGATGATTTCGCAATCTGCTAGGTATTGCACTTTGACTGTTAAGCCACCAAAAGTTTTGGTTCCAGATTGAGCACAGAGGCGATTAGCAATGTCCTGTTGAACGAGCAAGACAATCTGGTCGAAAGAAGCGATTTGAGGTTGAATAATCGTTCCCAGCAAACGCTCTAAAATCGGTCCCGTAATGTAGTAAGGAATGTTGGCAACAACTTTATTCGGATCCTGAAATCCTGAGCCTGAGAGCTTTTCGGTTAAGTTCATGGTCAAGAAATCGCCCTGCAGCAGCAACAGATTTTGCGCTCCAGCAAATTTTGCGACGAGTT
Source organism: Oscillatoria sp. CS-180 (assembly GCF_028330965.1). Classification (GTDB taxonomy): domain Bacteria; phylum Cyanobacteriota; class Cyanobacteriia; order Phormidesmidales; family Phormidesmidaceae; genus Halomicronema. The sequence continues at coordinate 55,912 of NZ_JAQMUB010000079.1, read as the reverse complement.
TGTGACACAGGTCATAATCGATTTCGACCGCTACGACTTGCTGCGCCTGGGATAACAGCCGATGAGTCAGCACCCCTGTGCCTGGACCAATCTCCAGGATGCAATCGTCATTTTTTAGAGCTGCTGCCTCAACAATTTTGGATAAAACCGTTTCACTCTGAAGCCAATGCTGCCCAAATTGTTTTCGAGGTCGTGCAGAGAAAGTCATCCCATTCTAAGGTGTGAAAGTGAAGTCATCGTATCGCACGACAATTTCAGAAAAACAGCGTGTCTACAGTGCTCAAATATCAGTGTTCCTACGGTTGTTTGAACAATTTCTAGATTTTCCTAAACATTACTGCATCCGTGCATCTTGGTAAAGAATTGTCTCTCTACACTACAGGTGTTGTGTACCAGACAACATTCTCCTGCCAGCTCTGATAAATTGAGTCTTCAAGCTTTCACATTGCCCGCCAAATCGTAGTTAATTCTCAACTATGCAACAGAGCAATTCTCTGGATTTCAAACTTGTTCAGCGGGTGTGTCTACTACAGCAGGCTCTAGATCAGGCTTTAGGTTCGCTTGACGAATTGACCGCTCAAGTTCGAGATAAGCAATGGGTTGAGACTCAGCTTGCTAATACTGAGAAATATGCGAATGTTCAGCAGCAGGCGATCGCTCATTTAAAGCAGCAACTTGCTCAGTTTACCGAGGTGCAAAATCATCTCCTCAGCGTCATGGGCTATCGCTTGAACGAGCTGATTGATCATCAACAGCAAGAGTTTGACTACCTCAATATTCAGTTCCATCAAACCAATGCAGAACTGCAGGGGTACTTACAGTATTTGGGGCAGCAGCAACAATCTGGCAAAGGCGCAAACAAAGAATCACCAGACTATCAGCTAGCTTTGGAAGCCGAGGTGATGGTGGCCCGTTCCATGTCAGTTAACCTCAGTCAACATCTGAGTGCCGCTAAGCAGCACCTAACTAGCCTGAAATCAGATCTAGGTGGACATCACACCCATTTGAGTCAAATTATTAAGACGATTCAGGCGATGATCGCCGATTTAGAAGCTTTTCAGGAAACGGATGCAACAACTCAGGCCGATTCCGTAGAGGAAGATGCCAATACCCGAGAATCCATGTCGATCTTAGATCCAGAAGATGTGATGGATTCTGTGGGGGATGGCGATGCCGACACGGGTGTGTTGGAGATGGCTTTGCATCGGCAGGAGCATCGTATTCATGAGCTAGAAGCGATGTTGATGGACCACGTCGAACAGGAGGCTCAGCTTCGACAGCGTTATCAAGCCGTTGCTGCCGAGCGCGATCGCTATAAGCGCGAGCTGCATAAGCTACGACAGATCCAAACGGTCCAGTCTTCCGCTACTGCTGACCCATCGGTTGCCCAAAACCGTACCCATCGGGCTCGTCGGCGATCGCAGCCCTCACAACCCATTCAGCCGCTTAAGTTACCGAACGACCCGTCCTAAGGGGCGGTCTCCAAAGTCGCCAGTGACCACTCCTCTGCAACATCGATTAAGGTCAGGAGCGGTCCAGTTTGTTCTTGTCCATTAACAGCCAGATCGCTGTGACAGAGAATGACCTGCTCGGTCGCGCGGCCCAATAGATCCCGCAAGATGCGTTCTAGACGGGCCTCATGACTTTGTTCAATAAAGTCTGCTGTCCACGGACGACCTTGCCGACCTTCCAGGAAAATGGGATAGCCAAAGAGAGCGTCAGTCCCTGTAAGCCATCGCGGTGATCCTGCATCCAGCCAAAATTGCCAACGATGCGTTAGCCGCTGTGAGCGATATTGAAAAACCGTTGAGAGGGTAATTCCCTGCTGCCCCTGCTCCAAAGGTTTGACCGGAAAGGGATTGGCGGTAACGATACCTTGACGCAGCAAATGCAGAAATCGTCCTTCGGGGGACAATTCGGTGTCTAGAGCATCGCTGGAGAACCGCCGCTGTAGTTGCAGACGGCCCTGTACTTCCCAAAAGTGCTGTGCCGTCTCAACCAGTTCTCGTAGAGCAGCCAACTGGTCATAGGGTAAATAGTTGCCGCGCCACAAGAAAGATTGGATGGCTCTATCAATCAGGCTTACGGGACTTGTGATGAGGCGCTGCTGACGCGCTTGCCGCTGTTGAGCAATCCACTCTCGTAGGGTGTTGTATGCCTCTGTTGCCTGATATCCCAGTCGATCCCAACGAGGAAATTCAGTCACTTCCAGCAGGTCAGGATGTTCGAGATCCGGTTGGAAGCAATGGTCGACAATCAATTCTGCCCGCACCGGATCAATTTGTACGCGCTCAAACCAGGACTGGTTAGGGCTGCCTTGAGCAGACTGACTGAGAACAACCAGCATCTCAGCGACGGCATCCTTGTCAAGGAATCGTCCCAATCCGGAATAGATGAAGGGAATTAAGGTCAGAACTGATCGCACTAACGGTGTACTGACTAGGGGGCGCTGGTCGTTCAAGGAGACCACGGGAATGCCCTGTTTTTGGAGGATCTCAGCTAGGGTGTAGCGGGCGATCGCGTCGAATCCAGGACCAATTACGGCGATCTCTCCCGGCGTCATTGCTTCCTGCTGAATCGCTTGGGCGATCGCTTCGGCAGTTCTACGCAACAGCTCTCCTCTTGATGTTGATTGAATGACCTGGATAGCTTCGATAGGCTCAGGTACGGCCACAGGGTCGAGCACAGCGGTGACAAGGAGTTCACCCCAAGTTGCTGCGATGGTATCTGAGGCAATATTTGATGTGTCATCCAGCACGGTTGCCTGATTCCGCAGCTTCTCTAAGGCACCAGGATCGGCACCAACACCTAGCCGGACTTTGCCATAGGGATTCCATGTGATGGCAGTCGGTAATCCCAAGCTGTCTGCATGCGCCAGAATCATGCGAAAAATGGCCGGATATTCATCCAAGTCGTCCGCCAAGACACCACAGAATCGCTGAGTAAACTTTTCGAGATAGAGCGAATGCGGTAAGAGGTAGCGCCAATAGAGTTCTGTCGCGATGCTGTAAGTCAAGAAGCCTCGCTTGAGACACCAATCTCGCCAGGTGACAATTGCTTGCGCGATCGCCTCCCAGACTTCGACCGGAGCAATGCCGTTGGGCATACCTTCTGGTAAAAGCGTGGAGAGGTCCTCCGCCGGAATGCCACTGTTGGCTGCAAGCAACAGGAAATCAAGCGATCGCCGGACGGTCTGTGCTTCTGTCCAGCCGGGAACCAATAGGGCATCTCCTTCAAGCTCACTTCGCCAGACCTGAGTTGCCAGTTCCTGCTCGTTTTCGGGGCGCAGCTTCATGGGAAACTGTGGACTCAGACCCAAGGCCTCGACTAACACAGGCCAGAATAAAGCGACTTCGTTTTGAATGAAGCCGGCTGGCGTTGAGGTGGTTACGGGCACGCTAGCAGGAATTGTCTCCGCCAAGCGGTCAGCTAGGACTAAGCGGTTATCTCCGTTAGCCGCAAACATCAGAAACACGGTTCCGGTCTCGACGCGATCGCGTTCAGCCAGCCCCGATAAATGGGCTAGCAGCTGGGCTGTTTTGCCACTGCGAGTTGTGCCTTCGATCCAGGTCAAGTTCTCCATGACCAAAGCTTATACGAGGTTAGAGGTTTAGGCTGGCGTTAAGGGACCTTCACGATGCGGCGGCACGTTAGCGCAGCGTTCAGATATTGAGCACATCACCGAATAGGTTGTCGTCTTGCCTTAGCGGAACGACGAGGGCTATATCCACGGTCGGTGAGCGTTTGGGGATAAGCTGCTGTGATGGTATGAGAAAATGACCCTGAAGTGGGTGACGGGGTAACTACAGAACCATAATTGTTGTTACTGCGTAAATAATTGCAGTCCTCCTTCTTGCTATTGTCTTCCTCCTGTTGCGCAGGACCAAACTGCATCCTTTTTCACATTTCCCCCTTATTTCCCTCACAGAGAGAGCAATGTTTCCAAGAGATACGCTTCAGGAGTGGATATTTGTGATTGGATATGTGTCGTTCCTTCTGTTTATTGCTTGGCGCGTCATTGTCTCTTCATCTAGCGATCGCTAAACATGAGAGTATGGCGATCGCAGCGAATCTTCCTGACAGAGATTATTCATGACTACGCTCGAAGCCATCATCTTTGACGTCGATGGGACTTTGGCAGAAACTGAACGGGATGGACATCGCGTTGCTTTTAATCAAACTTTTCAAGCCGCAGGTCTGAACTGGCACTGGTCAACGGCGCTTTATGGCGATCTCCTGCAGGTAGCAGGGGGCAAAGAGCGCATTCGCTATTTCATTGAGCACTACTCACCGCATGTTCCGGAAATCCACAATTGGACGGAATTCATCGCTGATCTCCATCGCACTAAAACTGAACGCTACACGGCTCTGCTGAAGACTGGCAATATTCAGCTGAGGCCCGGCGTCGAGAGGCTAATTTCTGAAGCAAGACGAGCGGGTCTTTGTTTGGCGATCGCCACCACCAGTCGCTTAGAAAATGCTCTTACCTTGTTAGAAACAGCGCTCGATCCTGAAGCAGCTAACTGGTTTGCAGTCATTGCGGCGGGTGATATCGTGCCGCATAAAAAACCAGCGCCCGATATTTATCACTACGTCCTCGACAAAACGGCTCTTTCATCAAGCCACTGCATCGTGATTGAAGATACTGAACATGGCCTGGCTGCGGCCACCGGTGCAGGCTTGAAAACAGTAGTGACTATCAATGGCTACACGGTGCAGCAGAACTTTTCAAAAGCGTCTTTGGTTCTCAATCACTTAGGAGAGCCAACCCATCCTTGCCAAGTTTTGCAAGGGATGTCTATGAACCAGGCGTATTTCAGTGTGGCGATCGCTCAACAGCTACTCACGCTTTGAACGCTTACTCAGCGATCAGGTCTCAAGCTGTAGTTTATCGGTAGTCTGTTCAATACTGACTTCACCCTCTAGGGAAGTCGTTCAACAATGACACAGGGTTGCGGAGATTTTCCGCTTCAACTCAACCAGCAGAAACGACCACTTTTTAGTTAGGGCATTTTGATGCCATCGGCAAAAATTTGGGCTGCCTATTCTCAACGAACAAACAGCCCAAAACAGTGTGATTAGTCAAAGGTTCAAGCCTTTTTCTGCATCGAGCTGGCGATGCAATCAAGCATAGACCCCAGTCTAAACCGCCTTATTTGGCTAAGACAGAGGCCTAACTTGTGAAACAAAATCTGATCGAACTTAAGAACCTGTCTGCTTACTAGAAGTCTGAATATACAGAATGAGAAGAAAGACCGTGGGCACTAAAACAAACAAAATGCTCGCGACAAAGCCTAGATTATTAACTTCCATGATGTAAAACCTTAACTCTCAAGCACAACATCAGCATCTACAGTCTACGCTATCGCGCTAACGAATCGTTTAGTCTTCGTCCTTCCCCAAAAACCCAAGCACCTAACTCACATAAGCGCAAACGTTGATGACCTATTTCTTCTTCTTAGGTTTGGTTTGCACCGTGACAGGGCCATTAACAACGACTTGACAGGCCAGACGACAGCTCTCAGGACGCTTACGAAGCTTTCGCTCTTCAACCTTGGTACGCGGTGATAAATTTTCTGCACCTTCAATGACATCAACGACACAGGTGCCACATTGGCCATAACCACCACAGTTCGTCAGCTTCCCAGTAAAGGTATAGATATCAACCCCGTTCTCCATCGCTTTGTATCGGAGATTAGCCCCATCCGCTGCGACAACTTCCTTTGCCTCCTTCCCTTCTTCAAGAAACTTAATAACCGCCATCAGTGTTCTCCTCAAGGATTCAAATTGGCTCAATCAGCTAGTTTTCATCCCTAAACTGCCTTGATCTCAATCCTAGCGAATTGCGATCGCGGTCAGGGTCAGCGTTTATCCGCTGAAGTCGATTGCGTAGGGATGTGACACTAGTTACACTTCTTTATATCTTGTCTACAAGACTTATCATTGCAAGGTCGAACTGACCAGATGGGATCTGATCTTTTTTGTCTTGCGTGGGTGAACCGATCACCTGAATGAGCTTCTTGGGTCCCCTCTGGGCGATTGGGAGGCGGCAAGTCTGGTAGGCTATCAATAATCATGACTCTTAATAAACCTGCAAAAGGAATTGTTGAAACTAAGAGGAGGAGAGTAGTCGATGGGACTACCCTGGTATCGAGTACATACGGTCGTTCTTAACGACCCTGGTCGCCTAATATCTGTTCACCTCATGCATACGGCATTGGTAGCAGGCTGGGCTGGCTCTATGGCTTTGTTCGAGTTAGCCACCTTTGATCCCAGTGATCCTGTTTTGAATCCGATGTGGCGTCAGGGAATGTTTGTGCTTCCCTTCATGGCCCGCTTGGGAGTCACTCAGTCCTGGGGGGGGTGGAGCGTTACGGGTGAGCCCGCTGTCAATCCTGGCTTCTGGAGCTTTGAGGGTGTTGCCGCAGCGCATATCGTGCTTTCGGGTCTGCTGTTCTTGGCGGCTTGTTGGCACTGGGTGTATTGGGATTTGGATCTCTTCCGCGATCCCAGAACAGGCGAGCCTGCTCTGGATTTGCCCAAGATGTTCGGTATTCATCTATTTTTATCGGGTCTTCTGTGCTTCGGCTTTGGCGCGTTCCACCTAACAGGTCTATGGGGACCTGGCATGTGGATTTCTGATCCTTACGGCGTCACAGGTCACGTTCAGGGGGTAGCGCCTGAATGGGGACCCGCCGGATTCAACCCGTTCAATCCTGGGGGCATTGTTGCCCACCACATTGCTGCTGGTATTGTTGGCATCATCGCTGGATTGTTTCACTTGACAGTGCGTCCTCCTCAGCGTCTCTACAAGGCTCTGCGGATGGGTAACATCGAAACAGTTCTGTCTAGTAGTATTGCCGCTGTCTTCTTCGCCGCTTTTGTGGTTGCCGGAACGATGTGGTACGGCAATGCAGCAACGCCGATCGAACTGTTTGGCCCTACTCGCTATCAGTGGGATAGTGGCTATTTCCAGGAAGAAATTCAGCGACGCGCTCAAGCGGCTTCCGCAACAGGTGCTTCCGCTGAAGAGGCGTATGCAGCTATTCCTGAGAAGCTGGCGTTCTACGATTACGTGGGTAACAGCCCTGCGAAGGGTGGTTTGTTCCGCGTAGGGCCGATGAACGAAGGTGATGGGATTGCCCGCAGCTGGCTGGGTCACCCTGTCTTCAAGGATGGCGAAGGCCGAGTGCTGAGCGTCCGTCGTTTGCCTAACTTCTTTGAGACGTTCCCGGTCGTTCTGACCGACAAAAATGGCATTGTTCGTGCCGATATTCCTTTCCGTCGAGCTGAGTCTAAGTACAGCTTTGAGCAAACTGGTGTGACCGTTTCGTTCTACGGTGGAGAGCGTGCTGGTGAGACCGTTACGGATCCCGCTGAGGTGAAGCGAATTGCTCGTAAGGCGCAGCTCGGTGAGCCTTTTGAGTTCGATCGCGAAACTCTAGAATCAGACGGTGTCTTCCGGACAAGTCCCCGTGGCTGGTTCACCTATGCTCATGCTGTCTTCGCACTGCTCTTCTTCTTTGGGCATATCTGGCATGGTTCTCGGACACTATACCGGGACGTCTTTGCAGGTATCGACCCCGAGCTTTCTGCCGAGCAGGTGGAGTGGGGTTTCTTCCAGAAAGTGGGTGACCGCTCGACCCGTAGCAAAGAGACTGTATAAGCAGTTCTGAGCTTTGCAGATCAATTGATCAAGCGTTCAGCTTTTTCCCTTTCAGTAAGGATATTAAATAGCTGAACGCTTTTTCATCGAAATACCTTAGACTAAACGTAGAGTAAGTAGAGTAGGAGGCCCTAAAGATGGAAGCCGTTGCTTACATTTTTATTTTCACTTGCATCATTGGTACGCTGTTTTTTGCGATCGCGTTTCGCGAACCTCCCCGGATTTCTAAAGACTAGCTTCGAGATCTGATTTTGCTGGTCAGATTCGCTGATTCTGCAAAAGCTTACAGAGCACTGGGCAGCGGTTCGTTTATGCGGACCGCTGCTTCATTTTTCTAGAGTTAGATACTATTAAAAAGGAGACTACCTAAGAATGCTTTAAGACTTGACAACTTTGTTGTTAAGTTCGGCGATATGTAGGTATTTTTTTGACTTAGTTGAGTTCTACTGGAGACATAGCGGCATGCAGTGTCCCTTCTGCCAGCATCCTAACAACCGCGTTTTAGAGTCTCGTTCGGCTGAGAGCGGCAGAAGTATTCGTCGCAGACGCGAGTGTCTAGAGTGCGGAAGACGATTTACGACCTACGAACGGATTGAATACGTTCCGATCACGGTGATCAAGCAGAGTGGCGATCGTGAGTCCTTTGATCGGTCTAAAGTATTACGAGGCGTTATCCGGGCTTGCGAGAAAACCGGGGTTGAGGCCAGCACCCTCGATTCCTTAGTAGATGATATTGAGGCGGATTTGCAGCAGCGGGCACGTCGAGAAATTGAAAGCACAGAAATTGGCGATTTAGTGCTCAAACGACTCAAAGATATCAGTGAGGTAGCCTACATTCGCTTTGCCTCTGTCTATCGTCAGTTTAAGGGGATTCAAGATTTTACCGAAACCTTAAATCACTTGAATTCGGAGACTCAAGTGGAAACGTCACCTGATACAACCGTTAACTCTCGTCTTAACGCACTGATTTCGTAGCATAACTGTGATAGTCACGAAACAGCGTTTTGGGATGCAGAATCAGCTGTTGAGTTGCGGCATAGAGATCACGATGCAGGGCACTGGGCGTAAACCCTTTCAGGTAAGCAGAGCTCCGGATACCACAGGTGACGGCAATAGCTGGGATGTCAGCCGCCTGTCCGGCACAAATGTCGGCTTCCGTATCACCAATCATGCAGCTCTGAGTCGTATCGCAACCGAGGCGTTGCTGATCCGCGATCGCATCTTTTAGGCGAGCAATCTTGTGTTCTGTACGGTTTGGGTAAGCGGCTGTTGTCGTGTCAGCACCATAGATCTGACTAACTGTCGTCGCTAAGTCATGTTGATGCAGAAAATCTAATACCTGAGCAGCCTGCCGCAGCGTAACAATCACGATCCGGTGACCTCGATCCTGTAAAGCATGAAGGGCCGCCTTAGCACCCGGTTGAAGTTGATCTTGTTGCAACAAAGTGGTCTGATTGACTATCGTCGCAACGTGATTCAAGAAATCATCCACTTGGATTCCTGACAAACCAGACCAGTCTGCGATTGTGGTATCAGGAGTTCGGTTTTGCTTCATGTACCAAAACTGCGCCTTAGTCAAGCGACGAATGGGCAGCCGTTCACCTCGCTCAGCATAGTCTGATCGGACAGCTGAAAGCGCTAGCTTATAAGTGCTGTAGTATCGTTCAGAAACGTCTGCAATAGGACCGTCAAAATCACAAAATAGAGTACGGTTGCCCAGTGCTGAACTCGACCTGGACGAAGTCTTTGACCGGTGGGGCAGACGTGCAGAGAGAGAAAGAGCGTTCTGCATAAAGCAAGACTTTAAGTTTAATTACAAAGTTCAAAAATCTACTACACCTTAACAGCCATTTTCGCGGAATGGGATGATTATTAGCAGGTTTCATATAGACTCGACTTATTGCTTATCGATCAAGAATAAGCTTTACTTTATGCTTTTAACGTATTGGGAGCTTCTCGTTCTAGCAAAAACGTGACTGGACCATTGTTCTGAATATCCACCCGCATGTTGGCACCGAATTGTCCGGTCACCACTTTCAAACCGCTGACACGCAGCTTATCCACAAATTGTTCAAAGAGGGGTTCTGCCACAGGTGGAGGAGCTGCTTTATCGAACGATGGGCGTCGTCCTTTACGACAATTTCCATAAAGCGTGAATTGGCTCACCACCAGAATTTCACCTCCAATCTCTTGTACAGAGGCGTCCCAGCGATCATCTTCTCCCTGCGGAAACAGCCTCAGATTGAGACATTTCTGTGCCATCCAATCCAGTTCGACCTCGGTATCCGTATCGGTAAGGCCAACCAAAAGATTCAATCCCTGAGCAATGTCGGCTATCGTGTGCCCATCCACTTGTACACGCGATTCAATGACCCTCTGAACTAAAACACGCATAGCGATTAATGACTCAAGGAACGCTGGTGGTAAAGCTGCTCATACATTTGACGAATCTTATGGGCCGCAGTGATCATCTCGGTATCGGTTGGTTTCGACTGTAGCGATCGATAAATTTGGAGTTCCAACCCTTGTAGCCCTAGTTCAGCTTTGCCCGCAAAGCGAGGTTGTAAAACGAAATGAATGTGGTAAGGCGGCTGATCGACCCAGGAGTTAATATAAATACGCTCTGCCCCTAGAGCCTGCTGCATTGCGTAAGTCATTTGCTGCAAAAAAGGCCCTAGAGACGCTGCTTCATTGGCAGACAAGTCCCAAAAATTCTCCCGATGGGCACGAGTTTTAATCACAACTGCACCAATACCGTGGCTGCCTAGACAGTGGTCGGCCATCCACCAAGCATTTTCCGCAATGATGCCGCCCGGAACAGATACTTTGCCCTGAACGATTTGACAGGCAAGGCAATCCGGGTGAGGCTGATTGCCGTTGTTGGGATGAGTGTTAGACATGCGATCGCGACAACAGAATGCTATGAGATAAATCCACCCGCCGCCTTATCAATAGACAAGACTCATCCAGTAATTTTTTCCGGCCTAACTCTCCTCACGCTAATGCCAGAGGTACTTCCACAGATTCTCTACAGGTCGTAGATGCAACACCCTTGCACTCAAATGCTAGGAAACCTTTGTCTTCAGCGACCATAAGAGACTAAGGCGATAAAACTGGATAGAACTATCCTACGTGCTAGCGACCAAATCCCTTTTCTCGATTTTCCGAGGGTTCGCATAAACAATCATTAAGCTGAGTCCGAAGTGTGTTGTGGTCCAAATTCTGCCCAATTAAAACGACCTGATTTTTAGGATTGCCTTTCCATTCGTCATCGTCTAGGGAAAACCGCTTGCCGCTGAGGTGGAAGATATGTCGCTTAGGGCTTTCATCAAACCAAATAATACCTTTGGCACGAAAGATATTTTCTGGCAGTTGATTATCTAGAAAAGACTGAAATTTGCGGATGGCAAAGGGGCGATCGCTTGCGAATGACAACGATGTAAAGCCATCGATTGCTAGGTGATCAGAGTGATGATGGTGGTGTTCGTGCTCATGGTCATGGTCACAGTCAGCATGGTCATGATCGTGTTCGGCATGGCTATGGTGCCCGTGGTCATGACTGTGCTCGTGGTCGTGACTGTGCTCGTGGTCGTGACTGTGCTCGTGGTCGTGGTGATCAGAATTGTCGAAGTACTGATCCGACTCGAACAATCCGACGCTCAGGATCAAAGGCAGCGGTACCTCTGACTTCGTTGTACGAATGATGCGCGCGCCTTCTTTAACGTCACGAATTTTACCTTCCAGCTGCTCCAGCTTGGCATCGTCTACCAAATCTGCCTTGTTCAATAAAAGGATGTCGCCATAGGCAATTTGGTTATAGGCAGCTTGGCTATTGAACAAATCGAGACTGTAATTCTCGGAATCGACAACAGTCACAATGGAATCAAGACGAGTCAAATCGCGCAATTCTGTACCCAAGAACGTTAGAGCAATGGGCAGAGGATCGGCCAATCCAGTTGTTTCAACCACTAGATAATCAATTTTGTCCTGCCGTTCCAGAACCTTATAGACAGCGTTCATTAAATCGTCGTTGATAGTGCAGCAAATACAGCCGTTGCTGAGTTCTACCATCGTGTCATCGCTTTCTCCAGTCGTGACTAGCAAGTCGTTATCGATGCCAATTTCACCAAACTCATTGACCAGAACAGCAGTTTTCAGCCCCTCTTGGTTGCTCAAGATGTGGTTCAGCAGCGTTGTTTTCCCACTGCCCAAAAAGCCAGTGATGATTGTGACGGGCATCCCCTGCTTTGTGTCGTCCATGCCCTTAGCCTGATTGGAGGTAACCACTGAAGTCATAAGCTGCTGCTAGAATTCGCGACATTCTCCATAATAATGTTCATTTTCGAATACGACTTTGTTCATCTTGAGACGGGAACAAACCGACAGGAAAATTGAGAAACATAAAAGCCTGGAGAGCGATCTCTCTCCAGGCCTAATACCGCCCTTAAAAGTCAACTGATATCTCTACATCAAGCCAATCTGAGACAGGATGCTTTGTCCTGTGAAGTATTCAGTAGCCACCCCAATCACAAAACCCAACATTGCTAAGCGACCATTCCACGTTTCAGCAAAGCGAACAAAACCAAACTTACCTTCGTTTTCCATGATAGTTATTCATAATGGTTAATTTAGGTTTTAATGCAACCCCTTGTTACAGAGCGTAACACAATCAATTATACCCTTGCCAAGTCCTAAACTAGCTTCCCTGAAAGCGGTAAAGTGCATGGCAGAATATAGCAGTTATGAACCTGATTACGGGGATTCTTTGACTATGCACGCCAAGCTTCAAACAGCATTTGCCCAAGGCCGAGCGCTCAAGATTATCAGTGGGCTAACCAACTTTAATCGAGATCGCGTCACATCTGTCATTCGAGCAGCGGATCAAGGCGGCGCGACCTGTGTTGATATTGCAGCAGATGCTGACCTTGTGCGGCTGGCTAAACAGCTAACGGATTTACCCATTTGCGTATCGGCAGTTGATGTCGATGCATTTGCCGCTCCTGTTCAGGCGGGCGCTGACCTAATTGAGATTGGTAACTTCGACGCTTTTTATGCCCAGGGCATTCGATTCGAAGCCGCAGAGGTGCTGGCGTTAACTCAGGCAACCCGTCAGCAGTTCCCCGGCATGACCCTTTCGGTCACGGTTCCCCACATTCTCGCTCTAGATGAACAGGTACAACTGGCTGAAGCATTAGTGTCCGCTGGGGCGGACATCATTCAAACCGAGGGCGGGACTAGCAGTCAGCCTAGTCACGGCGGCACGCTAGGACTGATCGAAAAGGCTGCTCCGACCCTAGCGGCGGCGCGAGAAATTTCTCGGGCGGTGACGATCCCAGTTCTCTGTGCGTCTGGGTTGTCGGATGTCACTGCACCCATGGCGATCGCCGCTGGAGCTTCAGGTATTGGTGTTGGCTCTGCCGTGAATAAGCTTGATAGCGAACTCGCCATGATTGCAGCTGTCCGAAGCTTGGCTGAAGCCCTTGACACAGCCTATTCTCATGCGATCGCTCGCTAAAGACTATTTTGTTCAACACGATAGGTTTGATAACACTTGTGGTGTGCTCGCCAGCAAATTTAGTCGGGGGCTAAATTCACCTTTGTGCAGAGGGTAGAGAATGGGTCAATAATGCCAGCCCCCGACATTCATAAAGTCAAAAAAAAGCCCAGCGATGCTGGGCTAGTGATGATATTTTGGATTCAAGTTTTTGATTTATCGGGTTGATTTATATTGATATATAGCTGCCTTTTAGGATAGCGCTTCTTCCTAAAAATGTCCTGTTTTTCTGAAAAAGCATAGGCCGAAATTCAGAAGAAAAAGGCAAAGAAATGAATCAATCCCCTTTCTAGATTAGGTTCTAGCGTTTTTCTAACGTTTTTGAATGACTCCGCACCAGCTACACATGCCTTAGCATTTCTCTCAAAAAGGGGAAATTGAATAGGCAGAAATGTGATGTATTGCCACCTGCGAGTGAGTCCTCACAACTGTAGCTTCAGCCATCCAGGCTGGTACACCCAATAGCATTCGGGTCCTTAACCATAGCCCAATGGCTCGCCGTCTTGTTCTAACGAAACTGACAACAAGCTTACAGCTATAGCGTTCTGCCTCGACGCTGCCCCTTCAAAATAAAGCAGGGCGAGCTAATCCCACCCTGCCTTTAGTACTCCGATGAGAGAGCTCAAGATTACGCAGCAACTAATCCACGATGGCGTAAGAGTGCCTGGGTGCTGGGTTCTCTACCACGGAAAGACGTAAAGACCTCCATTGGATGACGGCTGCCACCCAACGAGAGAACGGTATCCCTAAAGCGACGCCCAGTCGCTGTAATGGCCTGCTCGTTTTCCAATCCTGCTTCTTCAAACGCTGCAAATGCATCGGCGCTAAGGACTTCCGCCCAGAAATAGCTGTAGTAGCCAGCGGCATATCCACCGGCAAAGATGTGTCCAAATGCACAGAGAAATGCGTCTTCAGGTAACGGTTTCAGAACAGCTGTCTTTTCAGCCAAGCGATCGCGGACATCCCAGATCGTTTCTTCACCTCCTGGCTGATAGCGATGATGGAGTTCAATATCAAGCCAGCCAAAATTCACCTGTCGCAAAATTGCATTACCCGTCATAAAGTTACGAGCTGCAACGATTTTTTGAAACAGATCGTCCGGCAAAGGCTGTCCTGTTTCATAATGGCGAGCTAGGGTCAGCAACGTCTCACGGTGATAACACCAGTTTTCCATGAACTGGCTAGGCAGCTCGACAGCATCCCATTCCACATTGTTGATGCCCGCTGCACCGGAGTAGTCGACGGTTGTGAGCATGTGCTGTAACCCGTGGCCAAATTCATGGAACAGCGTTTCAACTTCTCGGAAGGTCATTAAGCTAGGTTTATCCTCAACACGCGGTGACTGGTTGCAAACCAAATAGGCAACCGGCAAACGGACTTGACCGTTGGATTGACCTCGATTGACGCAATCATCCATCCAAGCACCTCCCCGTTTTTCAGCAGGACGGCTATAGGGATCGAGATAGAAATGCGCGATCGTCTGCCCCTCTTCCCCAGTTACCTGAAAATAGCGCACATCAGGATGCCACACAGGTGCTTCGCCATCGGCAGCAGCAATCGTAATGCCAAATAGGCGATGAGCTAGCGTAAACAGACCTTCCAGCACTTGAGGCAGCGGAAAATAAGGACGCAGCTCTTCGTCGTTCAGACCATACTGCTCTTCCCGCATGCGCTCTGCCCAGAAGGACACATCCCACTGCTTAACGTCATCGGTAAACCCGTGATCTTGAGCAAAGGTTGTCAACTCCTCCAGTTCACGAGTGGCTGCCTTGTAGCTAGCGCTCCGTAATTCCTCCATCAGTTGTTCAACGGCTGACACCGAAGGAGCCATCTTCCGAGCAATACTCAACTCAGCATAGGTGTCGTAGCCCAAAATGTTTGACATCTGCTGACGAAGCTCCAGGATACGTTCAATCAGCGGTTGGTTGTCGAGATCACCGGAGGCAGCGCGAGTGATAAAGGCCCGATAGATCTTCTCTCTCAGATCACGACGACGGCTATGCTGCATGAAAGGAACGTAGCTGGGGTAGTCCAGCGTGATGCGCCAAGGCCCGTTTTCGACTGTAGCTTCCTCATGATCCGCTTCTTTAGCAGCCTGAGCCGCTAAAGCCAATAGACTTTGAGGCAGTCCCTCAATCTCTTCAGACGTTGACAGCGTTAGGCTAAATGCCTTCGTTGCGTCTAAGACGTGATTGGAGAACTTCGTTGAAAGCTCAGCTAGCTGCTGCTGAATCTGGTTAAAGGCTTCCTTGGCTTCACCTTCTAAACCCACACCTGACAGTTCAGCGTCACGGATAGCTGCGTCAACAATTCGCTTTTGGGCAGAAGTAAGCTGCTGCCATTGCGTGCCTTCTCGAATTTGCTTGAAAGCCTGGTAGAGCGGTTTGCTTTGTCCCAAACGATTGCCGAATTGAACTAAGCCAGGTTGCACCGTTTCATAGGCTTCCCGTAGTTCTGGGCTGTTTTTTACGCCCATCAAATGCCCAATAATGCTCCAGCTCCAGCCTAAGCGCTCCTCAATCTTGGTGAGGGGCTCAACCGAACCCTCCCAAGTCGGCTGAACGGTAGCTTCCAAATGTTCTAGATCAGATGTCAGCGTGCTCAGCAGCTCTTCAATGCCTGGAACGATGTGTTCAGGACGAATGGCATCGAAGGGAGGTAGCCCCTGACCAATCAGTAGTGGATTTGTTTGAACAGTTGCACTCATAGCACTCTCGATTAGCTTTACAGATTCGGTCAAACACGTAATGAGACAGGAGGATTGAATGGATAGGAGCAAAAGGCGATCGCGCTTCTTCACTCAGTTTGGGTGCGGCCTTCAACCCCTGTCAACGCGCTGAGCTTGAAGCCTCTTTTGACTTTAAACACAACATCACAGCACTTTTTCGAATGGGAAGCTTTGCTGCGCTGACTTTTAGATCTAGGTATTAGGAAAACAGTTCGATCTTCAACCAGGACTGACATCCCCATATCCCCTTATCCCTAAATTCTAGGAGACGCCGAATTCGACTTCCTCAGGCTTGGAAATTACAGGGCTAAGAACAGATTCAGCTGCATAAACCTTGATAGCGTTCACCCGTCAGGGAGGTCTTCAGGTCAATCTATAGACTCACTTCACTCTAGCCAAAACCACTTAACCAAAATCATTATGAGTTTATATTAGCGTGTTCTTGACCAGGTATAAGCCGGTATAGAATGACATCACGATCTTTATGCAACAAATTTTTATGACATTGACCGTTGGGGACCTAGCACCTGATTTCGAGTTACCAAACGCTGAAGGTGAGGTCATCAAATCGCAAGACCTGAGGGGGAAGTGGGTCGTTTTGTATTTTTATCCCCGTGACAATACTCCCGGCTGTACGAAAGAAGCTTGTGGTTTTCGGGAGGCTTACGCGGACTATCAAGATAGTGACATTGTTGTACTCGGCGTCAGCACAGACGATGCCAAGTCTCATACCAAGTTTGCGACCAAGCACAATTTGCCTTTTCCCTTGTTGGTGGATGAAGGAGGGGCGATCGCTAGCAGCTATGGCAGCTATGGTCTAAAGAAATTTATGGGTAAAGAGTACATGGGCATTACTCGCAGTACTTTTGTTATCAATCCTGAAGGTCATTTAGCCAAGATTTACCGCAAGGTCAAACCTGAGCCCCATGCTCAGGAAGTCTTGGCAGATATTGCAGCTCTTTCAGCAAGCACCTAGTGTGCTTGCAGTCTTTATCAATGGAATCAATTTGGCGTGCAGGACGAGTTTTGTTGGGTCTGATTCTTCGAAGACCCATTGTTGGTGTGTGTATTCTCCCTATTCTGCCTGATGGTAAGGTAGTGCTGATTCGTCGTCAGGATTCAGGGCGATGGGGGTTTCCAGGCGGGCTGGTTGATTGGGGAGAGAACATTCTGACGGCTACCCAGCGAGAATTGGAAGAAGAAACGGGTTTGGACGTATCCGAAGTGGGGCGGCTCGTCGGCGTTTACTCCGCCCCCAATCGAGATTCGCGTTTTCACTCCATTTGTATTGCGCTGGAAGTTCGCGTCATGGGGACGCCTGTAGTAAATGATCCGGCAGAGGTTGCAGCGATCGCGTCATTCGCTTGGACTGATTTGGCAGAACTTGACATGGCCCACGATCATGCCCAGCACGTAGAAGATTATCTGGCTAAGAGAACCGTCATCGCTTAGTGTCCAACGAGTAAAAGGGACCAACGACCAGAATGGTACGACCAATTCGGAGTGTCAGAGTTCGCGTTTCACAGGGAACTTTCTTTTGGCGAGAAATCGGGCATGGTCCAACCCTTCTGATGCTTCACGGCAGTTGGTCTAGCAGCGATCAGTGGGTTCCTCTGATGGAGGCATTAGGGCGGCAATTTCACTGTGTTGCTCCTGACCTATTGGGATTTGGAGAATCGAGTACGTTGCCACTCAAGACCTACTCCATTGAAACGGAGGTGAATGCTCTCACTGAGTGCTTAAAGCAGTTACGCACCTCACCGCAATTCATCGTGGCAGATTCCCTAGGAGCCTGGGTCGCAATTCGCTATTGCCTCAAACATCCTCACCAGGTTAAGCAACTTGTCATAGCGACTCCAGAAGGATTAACGCATCCTCAGCTAAAGCAGTATTGGCAGCCATATCGATGGTTGGCTCGTGCTTGGGCACCCCGCTACTGGATCATTCAAACGTTTGCGCCACTCATTATCCGCTTTGGTCAACAGAAGACTTGGTTGCGGCAGATCAAAGCACGACGCCAGCAGTTGAGACAAAATACGGCTGCCTGTCGGCTGCTGTTTCAGCGGCAGAGAACGGTTTTACAAGCTGAGGGATTGAATGAAGCCTTGCCCCAGCTGTCAACGCCAATGCTGATTCTCCAGCCAGCAATTGCATCCCACAGAACGACCTTAATCAACGCTCTGGTTCATCAACTCGCTCCGGAGGCGTACATCCAAATTGTTCCAGGGACTGAAACAGGACTCTGGCATCAAGCAGTTGATGACATCCAAACTTGGCTCAAGCAAAGTTCGATCTGACTCGACCTGTCGGTAGAAATCACCTAGACCTATAAGCCGGCCTCATCACACAGCATGGCAATGAAAACGTCTACAGCTGGTGTCCGGGGGGTTTGAGCAAGCGTTGCTGCGCCAATAACCCGTTCCAAAGGTTCTGGCAGCGATCGCACCTGGACGGATTTAGGAATGGGTAACGCTGCGAGTCTAGGAAGAACTGCCGCCCCTAAGCCTTCTGCCACCATACTGACAATCGTCGAATCCTCTTTGACAACATAAGCCACCTCAAGCTTTTGTCCCCATCGTTGCCAATGTTCACGCACAGCGTTAGTACATTCGGCATAGTTATACAGAATGAAATCGTAATCGGAGAGGTCATGCCACGTCAGCACCTTAGCGATCGACCGTGACGAACGAGGCAAAAGTGCCACATATTCATCCCTAGCAATCTCCCACACCACAAATTCCTCCGATCGGGGGAGCGGCACCAGTCCAATATCAACCTGACCTTCCCGCAAAGCCTGTTCCACACCGGCTGGCTCCAACTCAGACAGACTGACTTCCACACGGGGAAAGCGATCGCGAAAACGGGCTAGAATAGGCGGCAAAAGATGAGTCGATGCACTCCGAAAGGACGCAATTCTAAGCCGTCCAGCGTATAGTCCCTTTTCCAGATTAACCTCATAATCAATCTGCTCCCGGAGTTCCAAAATGTCTTGAGCATGCCGCAGCACTCGTTCCCCTACCTGAGTCGGTTTGGCACCGAATCGCCCGCGTTTCAGTAAAGGGACGCCTAATTCCGCTTCCAGAGACGCAATCGCGCGACTGACTGCTGCCTGAGACGTTTCCAATACAAGAGCTGCGTTAGAAAACGTTCCCTCACGAGCGATCGCAACCAGCACTTCCAGGTGATGAATGTTCATAGTAATGATCTATTCGCAAACCGAATAGATAGGACACGCCGACTGTTTTGATCCCAACTGAGCACAACAGTTAGGGTGACGGGCAAGCTGATTTCATCATTGAATTGCTACAGGTTGCCATGTTCGAACTCCTTTCTTTCCATCGTTTTCGAGACACGCCGAGTGTCCAGTTTTTTGACATCACTGTTTTAGACTCCAACGCCCGCGATCTAGTTTTTCATGAAGGACCTGCAACGAGTCCCAATAATTCTTCAGAAGGTGCTTGGCAATTTTACCTACATCCCAATCAAGAAGATAACCTGCTAGCGGTTGCGGGTGGACGGACATTTTACTTAGTGAACTTTTCCTGGGAATATCCGTTCCACAAAGTTCGCCTGGACGCCAACCAGCATATTTTGCGCCTCCCCCCCGGCACGTTTCACCGCTCAGTTTCCGATCCCAACGGTTCTCTGGTTTTAAACCAAGCAGTCCGTACTGCGCGAGCGTCTATCAAAAGTGAATTTCGGGTTTACAACAGCGCTGAAATTCCACGCCTACGCCGCTTATTAGATTCAAACTTGCAGCCTATCGAGCACGGCTTTGTAGAGGACTGGCCGATGGCTGCCTAACGCTGCCCAGGTAGTGAGGCGAACAGCGACTCCTTAGACGTTTTCACATTGTTGATTATTGTCGCCAGCTAGAAGTTGACGCACGTCAAGAGTCACTCTGTAGCCAGCGTTTTCAAAAAGTCGAGCTGAACCGCTCTCATTTCGACCCTTGGATTAGCGCGGGCGATCGCCTCCAAAACCTCCTCATAGCCAGCCCCCATCAGAATACGATAGGCTCCTAAAAAAGTTGCTGTGCGGCGACGACCGCTTGAGCAGTGCACTGCAACCGCTCTTCCAGCTGCTATTTGAGCAACCGCAAAAGTGCGAAACCCTTCAATCTGTTGCCGTGTAGGCGCAGTTCCCCCCGTCGTTGGTAGCCATAAAAACGGAAGCTTAGCCGCCTCATAAGCCTCCAGATTTGATGGATCGTCCATCACCGAAACAACAGCCCCAACTCCCAGCATTCCAAGCGTATTCACCTCACTAATATGAGGCTTTCGCATCCCCGCCAACTTTCCAGGAATAAGCCACCAAACACTTTCCTCAAGCGAAGATTGAGTCATCGGCCTTGTTATTGAAGTGCCTTCTGAGCAGACTCAGCCATAGCTTCAGCCGCCTTCACCTTGCGTTCACTGTATCGATCCGTTAGTTCATCCACCCTATCTCGCAACAGCAGAGTAAATCGATACAGCTCCTCCATCACATCGACAACGCGATCGCGATAAGCCGACTCCTTCATCGTTCCATCCTCATGGAATTCCTGATAAGCCTTCGCCACCGAAGACTGATTCGGAATCGTAAACATCCGCATCCAGCGTCCCAAAATCCGCATCGTGTTCACCGCATTAAAAGACTGTGACCCACCCGAAACCTGCATCACAGCCAGCGTCCGCCCCTGAGTAGGCCGAACAGCCCCCAACGTCAGCGGAATCCAATCAATTTGCGTTTTCATCAAACCCGAGATATTGCCATGCAGCTCCGGACTCGACCAAACCTGCCCCTCAGACCAGAGCGACAGCTCCCTCAACTCCTGCACTTTAGGATGAGTATCCGGTTCAGCCCCATACACAGGCAAACCATGCGGGTCAAAAAACCTCACCTCAGCACCAAACCCCTCAATAATCCCCGCAGCCTCCTCAGCCAACAACCGACTATACGACCGTTCCCGCAAAGAACCATAGAGAAAAAGAATACGAGGTGGATGAGCAAACACCATAGGAACCTACTTTGCAATTTTAGAGTTTCGATTGTGAATTCAAGCCAACCTGGCTTATATCACTTGCAACCTCAACATCAACAGCGCCCCACACTATTCCCCCCCTCCTAACCAACGCCTCAAAGCGGCAGCAAAAGACAACCGTCTTCAGCCTAAGTCCAGCACTGCCACCTTTCCGCGTGGATCACCTCCTACCCCTCCCCGCACCATCTGCGCCATCTGCGCCATCTGCGGATCTAGCCTCCTACCCCTCCCCGCACCATCTGCGCCATCTGCGCCATCTGCGGATCTAGACCAACCCCTCAATCAACGTCTTAACTCGTTCCTCAACCTCATCACGAACCCGAGGAAAAATCTCTGGCTGCTCAGCCGGATCATCCAACTGCCAGTCATCGAAATAGTCACGAGTCAGCCATTCCGGCGGTAAGTTAACCCCACAGCCGCAGAGAGAAATGACCGCATCAAAATCCTCCGGCCTAAACTCACTCAGCGCATTAGACGTCTGGTCGCTAATATCGATGCCAACATCCTTCATTGTCGCGATCGCCTCAGGCCGGACCTGACTCGCCTCCAAGCCCGCACTCGTCACCTCGATTTTGTCTTGGCCCAGCGACTTAGCAAACCCTTCTGCCATCTGAGAACGAGAAGAATTTTTCTTACACACAAACATGACCCGTTTCATCGAAACTCTCCCTGTTCGTTTTGTCATCAGCGTCATCGCAGCATGCTGATGCATCGAGGATCTGGCAAAGATGCCTTCTCTGGCTCTCGTGGAAACCAAAAAGCCGTCCTTTTGCAAAACTCCACCAGCATCAGCATGACAGGCACCTCGATCAGGACTCCAACCACCGTCGCGAGGGCTGCACCAGAGCTCAGGCCAAACAGCATGACAGCAGTTGCGATCGCCACTTCGAAATGATTACTCGCTCCGATCAAGGCTGCCGGAGCAGCATCTTCATAAAACAAGCCCATCTTCTGAGCGGCAACATACGTGATCAAAAAGATGAAGTTAGTTTGCAGGAATAATGGAACTGAAATCAGAAGAATGTGAAGCGGGTTCCGTACAATCAAGTCTCCTTTCAATGCGAAGAGTAAGACTAACGTCGTCAACAAGGCTGCGATTGAAACGGGACCAAGATATTTCAGAAAAACCTGATCGAACCAAACCTTGCCCCTATGCCTTAAAATCCACGTTCGCGTTATCGCACCTGCCAAGAGCGGCAACCCGACATAGACCAACACCGATATCACAATCGTTTCCCACGGAACAGTGAGATTGTTGGTTGCCAGCAGCCACCGTCCCAGAGGAGCGTACAAAAACAGCATTGCCAGGGAATTGATTGCCACCATCACCAGCGTATGGCCCTGGTTACTAAAAGACAGGTAGCCCCACATCAAAACCATGGCCGTGCAGGGAGCAATCCCCAACAAAATGGCGCCAGCGATGTAGGAATCTGCCAGCGCAATTTCCGCCCCACGGATTGTCTCGCTACCGGTTAACAGCGGTTGAAATAGCCACCCAAGAAAGAATTGGGCAAACACTACCATGGTGAATGGCTTAACTAACCAATTAATGATCAAGGTCAGCATGACTGGGCAAGGAGCTTGGGCAGCCCGCTTTGCTTGCGAAAAGTCAATTTTGACCATGATTGGATACATCATGAAAAACAGACAAACCGCAATAGGGATCGATACCTGATAAACGCTCATGGTATCCAGGACGACGGCTACCTCTGGCAACAGCCGTCCCAGCAGAATGCCTGCCACAATGCACAGAAAAACCCAAACCGTTAGATATCGTTCGAAAAAACTCAGCCGACCTCCAATCTGTCGGGCTTTGGTATCGCCCGAAGAGTGAGTTGTCATTGATCATCTCCAAAGAACACTGAAACACAGGGAAATCTTTCACCACGCTCAACAAGATGAGCACAACGAAGAAGCTCGAATTTCTATACTCAGAAAGTTCGAGGAATACGTAAAATCCATCTGCGTAGCATTTTATCAAATATTTTTGATTTTTTCTTAGGAATGATGATGAGTTCTAAGTGAGAGTTTTCTTAGAAAACTTGTTCGGCAATGGGCCTTAAGGTATTTTAAACGACGGAAATTTTAGGGTTGAGCTTTAACACTAGTGATTTAGCCTGTTGATCGCTGTATGAAGTGAAGAAAGAGATTTCAAACGATCATTGAGAGGAACAAAATTACGGCTTCTTGCGTCGCAATTTTGTTCAACTGAATCAGGTGTAGACGGGCAGGGGAGATGGTATACCATCAAGGCGGAAATCGGCTAGATGCTGCTCAATAGCAACGATTTGAGGAAGATTGAGACTGTAATAGGTCCAACGACCTTGGGATCGTGAGCGTACAATGGCCGATTCCTTTAAGACTCGCAAATGAAACGATAATTTAGATTGACTAACGTCTAGATGTTTACACAAATCGCAAACGCAATACTCCTGTTTTCTTAGGCTCTCAATGATGCGAAGTCTCAGTGGATCAGAAAGAGCATGAAAGGATTTTGCCGTGGAAATTTTCTCTCCTGAAAACATTTTCTCAGATGTTTATTACTTGACTACTTGAATCAAGTCTAATTAGTAAATCTAGAGATGCCATTGCCCCGAGGGGGGATTTCCATCATCAAAAAAAGCCATCTAAAAAACTAAAAATCTATGCTTATTAATGAGTCAAATTAATGCTGGTTTTTAGATAAACTTGAGTCTATAAATAAGCTGCAAAAGTTCTCATGAGAGATGACTCATCAATGTGTATTTTTTTGAAGCATTGAACTACGTAGAATTGAGTAGTTCTGTATCGGCTATGCTTCCAAATAGTGATTCAGGTCCTCTAAGACGCGAGGAAGTTCGGCTTCTGTCGTCAAGCGAATACGATCATCACGAACTGTAATCAACAGCTTGGCAGCAAAAGGGCTTGGCCAAATATTAGGATTGCAAAACACTTCGAAGAAAACGTCACCCGCATGCTGATACTCCAGGGTGGGTTCTGGAGTACGTTTGCTGGAACCCACAGGCTGAGCCGCGATCGCCTTAAGTTGAGTCACTAACTTGACGAGAGCAACCTTTAAATCTTGAGCTGCGGCCTCTGAGAAGTTGAAGCGAACAGAACCCTGCAGCAGATTGAGCGTAATTTGTGCCGAAGTTTGAGAAGTCATCTAAATGTATTTGATGGGACCTTCTAGTATTGTGAGGCGAAAATCTCCCCATTCTCTCTGTGCTTAACGTTGAGTAAAATTCGCCGCAATCGAATTACTGTCCAGCACCTATCAGTCCATCACCAAAACCACTTTGCCCATGCCCTGACCTTCCTCAATCCATCGGTGAGCGGTAGCAGCTTGACTCAGCGGAAACGTTTTGTCGACATGAATGTGCAGTTGACCTGTATCCAGACGTTTTGCACAGCTCGCCAAAATCTTAGCTTGATGAGCACGAGCTTCAGGAAGAGTTTGCAGCTGCGGCGTTAGCATCAGTTCAAAGCTGAGGCGAAGATTGCGATCGCGAGCCGTTTTCCAGTCCGTGCTCTCGGTCGGTGCTAGGAGCGTTATGACATCGCCTCCATATCGAGTTGCCTTAAAGCTGTCAGACAATACCGGACCGCCAACCGTATCAAAAGTAATATCAACACCATGGCCATCTGTCCAAGCCATGACGGCTTCGACAAAATGAATGCGATCGTAATAAATGCAGTGATCGGCCCCGAGTTGGGTAACAAGCTGGGCCTTGGACTCAGAGCTAATGGTGGTCGCCACATGAGCCTCTCGCAGCTTGGCCAATTGAATCGCAACGTGGCCCACCCCGCCCGCTCCGGCATGAATCAAAACACGCTGATGAGCCGTTATACGAGCGCGGTCATACAATGCTTCCCAAGCGGCAAGCAGCACAAGCGGTGCCGCCGCCGCCTCTGCAAAACTCAAACGAGCGGGCTTATGAATGGCGTCATGTTCATCCACAATGGCGTACTCTGCATAGTTGCCGCGATCGCCACCCAAACCACCACTACAAAAGAAGACCTCGTCGCCCACACTAAACTTACGGACCCCTGCCCCTACCGATTCAACAATTCCCGCACCATCGCAACCCGGAATTGTAAAGGCAGCGTCTTTCCTAAATGCTCCACGTCGGCGAATCTTCGTGTCAATAGGATTGATGCCCGCCGCTTTCAGCCTGACTTGAATTTCAGTATCCCGGCTGATGGTGGGGAGGGGGACATCGGTGTAGGCAAGAACGTCTACAGACCCAGGATGTTTAAAGAGACAGGCTTTCATACGAACTAAAACTGATAAGTCGGAAACTCGCTACGGGTATCGAGAATGACTTCCCATTTTTTACTTTAATGGATGCGCCCATGGGCAGACTCTTTTTAAGCGGCCTCTTTTTACCAAAAGAGATCGCTATGATCGAATGACTTGTTCGCGTTATTCGCGACTGGAGAAATAACTACTGCTATGGCCTTTCAGAACTTTTCCGTAACGACTCGTTGGCGTGCTCTTGTGTGGGCGACAGCTCTTTGTTTGACAGCAGGCTGTAGTGCCCAAGAACCTGTCAGCGATCGCGCTGATGTTTCCCCTAAGTCCGACATGTCCACACCGCAGCAAACTTCAGAAGCTGCTGAAAATTGGTCTGACAAGTCGCCATCCTCGGAAGCGTTCCTCGAATCGACCAATGTCTCAAAGGCCAACTCCTCTTCATCATCACAGCTGGCTCAAGCGATTGACTCCGACCTCACCATCGTTCCTGGTGAACGAGTAGGGCCTGTGAGCGAAACGACTAGCCGTGCCGACTTAGCAGAGATCTTTGGTGAGGCGGCCTTAGACGATACTGAAATTGCTGTAGGAGAAGGGTTTACAGAATCCGGTACGGTCGTCAATGCGGGCACCGATCAGGCATTTTCTGTGATCTGGTTGGATAACGATCGCACTCAACCGCTGTTAATTAGAGATTTTGGGTCTGCTTGGCAACTTTCAGAAGGGATTCAGATTGGCACCTCTTTTTCTAGGTTGCAAACCCTGCTGGGTTCCTTCGATCTCTATGGCTTTGGTTGGGATTATGGCGGTACCGTTGTGCTCGAAGGATCGAACCTAGAAGCGTATTATGGCATGCTCATTCTACGATTGCAGCCTGATTCAGCGGCGATCGCCCAGTCCTCTGAAGCCCTGCAAGCAGTTCAAGGTGATGAACTCTTTTCATCCGATAATCCCAATCTAGCGATGCTCAACCTAACAGTCGATGAAATGCTGGTGTACCTCAGTTCCGTGACCGAATAACGCTCCATTTTTCCCAACCCTCCATTCCTCCAACCCTCTACCATGTCAAGCTCCCCCAAACTCAAGGCTAGTCTTCCTCCCGGACTGATTGTTCGTCTGGGTAAAACGGTTTGGCATACTTTGTGGCAGGTGATGATGGCTCGGCTTGCGCCGTCTGACAAATCCGGCGCTTATACTCGCCCGGAGAGTGGTTTTCGCTCCATGATTGCACCAGACAGTCCCTATTCTCCCGCCACCGGACGCTACTGTCTGATCGTGGGTATGGGTTGTCCATGGGCACATCGAACGTTGGTGACTCAAGCCCTGAAAGGTCTGGAGAATGTCATTCCACTCTGGCGGGTATCTCCATCTCCTAATGAAGGCATTTGGCTGTTTGATAATCCTGGTTTGGGCTGGCGATCGCTCCCCGAACTCTACCAAACGGCTCAACCCGGCTACTCAGGGCGCAGTACGGTTCCCGTCCTCTGGGATACTCAGACCCGCACAATCGTCAACAACGAAAGCGCAGACATCATCAAAATCTTGAATGAAGGATTCGATGAATACGCTGCTCACCCCGAACTTGACCTCTACCCAGAAGATCTAAGAGAACAGATCGAAGCCTGGAACAGACGCATCTATCCGGCTATCAATAACGGCGTCTATCGTACCGGGTTTGCCCAATCTCAAGCCGCTTATGAGTCCGCCTGCACTGCATTGTTCACAGCGCTAGATGACATTGACGCTCATCTCAAAGGACATCGATATCTTTGCGGCGATCGCCTGACTTTAGCAGACGTACGGTTGTTCACGACTCTGTTCCGCTTCGATGCTGTTTACTACAGTTTATTCAAGTGCGATCGCCACCGTATCTGTGACTATCCGCAGCTGTGGCCCTATGCACGTGATATCTATCAGCAGCCTGGTGTTGCCCGAACCTGTGATTTAGCCGCTATCCGCGCCGACTATTTTGGCAATTTGTTTCCCCTCAATCCTGGTGGCATCATTCCTTTGGGCGCTGATCCCAAAATATGGTCTGAGCCTTGCGATCGCGCCTCACTGAGTCAAGAGCTACCCCTCACTGCTTCGTAGAGTGTGAAAGTCGTGTTGCTTCGCTTCACGCCTTAGCCTTAGGAGATTTTTGAAAATATAGCAGTGTACAAGTGAAACAAGTCCCTCTGTTCCCTAATTCCTTACCCTTGTCCCCTGTTCCCCTGAATGCCCTAATCGACAACGACGATGCGAACACCATTAGCGGTTTGGTTGGCTGTGACGGTTTCTAACATGCCAAGGGAGTTGTAATCGAAGCGAATATTGTCAATGCTGCGAATACGACCGCTTCTGAAATAGTTGAAATCCACGTTATCGATGGAGTTGAAGCGACCATTACTGAAATAGTTGAAGCGAATGTCATCAATAGCTCGGACGCGACCACTGCTGAAGTAATAAAAGCCCGTATTGCCAATGCGGCGGATACGCCCCCCGGTCGAATAATCAACTTCGACTGAGTAATTCTGCTCCGCAATCTCTACACGTCCCCCAGCGTGGACTTTGATGGTGGCCCCAGGAATGTTGACAAAGGTTTCTAGAACTCGGCCACGGTTGTTGATATGGACCACCTGAAAGCCTACGGCCTCCGATGCAAAACTATTCTCGGCTTCTACGTTCTGAGAATAGTCAAAGATGTCTTGGCTTTGATAGCTCGGAGAGGCGTATGCCAGGTTTGTCGGCAAGGCCACACTGGCTATTGAGACGAGAGATATCCAGCCACAGTACCCGAACAAGCAAATTGATTTCATAATCCATCCTGGACAGACTTCAGAAGGGAAGGTTGATAGACTCCAACATCTCTGACAAAGCCTTGATGATTGTCTTGGGTAAAAGGGCTGCCAAACAACCCACGAACACGGGAAGTGCGATCGCACTGCCTAACGTCACCCATCCCACCTCAGCTACAGAAGTATGGGTCATCTCTAGAGACAACACTAGGTAAACGAAGATAGGTAAGCCACTCAAGAAAGCGCCAGCTAAAAAGTTTTGAGCCAGCTTCGGCACTGTCGACCTATTAGCGTCTGACTGCTGGACCTGAGCTTTAGAGAGATCGTCTGATGACATACAACACCTCATCCTGTCTTTCTAGCTTAGGTGGACCCATAGAACCTGCCATCGTGCGATCGGATTCACCCACCTGGATGACGACCCTTTAGTCCTTTTCTTGAGGTTCTCAATCACTGCACACCCTGCCTTGCACAGGCGAACCATTGAACTTCTCAAGACCTCTATTACAGCCGTCGCCAGTCCCATAATCTTCAACGGATGCCAGACTTCTCTTTGTGCAGACTCCGTTGAGTTTTGAGATATAGCGGCATGCATGGGAGGCATCATAGGCTTCACTAAAAGCCATACAGCATGTATTCGTGAGGCTCAGAGGTGTTTTTCTTGATATGCGATCCTCTAGGCTTGAGTAGTGACAGCTCTTGGCAGGTCAAAATGAAAGGTACTACCTTGACCTAGCTCCGAGTTAACGCCCAGCGTTCCACCATGTTGGTTAACGATTCGTTGACAGAGGGCCAGACCCAATCCACTGCCCTCGACCTGACTTTTACCAACCCGAACAAACAGCTGAAATATTTTTTGCTGATCTTCGAAGGAAATACCAGGTCCATTATCGATGACTCGAAAGTGATAGCGATCGCCCCGCGATTCACTCTCAATCATGACGATAGGTTTGACTGCTTCATTGTGAAGAATAGCGTTTTTAATTAAATTATTGACCAAATTCTCTAACAGCTTTGCATTGCCTTGCACAACTGGCAAATCAGTCCAATCGACTGTAGCTTGGTAAGCATTGATGATGTTTTGTAATCCATTCACTGCTTGCTCAACGACAACACTCATATCAGTAGTCTCAAACGTGAGATTACGCCGAGATTCGAGCTTGCCGTACTCTAACAGCGCTTTCAGCGTTTGGTTCATTTTGCGGGAAGTTTGCAAACCCTTTTGTACGAGTTTTTGTTCACTACTCTCTAGCGACATTCGCTGTAGCAAATCCAAGCTAACAGTCACAACGTTGAGCGGGTTGCGCAGCTCATGGGCCACCATATGGTTGAAACTTTCAAGGGCAAGATTGCTCTCGTGTAGCTGCCGCAGTGTGTCTCGCAGTTGAAACTGGCGCTGTCGATTGCTCAGGCAAGTCTGCACAATTGAAGTAAACTCATGGCGCTTGAGCGGCATTTCAAGCAGGGTGATGCTGCGCTGATAACGGGCAGACCGTAACATCGCTAGGCAGTTCGGGAAGCGGCGACAGTGTTTGAGCAAGAAAATTATGGGAATGTCAGACCATTCTGGCTGCTCATTTAAGCCAGTCACTAATTGCTCAAAGTTATTACCAAGCGATAGCATCTCTTCAGAAACAATCACCAAGCTAACTTCCGCCTGGATGGCAGCCAACACTGTCTCTATTGTGGTCGCATCAACGCAGGACCATCCTTGGGCTGCGAGAACCTGTTGGATAACCTCGGCATTCTGCTCAAGTTGCGTCGCAACAACAATTGCGTCTGCGGAGAGCGCTAGAGTATCAGCGAGTTCATCCATCAGCATCCATCAAACTTTGAGCATCGCCAATATAGTTAGGAATACCCGAAAGCACACCTATAAATTGTTCGAGCGGTTCGCCAATATGAATGCCCGCTGAACTCAACTGCACTTCACGAATTCGCGTTTCATGTGTACCGTAACGCTTTTTATAGACACCGATCGCTCGATGTAACGCTCCTTGAGCTTCAAAATGCCGCAGTAACAGCACGGCGTCAGCTAAGTAGCTAATATCGATTTCTTCACTGAGCTGATTACCAATTACGCCATGTTGTGCCACAACTAACAATGTCAGAACATTTTGCCGATTCAGTGCAATCAGCAAGTCATGTAGTTGGGTAATGAGCTTCTGAGTGCTGGGCATAGAATTGACATAGCCCGTTAAGCTATCAATCAAAACAATTCTCGCTCCCCATTCCTTGATCTCCCGGTCAATCAGATGCGTGAATTTGCCTAGGTTACTGTTGCTCAGTCCCAGTTCATGAATTCGAATTTGATCTGAATATTCTGCCCGATCTAAGCCAATGCCTAGTCCTTTGGACCGCTCCAGAAAGGTGGTTGCCAACTCATCAAACAGAAAAACGCTGGCTTTGCCACCTTGCTTGATGAAATGATGAATAAACAAGCTAGCGATCGTCGTCTTTCCTGTGCCTGACGGACCAATAAATAAGCACGAAGTACCAGTTAGGAGATGATCGCCAATCAGTTTGTCTAATGGCTCGACGCCGCTCGAAACAAGCTGATAAGGAACCTTAGTGGGGCTTGAAATCTGGGGAATTTGATTAGAAGACTGATGACGAATGGGATAGACGCGCATGCCTTGATTGGTGATTTCCAAATCGTGAATGCCCGACTGAAAGTCACTGCCTCGGATTTTGGATACCTGCAGGTAATGGTAATCTTGACCGTAATCAGTCGTCTCCTTAAATAAGGTGATAATGCCGTGAACGGTGGAGACTAGTTCGAGATCACTAAGGGCTACCTCTTGAGTATCCGTCAACATTACAGTGATGTTGCGGGTGTACATATAATCCCGCAGTATCAATAAATTACGTCGATAGACCAAAGCATCGTTGGCGAGCATGCGCAGATACTCAATACCATCAAACATGACGCGCTGAGGCTGCATCGCTTCAATGACCTTCGTAAAATAAGTCATCATCTCTTCCAACTCGACCTCAGACGTATCAAAAACAGTCTGTTGTCGCGCTGTCACCTCCAGCGCTTGCGGAGTACTGAATTCTTCAAAAACAATGCCGCTTGTATCTATGCCTACAGAAGTTGCTGTCTGCTGTAGGCTTTGTACCCGTTGAGATAGAGCAATACACAAGACTTTTTCACCCGCCTGTATCCCTGCTTGGAGAAAATGGAGTCCCAAAATAGTCTTTCCCGCACCGGGCGCACCATTGACAACGTAGATTTCACCTTTGGGTAGACCGCCACAGGTAATGTCGTTAAGCGAGGTTATTCCAGTTGAGATTCTGATTAGTTGACCATCATTTTTCATAGGTGACAGACTATGTTTTTCTAAATCCAAAAGATGATTCTTACTGTACGACAGACTCCCCCCAATCTCTTGAAGTTGGCAGCACAATTGTATGGCAGAGGCTAAATTTTGAGCCTTGCCCATAATTAGGGAAGACATCCTTGCACGGTTACATCCAAACTTCAGGTTCTCAATCCCAAATATGGAGAAGCCAGATTCAACGTCCCAGTTTTTGGGGTGAGGGGGTTCATGCGTCAGTCCTAACCCAGATACGAATGGGTGCACAAGCTTAAGCTAAAGCCATAACTCACCCCCCGCTTTGTCTATCGCTACTCAAGAGAACCGATATGCTGAAGTCCGCTTTATCAACAAACTGACTCGAATCTGTCCCCTAAAATGTTGGAAATTTATGGAGGAGCGACCACAGTAGACATAGCCTATGAGCACAATCGGTCATGAGTCCGAGATAACTGTGTTGGGCCTGCCTGCGGACAAAGGCAGATGGCTGTTGATTCCTTTAGGTATGATCGTCTCGCTATGCCTGGGGACAGTCTATTCCTGGAGTATTTTTAGAAAACCGCTAGAAGCTGAACTAGACCTTACCGCGACTGAAAGCCTACTGCCCTACACCTTTGTATTGCTTTTTTATGCTGGATTCGTAGCGGTTGCAGGTTTTTTCATTCCGCGCATCGGTACCCGAACTACAACAGTGATTGGTGGCATTGTTTTAGGGTCAGGATATATCCTGGCAAGCTTTGTCGACCACGTTGCCATGCTCACCCTCACCTATGGTGTGATTGGCGGGACGGGAGTCGGCATCACCTATGGTGTGCCTATGATCGTAGCGTCGCGGTGGTTTCCTGATAGGAAAGGTCTGGCGGTGGGTTGGATGATCGGAGGGTTCGGACTGTCACCGCTAATTACAGCTCCCCTCGCCAATCACCTCATCAATACGTATACGGCTCGACCGACGCTAAGAATCTTAGGCATTGCTTTTATGGCAATTATTCTAGCGATCGCGATCGCCCTCAAATTGCCCCCACCCGGCTGGCAACCTCGGCAACAGATTACTCGCGCTACAACAATTCCAAACAAGTCTTATCCCAGCAGTCTCTTCAAAAGTCGGTCGTTTTATGGTTTGTGGATTTGCTATGTGATCGGCACCTTGGTGGGGTTAAGTGCCATTGGTATTTCCAGTCCTGTGGCGGAAGAAATCATCAATATTAATCCGACCTTGGCGGCCAACAGCATTTCGCTATTCGCCCTCTTCAATGGCTTCAGTCGTCCGCTGTTCGGGTGGTTGACTGATCGCTTCAAACCCCACTACGTTGCGATCGTCTCCTATACCTTGACGATCATCGCCTGTATTTTGATGTTTCATGCCCAATCAGGGCAAGTCGTTACCTACCTATTAGCCTTCTGCATTTTCTGGTTCTGTTTAGGCGGTTGGTTGGCCATGGCCCCAGCCACCACACTGCGTTTTTTCAACCCTGACCGATATGCGCAAAACTATGGCATTGTGTTTACGGCCTATGGGGTTGGTGCCCTGATAGGGACATTTGTTACGGGACGCATTCGAGATTTGTTCGGGTCCTACACGCAAGCGTTTTCCCCCATGGCTGGATTTGCAATCGTTGGCATTGTGATTGCGAGCCTCATGCTCAAACATGATCGAGCTGGCTGAAAACTTTTTTGCCCGTGAAGCCTACGCTCCCCGTCTTTCAGCTCTCTTGAGAACGGCATTAATACGTGATTTGCAGGCCATGGAAGAGTAAGACAGTGATAAAGAAATCAACAACGAATAAACCAACCCAGGTTGTTACCACAGCGGAAGTTGCCGATCGCCCTAATCCTTTACTACACGTCGTCGTTAGGCCCCAGGTACAACCTGCCAAAGCAATCATGGTCCCAAAAATCACCGCTTTTAACAAAACTGCAACCAAATCCATGGGCTCTAGAAGTGTTTGCACAGACTCTAGAAAAATAGCCCCCTGGACGTTGAAGAAAAAACTGGCAGCAAAAAGTCCGCCTACCACGCCCAGAACCAAACCTGTGACGGTCAGCACAGGCAACATCACACAGCAAGCAACGACTCTGGGAACGACAAGATAATCAATCGGATCAGTGCGGAGAACTTTAAGCGCGTCGATTTGCTCCGTAATTTTCATACTGCCAATTTCAGAAGCGAAGGCTGAACCAACCTGTCCCGCCAAGATGGCCGCAGTCAAAATGGGTGCAAGCTCCCGACAAAAACCCATGGCAAAGGCTCCACCTAAAGCACTAATGGCACCAAAACGGGCCATCTCGCGAGCAGTTTGAATTGAAAAGATCATCCCTGCAAACAGATTAGTCATCAGGACGGGCATGAGTGCGCCAGGACCTGCCATGACCATTTGTTCCATGACCTGATGACGTCGGACCCGGCCCCGCAAAATCCGCATAAGGACCTGTCCACCTAACAACACCGCCATCATGATGTGATAAGCACAAGACCGAGTTCGTATGTGAGTGTAGGGGGACAGCGATGTCGTTATCAGGGGGCGCTTCCTTGCCGCAGCATAGTTGTCAGGAGAGCTGAGCCGAAAAGGATTGATCATGAATGCACCGTTTCTTGCTTAAAGTGCCTTACTGAGTTGTCAGACGAACATCCAGAAAAAGCCCTGGAGGC
Organism: Oscillatoria sp. CS-180; assembly: GCF_028330965.1. Taxonomy (GTDB): domain Bacteria; phylum Cyanobacteriota; class Cyanobacteriia; order Phormidesmidales; family Phormidesmidaceae; genus Halomicronema. The sequence continues at coordinate 21,960 of NZ_JAQMUB010000079.1, read as the reverse complement.
GATCGCCCACATTCATCAGCGTCAGACTTCCGCATTAGCCCCCTGAATCCCTCAATACTAAGGGCACCCCAGACGTTAGATCTTCGAGATCACGGCTTGGAGTGTTGCAACCAAGATTGATTGCGTAAGTCTTGGCTTTTCTAACCTGCAGAACAAAACTCCATCAGCGATTGCCTATCAATCCCTTTGCTTTAAAGCGTTTTGTGCCGTTGCAAGGCTGAAAAGGAAAATAACATACTTCTTTAAGACGACCAGTGATCAGCATTTGTTCACAAGGGTGCCTGTAATCATCCTTCACACCATCTTGCTCTATCCGCCACCGAGATAGTCAACAAAGGAGGCCGTTAAAACTGACGGTCAGCAGCTTATCAGAGCGACGATCGCCAGCAGCGATTGAAGAGATCACACCAATGTATTGCAAATCAAGAAAAAGAAAGTACACTTATACTTATTAATTAGTACGTCTGTACTGAATCCTGATTTGACTTAACACTGTCTGGTGTGTCCTGATGAATAACTCCGAATTCAGCTCCATTCGCGAACAACTGCTCGCCCTTCAAAATGAGACCAATGCCCGCCATCAGACTCCTGCCCTCAGTGAAGACAGCGCGCGATCGCCGGACTTGCCTTTTGCTGGAATGGAGGGGAGTGCTGCACGGCAATCGCATCAGACTCATCAGACAGATATGGTGCAGGCGCTGCGGCAGCGATCGCCTCAGCCAACACCTCATTTGGAAACGCCAGAGGTCACCATACCGCCTAGCGTCAACAGTCATCTGGAGCGGCTCCGCAACGAAGCTGACCGGATCAATGACTTGTATCGACAGCAGGAACTAGCTATCCAAAAATTTCAACGGACGGCCAAGGCGCTCGACATCATTCTGCCGCGTCAGGCGCAAGGTAGCGGTTTAGCACGAGAGCAGTTCTGTGAGTTGAGAGACGCCGCCCTCACCAACGTAGTTCAAGATGAAAATGGGTGCTACGTCTTGATGGCGGTTGATATTGATCTGAATCTTGATGAGCATCAGGCCTCTCAAAATGCCGCAGAAATTCGCACCTATGGGCGGTCTCGTCCACAACGGCTAAGGCCAAACGTTCATGCTGTGCGATCGCTGATTGCAGAGCCTATGGCGGCGTTTGAAACTGTTTGGCAATCCGTTACCGCCACGTTAGAAAACCGATCGCCGCTGACCCCGCTACACATGCTGGCATGGTTTGGCGGTGGATTAATCAGTCGGGTGGCCTTAGACCTGGCTTTGTCGGCGACCCCTTGGCTTTGGCACTGGATTGTAGGAGCCATTGTAGGAGCTGTCGTGCTAGGGCTTTATCGGCTTTTATTTTCAGAACGTCCGGATTCAGCGTTCATCACTCGTCTCTTCTTAGCTTTGGTCGGGCTGTGGCTGGGGGGGCAGTTTTAAGTACGAGATGAGCCGCTGACTAATTGACAATGAGGGGCTTAGACCATTTCAGGTTTGTTGAAGTTTCTTTGAACTGTTCAGGATTGGATTTTGTCGTATTTTCTACGTTTTGATTTTATCGCTTAGGAGCTGAATGCTATGGTGAGTCAACCGTCTAGACCCTCTCAAGCCTCACCGATGAAGTCTTTGGTAGCAGGGGGTGTCATCATCGCCGCGACCCTAGTACTGGTCGATGTGCAAAACATGCGGTCGTGGTTATCGCGATCGCAAACCAGCGTTAATGAGAAGGCTTGTGAGGAGTTTGTGCAAACTGAGGCGACCCTCTCTCGTCAACAGCTTGCAGAACTGCTGACGATTCCCGAACGGGATTCTAAGGAACGTGTCCGCCAAGTTGTGGCTGAACCGTATTGCAGAATGGCCGGTTTATCTGTTCGAGCTGGGGTCAAAGCAGAACGAGAAGCCTATCCTTTGGAATTTGATCCCAAGACACAATTAGTCATCCTGTACGAAGACAATGAGTATGCTGGGTATCGATTTAATTTCGAATAGGCTGCGCCACTGTCTAGACAACTCTATTCAGGTTGCACTGGGAGAGCAGATGGGGTCGCTGAGAATCGGTTCAGTTGCTAGGTGGAGCCTGACAGTCGTGATGTGTATTGGCTTGGGAGTCACTTTGACCAGTTGCCGCGAAGAGGCGGTTGCATCATCTCGCTCGGTAGCGCTGGATCAATCTTGGGAACTCGATCTAGGTGATGTCATAGAGGGCTTCAAGATTGTTGCCGGGCTAGGCGATGTTTCGGTTCACCTGAGGGGCGCACGGGTGAGAGCACCCTTTGATGGCGAGGTTCAAACTGCCGCCAACGAGCAGAACTGCGTTTTTTTCTCATCACCTGAAGTCCCTGCCTATTTGTTTCGATTCTGCGGTATTAAACGACCGCGTATTGGACTGGTGGAGCGGGGAGAATCAATGGGATCTGCCGATTATCTTCATTTCGCCACCCTGCGGCGGCAACCTGAGGGAACATGGGCGATTGTTGAACCCTCGACCTATGTGCTAGAGCGATCGCTTGAACGCTATTGACTGGCTGTCTCGTTTCGTCTTATGACCGCTTCTACTCGGCCAATCTTGAGTGGTTTAGAGCTGGCTGATGCTCCATTTGAAAGTCCATTGGACTCTCGTTACTGTCTTCGACGTGTTGCTGTCTCAAAAACTGGTTTGCCCCATCGACCTCATTTCTTTCATCCGCTAACTTTGCCATGAAACCCTCCAAAGTCCTATTAACCCTTGGAACCCTAGCATTCACGGTAGGCCTTGGTACCACAGCTAGAGCCGAAGATGAAATTGCGCTTTCGTTTGATCTGGAACCTGCTGGTAGCGATGACATCACAGAGGATGCTGCTGAAGCACAAACTATCGATGTCTCTGTGGTTGAGGTGGATCCGGAGGCTCCGCTAGCAATACCAGCAGGTGCCGAAAATCCGCCTATTTCTAGCGAAACGACACGGCCCAACGGCGTCTACGGTGGGCTTGATGCTTTGGCACTGGGCGCTACTCAGTCGGTGCAAGAGCTGCTACCCGCACCGCCGCCAACTCCAGTTCAGATAGCGGGCAACTTTCCCAAAATTCCTCAAGCCCCCGAGGCTGATTTGGAAGAAAACGCGCCTCAGGAAGCGATCGACGATACGCTAGCGTTCAATTTGGAGCTTGACTTTGGTGCAGAAACTGAGGCAGCTGAAACGATTGCCGACGTTGCTCCTAGCTTGAACTCATCCGACTCGGTTAGTAAATCACACGTTCGGAATGACGCTTTAACAGCATCAGTCGATAGTACTTGGAGCAGTGTTCAAACGCTGTTTGACGGCGGGACCGATTCCTTGGTAGCTCGCGCTGTGGGCAGTGCCGAAGGAACACGGACTCCAGAGGGACACAAAACCCCTGCTTACTTTGGCCACGTCGATCCAGGGAATGGCGTATGGAATCTGGGGACGTTCTCCTATCAGCACGGTGCTCAAAACCCTGAAGAAGCCGACGACAAGCAAATGCGGCGACTACAGCGACAAACGGAAGTGTTGCAGCGTAAGGCCCAGACTAAAGGGCTAGAGCTTTCTGACGAGGAGCTTTTGAACGGCATCGATCTGGCCAACCAAGCACCCCTGGCTGCGTTAGATCGGGGTGGCTATATCGATTGGCTTAAAGAAGCCCAAGCTCTGGGTATGGAGGGATCAGAAGCCATTATTTGGGCCCGCACGCGATCGTTTATCGATCCGGATACTCAACGGTGGAATGCGCCTGGTTTAGGGAACAACATTTACTCCATCCACAGCGATCAGGAACGACGGGCTCATGCGATCACCCGCGCTATCTCAGCAACTAGCCCGATCAGTCGTTCTGCCCAAGTCGCAGACACCCGTGAGGTAGCCATCCAAGAAGTGCTTCAGCCGATGATGCAGGGAACGACTGAAGCATTAGAAAACTCTGATGATGTAGCCCTCAATTTCTTGTTTGGAGAGCCGGCGCCCGCCGCTAGTCAGCCGCCCGCGATCGTTCAGCAGGAAGCTCCGTCAGTATCATCAGCACCTCAGCCGCCTTCTTCCCAACCGCCTTCTGAAGGTGAACAGCTGCCAGCATTGAAGCAATCAGAACTGCCAGACACGATTGCTGATGCAGAAAGTTCCTTGTTGACAGCTACCTCAGACCCCAGGGAAAAGGGTATGATTCCCCAACCTCCAGCGGCAAGCGAGGGACTAGAACCTGCTTCAAATCAGCCTTTCAAGACAACACCTGAACCGTGGTCAGAAGCGGCTTCGGCAGATGTGGAGCAGTTGAATCATTCTCCCCAACCCGAAGACGTTGAGCCATTATCAGCCAACCGGGTTGAGTTTCCTCAGACTGCAACCAGCACAGTGACGGCGGATCAGGATGCTTTGATCGACATGACGGATGATGTGCTGGCAATCCCATCTGAGCATGATCAAAAGCCGGTCAGCGACTTAACAGAACCAACAGCGGCCTTTTCTGAGCCATTTGTTTCTTATCCTTCAGACGACAATATCTCTGGGAATGACGAAGATAGTAAGTCAACTTATAAGGAGCGCAAGCAAGAGACCTCTGCTCGTGAACCCAGATTGAGCCAAGATATGATTTCAGGCGCGCTCAAAGAACTGGACACTATCCAGCAAGATCTGCGCAAGCGTTGAATTCTAGCTTAAGGCACTGAGGCTAGAGCATCCAGTGGTATCTGGGTAGCGATCGCCAAATGGCTCGCTATCTTGTCCTACCAGAACTGATAACAGCCATCGAGTGCAACAGAGAACCCCAACGAGATCCTACGCTCTCGTTGGGGTTCTCATTTTGTAGGCAGATCGCTTTTGGACTTATTCCTGGAGATCAGCCATGTTGAAAATGAATGGAACGCTTGAGGATTGTCCGCCGGTTACCAATACACGAGGCATTTGTGCGCCGCCCTCTTTCCAGGCTTCGATCGCCTCTTTCTGCAAAACAAGTTCACCCCCTTGAGCTTTCAAGGTTTCAGCTAACAGTCTCTGAGCTTCAGCCCGACCTTTTGCTCGGTTAACTTCAGCCTGAGCTTCCTGTTCCGCTTCCTGGGCGACATACACGGCTCGACGTGCACGCTGTTCAGCAATCTGCTTTTCTTCCACAGCCCGAGCAAACTCTGGCGAAAACTGAAGGTCAACAACGCTGGTATCGAGTACGATGATGCCGTACTTATCAAGTCGGGCACCCAGTGCCTCATCAAAATCCTCCTTTAGATCTTCTCGCTTGGTAATGGCCTCTTCGACTGTTCGCCGAGCCGCAGCAATTTTGAAGGATTCTTGAGTTTGGGGCGCGATGATTTTAGACACAATGTTTGCCAAGGTGCCTTGAGTCCGGCGAACGGTGACGACCTCGCTGGGATCTAGGCGAAAGTTAATAGCAAAACGGGCAGACAGATCTTGCAAATCCTTGGTGGAGCTTTGAGCCGGAACTTCAAACTTCTGCACGGTGACATCGTACACATCCACCACCGAAACAACGGGTGGCTTGAAGTGAACACCTTCTAGCAATGCCCCATCTTGTGCCTTACCCAAAACACTGAGTACGCCTGCCTGACCAGGGTTTATGATGACAAAACTACTAGAGGCAACTGCAAACAGCGCCAGCGCTACAAAGGCTAGTGCAACCGGTTGCCAACCGAGCGATTGAGATTTCAAGGGAGTCTCCTGGGATGATTTCAACAAACGGGATCTATTGTAAGGAGGGTTAGCGACCAGTATCACTGGACGTAAGGATTCCTCAATCTATTCCTGATACCATAATGCATCGGGGATTGCCGAGTAGCGCTCAAACTCTTCTGTTACGCCCGTTATGCGATCGCCAATTGCGTTAGGACAAAACGGCGAGTCACCTGACATAAGTAGACTTCTGACAATAAAGCTACTTGGCTATGGTGCATTACGCTGCGCTAATGACACCTTACCAGCGGTCAATTCTCTTCTGGAGATCCCCTAAGCTCAGCATCGGATGCTGTTGGGTACAAAATCCCAAATAGCCAAAGCTATAGCGGCATGCACTTGCATCAAGCACACCCCATGTCCTCTTCCCTATTCCCTGCTCTCTTAAGACACTGAGATGGACTTGACCTATCTGCACAGGGCTATATATCTTCTTATTCCAAACTCAGACTAGCTAATATTGTCAATCGTGCCACCCCGATCGCGCTTAGCCGCTCGTTCCATTAAAAGATCGTGAGTATTGCGAACATCCCCGTCTTCTCCTGGCGATCGCTGGGTGAAGTTGCCGTCTTCACCCAGTTCCCAAGCCTGCCGATTGTCCGTCAGCATGATATCTAAGATATCTTTCAGTTCCTGAATGGCTGCGGGTTCGAGTACTGGCGTTACTGCCTCTACCCGTCGATCTAAATTGCGCGGCATCCAGTCTGCACTCCCCGCATAGAATTCTTCGTCTCCATCGTTAGCAAAGTAGAAAATACGGGCGTGTTCGAGGTAGCGGCCAATGATACTGATGACGCGAATGCGATCGCTTATCCCTGCCACGCCAGGTCGCAAGCAGCAGATACCGCGTATGATCAAATCGATTTCAACTCCAACCTGCGATGCTCGATAAAGCGCCTGAATCATATTCTGATCCACGAGAGAATTCATCTTGGCGATAATGCGTCCCTCCTTACCCGCTACGACATGCTGAATTTCCCGTTCAATCAGCTTGACCATGCCCTGTCGTAGAGTAAGCGGCGCAACCAGCAGCTTGCGATAATTGGTTTGTCGAGAATAACCCGTCAAAAAGTTGAAGAGATCCGTTAAGTCTGCCCCCAAGGCCTCTCGACAGCTGAGGAGACCCAGATCAGTATAGAGTTTGGACGTTTTGGGATTGTAGTTGCCCGTCCCAATGTGGACATAGCGGCGAATGCGATCGCCCTCTCGCCGTACTACTAGGGTCGTCTTAGTATGCGTTTTGAGACCAACAACGCCATACACTACATGGACCCCAGCATCCTCTAACTTGCGCGCCCAGATAATATTGTTTTGCTCATCAAAGCGAGCCTTGAGTTCAACTAAAGCGACAACTTGCTTCCCGTTTTCTGCTGCCGCAATCAGCGACTGCACGATAGGCGAATCTCCTGATGTGCGATAGAGCGTTATCTTGATGGTCAGAACATGTGGGTCGTGAGCTGCGTGGGCAATGAACAGTTGCACTGAAGACGCAAAGGATTCATAGGGATGATGGAGCAAGATATCTGCCCCTCGAATAGCGTTGAAGATGCTTTTTTCGCCTCGTTCGACGTCCTTTAAACGGGGAGGAACAACCGCCTTCCAAGGAGCATCTTTCAGATGAGGCAGCGGCATCGATAGGAAGAAGAATAAGTCCTTTAGATTAAGGACGCCCTGCAATTCATAAATGTCGGCCTGATTGACGTTCAGTTCTTGCATCAATCCTTGACGCAGTTCCTCGGGCATCGATTCTTCTACTTCCAAGCGGCAAACAAATCCATCTAAACGCCGTTTGCTGATTTCTTCTTCAATCGCAACTAGCAGATCATCGGCATCATCCTCGCGAATCGTGAAGTCGGCGTTGCGCGTAATACGAAACAGATACCGACCAGAGATTTCCATGCCTGGGAAAAGGTAATTCAGGTTGTTGGCAATGATCTCTTCTAAGGTTGTCCCTATCCAAACCGGGTCAGCGCCCCCTACTTTGGACAGCTCTTCGGGCAAGCCAATAAAACGCGGTAGGTTATTCGGGACTTTGATGCGAGCAAACTTTTGGATCTCCGTTTCTGGATCAGTGACTGCGGCGGCCAAGTTCAAGCTGAGATTGGAGAGCCGTGGGAATGGATGGGCAGGGTCAACGCTCAAAGGCGTGAGTACAGGAAAAATTTGACTTTCAAAATAATGCTGTAGGTAGTCTTTTTGGGCGTCATTGAACTGGTCGTAATTCAACAGAAAGATATCGTGATCTTTGAGTTGAGGTCGTAACTCCTCCTGGAATAAGGAATGCTGCTGTCGCAGTTGAGGCTTGACGTGCTTCCGTACTGCCTGAATGGCTTCACCGGGAGTCAGTCCATCTATCGTTTGTGACTGAACCCCCTCACTCACCTGGTCCATCAGACCAGAAACCCGCACCATAAAGAATTCGTCTAGGTTAGAGCTATAAATCGCGATGAATTTGAGTCGCTCCAAAAAGGGAGTTCGTGGATCGATCGCTTCGTGCAGAACGCGATCGTTAAATTTCAACCAGCTCAATTCTCGATTGAAGTAATACTGAGGATCGCTCAGCTCCTTGCTTGAAGACACTGGAGTCATCACGCTTTATTCCAATTTCACTTTGACCTTATAACACTAAGTCGACAAAGTAATCGTCTGCTTAAGGGCCCAGTGAGCGAAGGGCAGGAAAGTCCCGAAACTTGCGAGAGGCGATCGCTAAGAAGTAGCACGTTCAGTGATAATGTGTTAGATGGCGCTGCGAAAACCTAATGTTGTCTTTAGAAAGCGGCCAGAACAGCTGATCACAGAGTATAGACGCAAGCATGGTCACCACTGCAGAGAAAACTAATATCGGCTACATCGTACAGGTCGTCGGTCCTGTCGTTGACGTTGAATTTAAGGGCGGAAGCTTACCTGAAATTTATAACGCTCTAGTTATCGCGGGAACTAATCCCGCTGGGCAAGACGTTTCTGTTACCTGTGAAGTGCAACAGCTCCTTGGAGATTCCAAAGTTCGTTCGGTTGCAATGAGCGGTACTGATGGTTTGGTCCGCGGCATGGAAGTCACAGACACTGGCGCACCGATTAGTGTTCCTGTTGGCGGTGCGACGCTAGGTCGTATCTTCAACGTTCTGGGCGAACCCATCGATGAAAAAGGTCCTGTTTCGAACGACGAAACGTCTCCTATTCACCGTGAGGCCCCTTCTCTCACAGAGTTGGAGACAAAACCTGCTGTATTTGAAACGGGTATCAAAGTTATTGACTTGCTGGCTCCCTATCGTCGGGGTGGAAAAACAGGTCTGTTTGGCGGTGCCGGCGTTGGTAAAACCGTATTGATTCAGGAGTTAATCAACAACATCGCCAAAGAGCACGGCGGCGTGTCGGTGTTTGGTGGCGTGGGTGAGCGAACTCGCGAAGGTAACGACCTCTATAACGAATTTATTGAGTCAGGCGTTATCAACAGCGAAGACTTGAGTCAATCCAAGGTGGCACTAGTTTATGGCCAAATGAATGAGCCTCCTGGTGCACGGATGCGGGTTGGCCTATCAGCGCTGACGATGGCTGAGTACTTCCGGGATGTGAATAAGCAGGACGTGCTCCTGTTCATCGATAACATTTTTAGATTCGTACAGGCCGGTTCTGAGGTCTCTGCACTGCTGGGACGGATGCCTTCTGCGGTAGGCTACCAGCCCACCTTGGGAACGGATATGGGTGACCTGCAAGAGCGCATTACCTCGACGTTGGAAGGATCCATCACGTCTATTCAAGCCGTCTACGTTCCGGCAGACGACTTAACTGACCCTGCTCCAGCAACAACCTTTGCTCACTTGGATGCCACGACCGTACTGTCTCGTGCCCTCGCTTCTAAGGGGATTTATCCTGCGGTTGATCCGCTGGATTCAACCTCAACCATGCTACAGCCGGCTGTTGTAGGAGATGAGCACTACGACACGGCACGTGCTGTGCAGTCTACCCTACAGCGCTATAAGGAATTGCAGGACATCATTGCCATTCTGGGCCTGGACGAATTGTCTGAAGACGATCGCTTGACGGTAGCACGGGCACGCAAGATCGAGAAATTCTTGTCTCAGCCTTTCTTCGTGGCGGAAATCTTCACCGGCATGCCTGGGCAGTATGTCTCTCTGGCAGATAACATCAAAGGCTTCCAGATGATTCTCAATGGTGATCTGGACGACATTCCTGAGCAGGCATTCTACCTCAAGGGCAACATGGACATGGTGCTCAAAGCGGCTGAAGAGATGAAGTCCTAATGGGATGGAAGGGTCGGCTTCTGTCTTGGAAGCCGACGCTAGTTTTAATGCAACACTTATCGTTTTCAAAAGAGCGGTTTAATTCACGATGTCTCTAACCGTGCGCGTAATAGCTCCAGACAAAACAGTCTGGGATGCTGAAGCTGAAGAGGTTATCTTGCCTAGCACCACTGGGCAATTGGGTATTTTAAGTGGTCATGCCCCGCTGATGACCGCCCTGGATGTCGGGGTCATGCGAGTGCGACCTGACAAAAACTGGGTGGCGATCGCGCTCATGGGTGGGTTCGCTGAGGTTGATGAAAACGAAGTCACCATTCTCGTCAGAGGTGCCGAGCGGGGTGACGGCATTGACAAAGACGCAGCGCGTTCTGAGTATGAAGCGGCACAAGCAAAGATGGGCGCAACCTCATCGGACGACCGACGAGCATCCTTAGAAGCGCGTCAAGCTCTGCAACGAGCGCGAGCACGCTTTCAGGCAGCAGGCGGTAGTCCTGAATAGCTTCTGTCGGTTGCTCAAAACCGAGGAAATCTCATAGCTATGCCAAAGGGGTGGTAGATGTGTCTACCACCCCTTTCATGAGTCAATGACTTTAGGATTTAAGTTGGAGGAGTCATCCAGCGTCTTGTAGATGAGCGTTGAACCGAGTGCAGGCTTTGCATTCTCGCACAGTGAACTAACGTGGATAGCCGCTGACCTACGAACTACCTGTGAACAAAACGCTCTTGAACTTCTCCTGAGCAACCCGCATGGGCTTACCCTTACCTTCTTCCTGCCAATAATTGATAATTTCGGTAGCTTTGTTGAGCAAATCTACGCGCTCTTCTTCAGAAATCCAGCTTTTATTTTCTAGCTCAGTCTTCATCTGCTCCCAAGCATCATTGCGAGGCCAAAAGAAATATGCAGTCAAAGGACTTGTGCCCTTACCTACAACTTGATCAACCGCCAGCGCAACATCTTTATCTAGCCAAAGAACCTTAAGGACAAATCTGGCATCAGTTTCTAACGCAGCAACCTCCACCGCAACCCCCTTTCAAGACAACAGTTCTCCATGATATCTCAAATCGTATAGCTACGGTGGAAAAATTGATGCCCTGGAGATCCGGCCTCCATATGACATGATGTAGGCCAGAGATACCAAAGGACATGAGCAGTGGGTTTGAAGGCGATCGCGATTTTTGATATTGATGGCGTCATTCGAGATGTCAGCGGTTCGTATCGTCGTGCTCTGGCTGACACTGTTGAGCGGTATACCGATAATTGCTATCGCCCGACCTCTGAAGACATTGATGCTCTCAAGTCAGAAGGTGCTTGGAACAACGATTGGGACGCATCGCAAGAATTGATTTATCGCTATTTTGAATCTCAGGCAAAATCGCGCTCTGAGGTGAAGCTAGAGTTTGAAGCACTCGTAGACTTCTTTCAGAAACGCTATCGCGGCCCAGTGCTGGATGATCCCACTCAGTGGACGGGCTATATTGCCGAGGAACCGCTTTTAATACAAGCCTCCTACTTCGAGCAGCTCACCCAAGGTCAAGTCGCTTGGGGATTTTTTAGCGGGGCAACCCGAGGATCGGCCTTGTTCGTGTTGAAAAATCGCATTGGCTTAGCGGCTCCGCTATTGATAGCGATGCATGATGCCCCTGGAAAACCCGATCCGACTGGACTCTTTCAGATGGCAGACCAGCTGAATCCTGACCATGAAGTAGTTCCTGTGCTATATGCAGGGGATACTGTTGCTGACATGCAAACAGTGTTACATGCCTGTCAACAGCGTCCTGAGCGGGAATGGATTGGAGTGGGCATCTTGCCGCCCCATGTTGTGAGAGCCGGGACGGTCTATGCCGCAGACTACAGCGATCGCCTCACAGCAGCTGGAGCCAAAGTGGTATTACCCTCTCTCAGCGCACTAACACCCGCAAAAATTGAGGCGATCGCCCACTTGCAGCACAAAGCAGAAGGATGAAATAGGAATCTGAGTGAGTTCTAGGGTTTGCTGAACGCTTCAATTGCATTGAACAGTCTGTCACTACTAGTCTTGCATCGTTTCGCTATGACTGTTGGGTCGGAATGGTGATGTGAAATGCAGTTCCTCGCCCAATTTCTGAGTCACAGTCCAGGGTGCCAAGATGATTTTCAGTGACGATCTGATAGCTAATAGATAGTCCAATGCCCGTTCCTTTACCAATAGGCTTGGTGGTGTAAAAAGGTTCAAAGATGCGCTGACGGTTTTCGCGAGAAATACCAGGACCGTTGTCAGCAATAGTAATCTGGATTTGAGTGGGTGGGTGGAATCGTGTAGTGATGGCAATGGTAGGCGATTGGTTTTGATGGCCCTGGTGACATTGCTCCTCAAGGGCATCAATTGCATTGCTCAAAAGATTCATGAACACCTGGTTGAGCTTACCTGCATAGCATTCCACGAGCGGCAGATTGCCATAGTAACGAGCTAGGGTGATGAGGGGGCGATCGCCATCTGCTTTCAGGCGATGCTGCAAAATCATTACTGTACTGTCTAGACCTTCGTGGATATCAACGATCTTTAAATCTGCTTCGTCGGTGCGGGAAAACGTGCGCAGAGAAGTGACGATGTTTTTAATTCGTTCAGCCCCTATCCGCATTGAGTTTAAAAGCTTGGGGAAATCTTCAGTGAGAAAATCCAGATCAATGTCCTCCCGAAGACTCGATATGGCTGAAGATGGCTTAGGATAAGCAGCCTGATATTGTTCAATCAGTTGCAAGAGGCCCTGGGCATATCGGGCTGCATATGGAATGTTGCCATCGATAAAACTCACTGGGTTGTTGATCTCGTGGGCCACACCCGCCACTAATTGTCCCAAACTCGACATCTTTTCGGTTTGTACCAGTTTGGCTTGAGTCTGACGAAGTTCTGCCAGAGTTGCTTCCAGGTCTTCTGCTTTTTGACGGGCACGAGCTGCATTCTCGGTTGCCTGTCGATAGAGATCCGCTTGACCGATCGCAATTCCTACTTGTCCAGAAAGCGCAATCAACAATTCAATCTCAGTGTTGTTCCAGCAGCGAGCTGCCTCACATTCATGGGCAATCAACAAGCCCCAGAGTCTTCTTTTGAGCCAGATTGGAGCAATGAGTTCAGCGCGTATTTGCAGGTTTTCGCAATATCGTACGTAGCAGCGGTTTAACTCTGGGGTGTAGATATCATCGATAGCAGAAACTCGTTCTGTTTCATAACGCTGAGCCAACATTTCATGACAGCAGATATCCAGATCGTTGAGAGATAACCGCCATTGAGAAGTGGCCTCTTCAACAACGACTTCCCCAGACCCATCTTCCCTGAAGCGATAAACGAGCACACGATCCGTTTTGAGCTGACTACGGACAGTCTGCGCAGTGGTTTGTAAAATTGGCATCAACTCTAACGAATCACGAATCTGGGTAGAGATGCGGTTAATGAGTCCCTCTCGGTGAGCCAGTTCTCGCGATCGATTTTCAGACTCTTTACGGCGGGTAATATCCGTCACGACGCCATCCAGGAGATGGACTGTTCCTGTTTCATTCAGTACCGGTTGGCCTGCCTCTTCAACCCATCGAATGGAACCATTCGCATGGAAGATGCGGTATTCCATTGCAAAGGGCTGACCTTGAGCGATCGCCTGAGAAATCACCTGTTTCACCTGGGCGTAGTCATCAGGGTGAATCAGTGCCCAATCCTTCTTGTGAATGGAATGGCTGGCTGGATATCCGGTGATGTCTAAGATTGCATCACTCATAAACACTAGGGTCCAGGTTTTGTCAGCTTGGCAACGATAGACGGCTCCAGGAATGTTGTTAATCAGCGTACGATTGCGTTCTTCGCTGTCTCGCAGAGCGGTGATTGCGCTCTTTCGACTGGTAATGTCTACAACGGTTCCCATCAAGCCCAAGACAAAGCCATCTGGATCGCGCCAGATACCGCTCCGCTCGCCGACCCAGCGAACATCACCATTACTCAAAAGGAGGCGATATTCAATCTGATAATCCTGCCCCACCTTGAGCGCTTGACTAATCGCCATTTTGACAACAGCGCGATCGTCGACATGGACATTCTGCAAATAGGCCTCGAAAGTATCGCAAAAGCTCACGCCGGTGGTGCTGAACAAAGTTCCGGGTTCCGTTTTCCAGATCATTTGGTCAGTCGCGATATCCCAGGTCCAAACTCCCATCCCTGAAACGTTGAGAGCCATCCGGAGCTGCCGCTCATTCTCCCGATAAGCTTCCTCAATTGCCTTGCGGTTTGTCGTATCAAGGATAACGCCACAAAAAACCACTCCGTTTTGTAAGTGGGGCAGGGGCATGGCATCAATTCGCCACCATCGAGATCTGCCTCTTGGCGTCACGATCCGGCCTTCAAATTGCCAAGCACTGATATGGGCAACAGCCTCCTTGATAGTGTCTTGCAGGCGTTGGCTATCCATGGGATGAATGCGCTCTAACAAGGCATTGGCATTTGCCATGAGCGTATTAGGCGTCAACCCCACAATGTCCTGGATGCGATCGCTCACAAAATCAACGAAATAGTTATCCTCTTGAACCCGAAACTGAATCAGAGCACCGGGGATGGTTTCCGTAATGGTCTGAAATCGCGCTTCGTTATCGGCGAGAGCCTGCTCCATCACCGCTTGCTCGATAGTGGCAGCTTCGGCTTGTTTGCGATCGGTGATGTCCATAAGCAGGCCATTCCACACAACGCCGCCATCTGGCAAGCCATGGGGACGAGCAGCAGTTTGTATCCAACCTGTTTCTCCATCCGGTTGGTAATAACGCCCTTCCCAGAGCCAAAATTCCAAAGTTTCAGCAGAGCAGGCTAGCGACTGGTCAAAAGTGGACCGATCTAAAGAGTGAATTCGAGCGAGTACGTGATCGACATGGGTGCCAACCGTGTTGGGTGCAATCCCAAAAATCTCAGATGCCCCAGGACTGATAAAGGTGAACCGTAGTGTTCCGTCAGCCTGACGATAGAGCTGATAAATTGCAGCAGGGACATTGGATAAAAGCGTATGCACCTGGGGGATTTGCCATAGTGGAGCTTGCAATATTGCAGTCTGTTCTGACGGTGGGCTGTTAGGCTCAGCGTCTTCTAAAAAACAGAGGATATGCTCACCCTGGGCAGCCAGTTCTACCCGCCGAGTAACGGTTTGGCACCGACCGTTGGGAAGATGAAGCATAATGACTTTTGGCTCTGCGGCGATCGCGGCGTTGCCTTGCAGCATGGCCTGATCCTGTGCTTGCAGCTGCAAAGCCATTGTTGAGGGCAACATTTCAGATTCCAGAGCGTTGAGTAACTGATTGCGCGATCGCCCCAACAACTTACAGCAGGCATCATTGACGAACAACAGACGTTGCTCTCTGTCCTTGATATAGATCGCTGTGGATACTCCGTTAAGAGCCTGATGCAAAAGCTCAGACGTCACCATCATTGTTGTTGAAAGATTGCATTCGTTCGGGCGGTCGTTAGACATAAGTGGTGTCTGTCAGCATCAAGCTATGCAGGAGGTCGCAAAGTTAATATTTCGCTAAGGAATGAAATGAGAGCAGAGGGATGATGTAGCGCTATGCTTCTATTTCTAATATCCCCTTCTAATATCCCCATGTTGATGGTAAAAGATGCGATCGCGTGGCCCTATACCTTCATTCGCAACATCTCGTGCGCTATCAGGCTCGGATTTCATATCGCCTGCAGAAGACAAAGCCTTAATACTGTAGGCGGCAGGGAAAAGGGTGATAGTGGGAACTGAGATCTTGTACTAGTACATCAGCATCCTGCATTTGTCCCCCAAAAGCCCCCAATTCTGGGGGACTTCGATCTCAGAACCCCCCAAATTTGGGGGCAGGGGGGCCAGACCAGGCAATGTCGGGACAACGGCAAGATCTGAGGGGAACCGGCTCGGACGGCTCAAGTCTATTTCTTGCTATATAGTTCTGTATAAGCCTGTATGGGCTAGATTTCTGGGCGGAGGGTTTAGGGGTGCAAAGCAGGTGGTAATGACGTTTAAAGCTGCATGGTGAACTGGCTGAAGCCGAAAAGAATACTTTGGTTTCTAGCCGGGCTGGGCTTACTTTTAGGCTTGGCAATCCATCTATTGCTGCCCAAGCCGCCGCCTGCACCTCAAGCGTCAAGTTATGAAAAAATCCAAATTGCTGCGTTCAGCCGCTCTAGCAATTATTTGACCCTAACCAACGCATCTTTCGCAGGGGATGACTGGTATCGTCCTATTGCAGAGTGGACTGGGCGACTGATCCTACCCACAGAGGCAGACTACGAACAGGCCACGGGCGATTGGGTTTGGCTAGAGATTCAGAATGCGCCGCAGCCTGATCTGATTGGGCAAACCGTGAAGCTGACCTGGCAGCAAACTCCAGCAATTCAGCAGTATCTGGCTGCGGTTACTGTCGATGTAAATATGGGTGAGGCAGCGGCACGATCGCGCCTTAAAGGGGATGTTGTCCCTAATCGACTTGATGGGCGTCGCCAAGTTGGACCGCTCCAATCACTAGCAGGAGCGCTACCGATGGATGAGGTAGTTGTGCGTCTGTCTGAAGTCGAACAGCAGGCGGACGACCCCATGACATTGGCAATTCGGTCAGTTCCTGTGCAAATTAGCGGTCGACTAATGGCTTTGGTCCAAATTCTGGAATCGGTGCCGCGATCGCCTCGTTCCCTCACTTGCCCAGGCCAGCAGCCCTGTCCAAGTGAATCCTTTCGCGTCCGTCATTACAATCCTGCAACCCAGCAGTTCGATGGCTTAGAAACAGTTATCCGTATTCCACAGCAGCCCCGCGATCGCAATGACCGCTTGATGTCCAGCATTCTTGATTTGGAAGAATCACCAGCTGGAAATGCGGGTTGGTATGTCTACGGGGCCTTCGATACCGAAGGGGTATTCACGGCTGAAGCGCTTCAGCCGCGATCGCTAATGCAGCTTACCGCCGATGAGGTTGTTCTTGGGACAACGCCGGCCTCTAACTTCATTACTTGGCAGAACTGGCGTGACATTGAAGACCAGCAGGGCACGTTGGATCGTACCATCGTTGTCGCTGATCCTGGCGAAGCCTTAGATGAATCAATCACAGAGGAATCAATTGCAGCAGCTTCGGCAGTCGTTGATCAATGGCAACTCGGCGATCGCGGTCTGCTCATGCATCTCTTTGGGGGCATTGGGGGCGATCGGGCTGAAGGCGGCGTGCCTGGAACCGTGACAGGACACTTCTCCTTTGGACTTTGGGAAATTGTCCGCGATCGCTTCACCAACGAACCTCAATTTCAAATCACCTATCACCAGGTATATGGCCATAATCCCAACGGCATTGTCTCTGGCGTCATTGACTGGAGTGCCTACACCGGGGATCTGGAAAAAGGCTGGCTCGGCAGCCGTCCAATTTCTGATGTAGCGGTGAAGCTGGATATTCTGACGGATGCTCTGGATGTGGGCAGCCGCTCTCTCTTGCCCCTTGACACTCTATTGACGGAGATACAAATTATTGCTGCCCGGTATCGTACCGGAGATGGCACTGGCGTTACGCCTGTAACCCCCGCTACCTCTTGCGTTCAGGATTCCGGCCAGGCGTTATATATTGCGATCGAACAGTTGAAACAGCAGGCGACGGCAACACCAGCACTGACAGTCCAGTCAGACATTAGTCCTGATATCCCCGATGCTGAGAATTTTCAGGAATTAGTCAAGCTCGGTCGATCACTGGAAAATCTGCTCGTTCCCTATGGGGTTGTGCGCTCTGACTGGAAACAAAACGCGAAAGCTCTAGCAGGCGTCAATCGTCGCGATCAATTCGTCAGCAGTCAGAATTTCATCAATGTCTTGCTAAGCTGGCGTTCCATGCTGCCCAGACGGGCCCACGATGACCTGAGTCAGGTGTTTCTCAAACACGGCGCGCAGCTTTGGTTTTTTCGGACCAATCAAGTCGGAGGGCGAAACCCTGAGATTGTCCCATTAGCTCCCACCGAACTATTTGGTCGATCGCCCGTTTTCGGTACGCTGATCAAGCGCCTGAGCGATGCTGTAAGTGCTTCCATCAACTCACGAGTTGGGCTAATCACGGCAGGGGCCTTATCAATCTACGGTGCGATCGCTGTCCTTTACGGATTCCGCAGTGGTTTTCTAGAACTCACGCCAACCAGTCTCAGAGAATGGTTGCGTCCCAGTTTGCTGCTGCGTCTGCTGATCATGCCTGCCATTCTGGAAGAAATTCTGTTTAGAGTCTTCCTGCTGCCTCATCCTTTGGAAGGAGTTGCTCCCCTGCGCTGGCTGCTTTGGGCCTGTCTGAGTCTGTTCTTATTTCTCGTCTACCATCCCTTGAATGCCCTGCTGTTTTATCCCCCGGGGCGCAAAACGTTTTGGGACGGTCGATTTCTGAGCCTCACGCTGCTGCTCGGCATCACCTGTACGGTTGTGTATGGCCTGACGGGAGCATTTTGGGCGATCGTGCTGATTCACTGGAGTGTCGTTATCGTGTGGCTAAAGGGACTAGGCGGCGAGCAACAGCTTTTGACGGTGACAGAGACAGATGACAAATAACCCATGACGGAGACATCGAAATAGCTACAGGCAGGGCAACACAGTCTATTGGTGTGAGTTCAGTTCTGGAAACGTGACGTAGAGACACGCACGATACGAATGGCTGGGGAGGTTTGAGCCTCTGCAATAATGAAGCTTATAGGCTTTTAGAATTCCGAGTCGTCACAAGATATGGCTAGGCGATCGCAATGAAAAAACGAGTCACGCTGACCTTTCCAAAGCGTTTAGTGCATCAGCCGATTACGTATCGATTGGCAAAGGATTTTAACGTGGCGGCGAATATTTTTCGGGCTGAGGTCGCCCCCAACCAAGTCGGCAAGCTGTTGGTCGAATTGTCTGGGGATATTGATCAGCTGGAGGACGCGATCGTTTGGCTACAAGAACAAGATATTGGCGTCTCGCAGACCAGTCGCGAAATCAAAATCGACGAAGACATCTGTGTTCACTGCGGTCTTTGTACGGGGGTCTGTCCAACGGGGGCGCTCAGCCTGCATCCTGACTCGTTCAAGCTAATGTTTGCGCGATCGCGCTGCATTGTCTGCGAACAATGTATTCCAACTTGTCCAGTACAAGCCATTTCAACAAATCTGTAAGATGGGTGAAAGGATGACGGCAGAAGGCAAAAGGATGAAAAGCTACTGGCTCTCCTGGGGATTGTTGATATTAGCCTATGCGACCTATGGACAACTGCTACATGCAGGAGAGCCGAGACAGTATGTTTGGTGGGCAACACTGGCTTTCATCATTGTCAAGGCTGGTATCCTGACGCTGGTTTGGCAACCTGTAAGAGATTTTGCGCTGAGGGGATTCAAGACTGACGTGGGTTATACCGTCATGGTCCTCCTGCTTGCGTCTCTGGCAGTGCTGGCCGTCGTTCAATTTCGAGCGTTTGCCTATGTGATTGTGCTAATGGCAGCGGCTTTGTTAGCACGGGTGGATTGTTTGATTTTGGGACTGGGCGATCGTCTTTCATTCCTTACCCTAGTCCTACTGTCCATCATTGGACTAGGGCTGAGCTGGCTGCCAATTCTGTTATTTCAAGGTGCAGAGCTAATGACGCAAGTACTTTGAAACTATGGCTGTATGAGTCTGTGTCATCGTTCGATAAAACTGCTGGCATTGTTCACATCCCCCATGCCTGCTACGGGACAGGTTTGACACGTTTTCCTGAGTGAGCCTGTTAAAAGCTCGGAGCGAAGTTTCTCGTAATTGGGATTATTCCAAATCGTTTCAAACGAGTCATCGAATACGTTGCCCAATGGCGGCTCGTTGTACCACCAACCACAGGGCACGACATAACCATCGGGCTGTAGTCCAACAAAATGCCAGGGGAATGAACAACAGGGCTGATTTTCGACTTGCCCCTCAACAGAAAAGTTAAACATCATGTTTTGAATACTGACGTGACCCTTAGCCTGCTCTTCATGAGAGAGATCTACTAGATCACCAGGGCCTGAGGGTTGCTCTGTTGAAGAGTGATCGGACGAAACAACCTCCGGCATTGGCTCGATGGGTAACTCAGGGATTGCTACATCAGAGGGAACTGTTTGGGGAACTGCCTCGATCTCGATTGCTGAAATTGGCTCTAATGTCAGGTCAAATTTTTCAGGGAAGACTACACTAATGCCATATTTGCTGGCTAGATCTCGTGCTTCATCAAGCATCGTGTTACACAGTTCTTTGTGAGATTCCAGAGACTCTTTGTTGTAGTCAATGACGGCTTCTGATAAGGGCACCATATGAACCGCTGATACAGCTTCAACCTTCAACTCATGAGCCAGATGCATCAGCGTAGGAAGTTCTTCAATATTGGAACGCATGATGACAATGCCAAATCCAATATGGGGTGTTGGAGAGCTCGCTGCTTCTTTTGCCTGATTAAGAGCTTTGATATTAGAGATCAATTTCTCAAACTTAGCCCCCACCCTGACGTATTCATAGGTTTTCTTTGTTGCACCGTCAATTGAAATGCAAATCTGGTCCAAGCCACCGTGAATGACTTCAGCGATTGTCTTTTTGTTTAAGAGCAAACCATTCGTATACATGCGAACGGTCGGAACCTGGTAATCTTTTGTGATTTTGAGCAATTGACCAAATTCGCTGTGGAGTAATGGCTCTGTGCTAATTGAAAGAGACATTTCTGAACACAACGGAAACATGCGATCGGCCACTTTGTGAAAATTCTCGACAGACATTTCCGTCTTCTTGCGCTTAGCCGTAGCTACGTCACTGAAGTGACACATGATGCAGCGAAGATTACATTGGTTCACAATATCCATTTCGAGATTAAGCGGTCTGATGTTCAAAAATGTTCGAGGATTTCCATTTTTAACAACATCAATTCGCGTTTCAAAAGTCTTTACCTGTTTGTAGTAGTGTTCAATACAAGACAAGACTTCTTCTTTTGATGGTTCTCTAAAAAGAAATGTTCGATAAACATAAAAAATCTCTTGGAGAAGAGGCTGCACAATCTTGTCAAAATCATCTGCTCCAACCACTTTTCTAAGCAAGTCAATAAAGGACACTTGCTCATCTTGAAATTGCAGAACAAAATGACAAAGCGGGGATAGGGCTGATTTCCAGAGTTCTGGAAAAGCGTTCAAATAGGATTGAGAATTGAAATATGCGTTAGGGTTTTGCTGCTTGTTTTTGATGTAGTGGGCAAGCGGATTGATTTTTTTTGCAGCTAACTCTGGGTTTTGTTCAAAGTAATGGAGCGTATCAAAAAAAGGGCTGGGGTTTCGCCCTTCTTCCGCCCCATGATGGATATAGTGCGCAACGGGTGAAATGTTCTCATTTCTGACATCCGCATTCTGGCTTAGATAATAAATATTATCCAGCAGTCCACTTTTCTCAATAATTACTGCTTCAGAAGGTATGGAAAAGGCTTTTGCAAGCTTTAAAGGAATCTTTTTGAGCATTTTGATTATTTCAACCAACGTTTACGCGATTGAATAGCTGTTCGACAGCTGAGTCAGGTTGCAGTCTCGCCAGGAACCCTACAGTTTCTGCCTGTAAGAGTTATAGCAAAAGGTTGAAGGTAGAAGATACAAGGATAAATCAGATTGTTGCAGGGGAAGCAATCTATCACATGTAGTTATCTCAGGCCAAGCAGCCCGGCTATGTAAAATTTCGGTGTGCCAAATGTTATCTTTTTACGATTCATCTGCAAAGTTGGTCTGTAACGGTTTTTTGTCGATTTAGGCTATTCCGGCAACTCATTTACTTTTATATCGGTGACCAGAGTGTCCAGTGACCAGGGTGTCGAGACAAAACTGTAGGACTGCAAGCTAGAAGATATTAGTGACAGGAATTTGTCAAATCCGGTGACAATGCAGTGAGCCCGCGATCGCACGACTAGCATCTAAACACTTCATGAACGAGACTACCCGAATTGAGCTGCATTGTTCATCCAAGAAATTCCTTATCACAAATAATGCCTTAACCAAAAGTCTACTGTAACGAACATCTCTGCTAGACAAGACCCAAAAAAGGGGGGG
>NZ_JAQMUB010000078.1 GCF_028330965.1 Oscillatoria sp. CS-180 | reverse complement strand
TTGCACTCGTTCTTGCAAGATACGGCCTCACTGTGGGCCAGGCGATTGTACGAGTTCTCAAAGCGCTGAATCGGAGACGGCGACCGAGCTTACGGACGTCTTATAATGAAGCCAATTCTGCAGAAAATGGCCACTACAGACAGGGGGATTGCGGTCTACCGCTCCTACCTCTAAACATACAAGGGGATTGAAACATGCTGGTAAAGCTGATTTTGACCGTATTCAGTAACGTCGAAACCACCCAATACCCCGAAAGGGGATTGAAACACAGGCGATGATGACGGAACCGTTAACGGAACCCCTGAGTCGAAACCACCCAATACCCCGAAAGGGGATTGAAACGTACTTCTCCCCATAATCCAACTCAATCAACTTGCGTCGAAACCACCCAATACCCCGAAAGGGGATTGAAACTATTTCTATATGCTTGCCGATTAACGGGATTTGAGTCGAAACCACCCAATACCCCGAAAGGGGATTGAAACAGGAGGAAAGGGGACGAGGATGGGGAATTCTAGCGAAGTCGAAACCACCCAATACTCCGAAAGGGGATTGAAACCCTGACAGCCTCGTAGTGAGCTTTGGCGGCAGCTTGTCGAAGCCACCCAATACCCCGAAAGGGGATTGAAACGTTAGCACTCATGGCGATAGCGTTTCAGGGCTAGTGTCGAAACCACCCAATACCCCGAAAGGGGATTGAAACCTGCTGCTTGCGATTCCGATAAGTGTCTAATCCCGTCGAAACCACCCAATACCCCGAAAGGGGATTGAAACATGGGAATCTATAGTAAAACTTGAAGGTACCCACGTCGAAACCACACAATACCCCGAAAGGGGATTGAAACAGGTGATTTTTCGGCTAGAGTATCTAATACCATCGTCGAAACCACCCAATACCCCGCAAGGGGATTGAAACAGGCGCTAATTTTCCATTGACTTAAAACGATTTGACGTCGAAACCACCCAATACCCGAAAGGGCTATCTATCTATTCTCAGCGCTGAAAGAAGTAGCGAACCTATGACAAAATAAAGTGTCTGAGAGTTTTGTCGGATCCTACCGGCAGGCAGGCCAAGGTGTTAGAGAAAGCCGAATTAGTTCAGCAACTTACAACCCGCTCCTTTTTGTTTCGAGAAATGGAACCCCAGTGGCTAGGCGATCGCCTACAGCCAGCGGAACTCATGCAGGAGAAGCTTTACTCCAGCCGTCCCATTTTTACAGCCTTTCAGCCCGATATTTTTCTGGATTACCTTTACATCATCTTGTCAGGCGGCCCAGTCGTGGTGCGAAGCACACCTCTTGATCGAATCATCGGCATCACCTATGTCGGCAGCACCTTTGGCATGAGAAATCTGGCTTTAGGTCCCGCACCTGTCACTCGTGCTTTTCCCAGCTTGGTCGAAGCCTACAAGACAACAGATGTCATTAAACTGCCTGTTGAGATTGTTCGAGAACTGTATGCCGAAAGCGAGATTTTTCGCGATCGCTACTGCTTTCTCTTTGAACTACGCGAAAAGTTTCAGTATCACCTGTTGAATTGCAGTACCTATCCACCCCAGGCAGTGGCGGCACTCCTGAGAGCACTGGTTTATCAGGAGCGAGCACTGGAAAACCAGCCCGATTCAAACGGTCACTTTAGCTTCGATTTGCCTGTAGATATCATTGCCCATGCCTGCCAACTCAACCACCGCACCGTTGAGCAAGTGCTCAAAGGGATGACCCGAGAAGGCATTTTGAAAACGAATCGCGCCACCGATGCCCAAGGAGATTGGGTAACGGTGACGAATGCAGAAGCCTTGAAAGGGATTTACAGTACAACTCGGGATAAGGTTGCCTGGTGGCCGTTGAGGTGATTGAGTGCCCTAAGGAACGGGAATTTATTGAAGTATCCACTTTGAGCTTTGGATTTACCGGTAGATCAACCATTCAAAATTCAAAATTGAGAACTTAAAATTCACTCATTCCTAAGCAAGCATCTCATTGATCTTTGCAGCGATCGCTTCTTGAGCTATCACGCCTTCAGTGCGGTCAACCAAGTTGCCATTTTTGAAAAACAGCAGCGTGGGAACTCCCATGATGTGATATGAGCTAGCCACAGCCTCATAGTCATCGATATTGATCTTGGCTAACTTTGCCTGACCCTCAAATTCTGCGGCTAATCCGTCAATAATCGGGTTCATGAGCTTGCAAGGTCCGCACCAAGCCGCCCAAAAATCAACCACAACGGGAACGTCACTTTGGATGACTTCGCTCTCAAAATTTTCAGCCGTCAGCGTTACGTAAGTTGCTGTATCAGCCATCAAAACTTCTCCTTGTAGTGGTTCAACCATCACTATGGTGATGGGTTCAAAGATCAAGCTTACAAAATTTTTTGCTTCGTTGGGCTGCCCTCAGATATCACCAGGACATTTCATTCAACCTAATCAATCCCTAGAATTCATCCTGAGTAAAATTTTGCATTCTCCAACTATGGTCATAGTGCTGCCCGTACAGGGTTAGAGCTAGGCTACCTGACCCGCTTTAACATTCATCTCATGGGCTGACTCTTGACGATAGGCTTGAGTGACGTAGTCAGACACCATGCGATCGCTGTTGAAATTAGGAGCGTTTGTTCGAATAGAGGCTTTCATCATGGCGATCCACTTGTGGGGAATGCCGTTGCGATCGCGATCATAGAACAAAGGCGTAATATCCCGTTCCAAAAGGGTATACAACGCATCGGCATCAATTTGGTCTTGCAGTTCTTGGTCGCTAGTATCAACGGCCTCACCGATAACCCAACCGTTGGCAGGCTGATTGATGGAACCCGCTTGGTAAGCTTCGCACCACCAGCCATCTAAAACGCTACAGTTGATCACGCCATTAAATGCGGCCTTTTGTCCGCTAGTTCCACACGCTTCTGTTGGGCGTCTTGGCGTGTTCAGCCAAACATCGACCCCATGCACCATCAGCTTAGCGGTGAACATATCGTAGTCTTCGATAAAAGCAACGCGATCGCGCAGCGCTGGATGACGACACCATTCCATCAAACGTTGAATGATCCGTTTGCCTTCATCATCTCCAGAACGAGCTTTGCCGGCAAAGATAATTTGAATAGGACGACGAGCGTGCGAAAAGATTCGAATGGCCTGTTGCAGATCTTTGAACAGCAAGGCACCACGCTTGTAGGGACTGAAACGACGTGCGAAGCCTAGCGTCAGCACATTGGGATCAAGCAAACGCTCGATCGCTAAAATATCGTCTTTGGCCTCCTTGCGTTCTAGGCGCGATGCTAATACGCGGGCACGGGTGTAAGCAATCAAGCGCTCTTTCAAGATGCAGTGACGATGCCACAGCTCACGGTCGGGAATGGAATCGACTTTGTGCCAAATGGTGCTAGCCGACTGGAGATCGACTTTGCTCCAGCGGTCTGCGTTGGCAAAATAATGTGCCCAGTCATGGCCTAGATATTGACCATACAGGTCTGCCAGCAGTGGCGCTGTCCAGCTGCGCAGATGAGCTCCATTGGTGACATACCCAATAGGGACTGAGTCCTGAGCTTGATCTGGGTACAGAATCTGCCACATTTGACGAGAAACCTCACCGTGACGACGGCTAACGCCATTGGCCTGGCGAGTCAACCGAAGGGCTAGTACGGTGAGACTAAACGGTTCCCACGGATCCCCAATACGACGTGCTCCCAGATGTAAGAACTCTTCTCGGGCTAACTCTAGCTGCGGCCAATAGTGACCAAAGAAAGAATCCATCATGTCTGCTGAGAAGGCGTCATTCCCATCAGAAACAGGTGTGTGAGTGGTGAAAACGGAGCGATCGCGGACCCAATTTCTGGCCTCTTCAAACGTGCTGCCAGAATACTCCATCTCTTGACGCACAACTTCCAATAGCGCGAAAGCCGAACTACCCTCATTGATGTGATAGATAGCCGGTTCAATTTCAAGCGTGTGTAGCAACTGGACACCGCCAATGCCAAGGAGAATTTGCTGCGCTAGCCGAGTCTCTCGGTTACCGCTGTAAAGCTGCCCGGTTAGCTTGCGGTCTATCGGGTCATTGTCCGAGCGATCGGCATCCAGCAAATACAAATCGACCCGTCCAACCCTGGCCTTCCAAGCCTGGACCCGTACTGTTCGCTGACGCACGGTGACCTTAACGGTGACAGGCTGACCATATTCGTCTCTGACTAGTTCAAGAGGCATATGATCAAAGTCGTTGCTGCGGTAGAAATCTTCCTGCCAACCGCTTCGATTCAACCGCTGGCAGACATAGCCTTGCTTGTAGAGGAGGCCAACTCCCACCATCGGAACGCCCAAGTCAGAGGCTGATTTCAGGTAATCCCCCGCCAGCACGCCTAGTCCCCCACAATACACATACAGCGACTCGTGTAGACCATACTCCAAACAGAAGTAGGCGACTGGCTCCTCAGGAGAAAGGTCAGGAACAGCCTGACTACCCCAAGTTTTTTGATCGCGCATGTAAGTATCAAACTGGTTGGCAAGAACCTGCAACCGCTTTAAGTAATGAGGATCCTCAGCAATTTGGGAAAGCCTTTCGTAAGAGACAGCTTCGATGAGTGCCACTGGATTGTGATAACAGTTCTGCCAGATCGTCGGCTCGATTGTGCTGAAGAGGGACATGCGATCGGGTGTCCAACTCCACCAATAGTTGTAGGCCAAATCTGCTAAGCGTCGAAGTGGCGAGGGCAGTTTGGCTTTGAGCTGAGTAATAGGATTCATAACACCTTGAGAAGCGATGTAGCTATTAAGAATAACGATGTAGGGCCAAACTAGAGCACTAGACTAGCGCGCTTCGAAGTAAAAGCCCAACCTCTAATTTTCACGAATAAAGAACTGGGCAACGCCATACAGTTTGCCGAATCATGCCTGCATAGCATACCCGCTGCAAAGATCAACTTTTTCAGCGTAACGCGAATGACGACAGCGGGATCACCCACATATTGAGACGCCGCAAAAAATTCATGGCTTTTTCGTAAACATGAGTTCCGATCCATAGTGAGCGGCACGATCGCTATGACGCCTGACTGAACCGAGTAGGGCTATCCAAGTCAAGGTTCCGTCTTGAGTTCAGGATTCTTGTGAAACGAATTCACCCTAAATGGCGTGTTTACTCAGTGTGAATAATGTGAACTATAAAATTTTGTCTACAAAAATTAAGGCCACGAATCGACCTGTGAATCGAGTTCGTGACCTTGCAGAGCGACCGTTTAGTAACTCGAAAAGGCCGGTTCAGTAACAGCCCCCTTTTGAGAAACGCGCGTTTGCATATAGCTGCGCCACATCTCGGCGAGTTCTTCGGCCTGCATTCGCCAATCTGGATTTAGACGATACATACGGCGAGGGCGACCTCGACCTTCAACTTTTTTCCAATAGCCATCGATGGACTGCTGGTCTTCCAAAAACTTTAGAGCGCTATACAGTACCGTATCCGACAGGCGATAATCCACATAGGTTTCAGATAGCTTTTGAATAAGCTCTGTCCCATAAGAGTCTTGTTGTAGAAGTACCGCCAAAACATAGCAGACAGCCAGTTCCTTATTGAGATAAATAGGGGGTGGATTCTCAAAAAACTGATAAATGTCTTGAAATTTCATCGGATTGCTCCTTATTCTGAAGAAAAGGCATTAAATTGACGACATCCGACTAAGTTTTTGGCTTATTACTCCTATCTCACTTATTTTTACCATTGGCAAAAAGCAATGTTAGGAGCGATCGCCAACCACTTAATAGGACACGCGAATCGCTTGACGACTTCATGACAAAACGCGTTACAAAAATGCGTCCTATGCGATCCCCACTGCGGTTATTAGAGTTTTCTCGACGGGTAGGTTAATTGTAAACACTTAGATTTACAGAATAAAGTCTGAAGGACGAGATAGTTACTATCTGCAAATCTTGTAGACATTCTTAAATTCTTACAATTAGAGAATATTAATTTTGGATCCGATGACGAATTTTTTACCTCACCTCTGTAGGTGAATTCATGGGTTCTTCATCTTCTGGGGTTTCACGCGGCAGTTCATCAGTACGCAGCAGAATCTCTCCGTCGCTCACCGCAAATAGTTCTACCTGTAAAGGGCCAATTGTGAGGATTGGTCTAGAGGCGATCGCTTGGATTTCAATGGGCTCATTAAACGTTTTTATCTCCCCTAAAAAAGCAAGTAATGCTTCCGTACGTCCATTGGCAATCTGTAATGACTCGCTGACAATACCGTCCTGACGGGCGCGAAATTGTAGGGAGTTAACCAACAAATTGAGTTTTTCAACTAAGTCTTGATTGGTAAGACTACGAGGATCAACAGTAACTGCTGCAAGACGTTCATTTTGTTGATAAATAACCTCGTTGACAGTGGCATCTACGAATACTTGAACACAAGGTTCTGCATTGGCTACGACACAAGGTTCGCCAATGATGTAATTCGCTGCCGACATGACTCGCACAACATAGGGTTGCCCATTGTTGATGCGGTCAATCAGACGAGAAACATCTTCTTGAGCAATCAACAACACTTGCTGATCGCGACTAATGCCAGGGGCGATTTGCTGAATGGCAGATTGGTTCGCTTCTCGCAGCAACTGATCGACAGCTCTTCGGGCCTCAGAGCGATCGCGGACACGAATCAGGGCCGAGACGAGGGCCTGATTTCGTCCTACAGCGACGCTACCGCGAAAAAGACCTTCATATTGTCTTTCCAGGGCAATGACATCTTCCTGTAGCATGGCCTGTTGCGACTGTAGTTCGCTGAGTCGTTGCTCACGCTTTGCGATGTCACGGTCCCTTTGGACAATCTCATCATCACGCTGGGCGATCGCGCGATCGCGCTCCTCAATCTCTCCCTGTACCGCCTCCTGTTGGCTCAGTAGGCTCGATCGCTCAGAGTCTAGCCTCTGAATCTCTTGCTGCAGCTGAGCGGACTGCTGCGATACATCTGATAGTTGAGACCTCAGCGTTTCTAACTGCCCTTGCGACCTTTGTAGTTCACTTTGGGTAGTCTGCTGCTGTTCAACGGCCTCCTGCAAAAACTGGTTAATCTCTCGCAAATCCTCCTCGGCCTCCTGCTGCTCTTGGCGAGAGTCCGTTAGGGCTTCTTCGATGCCAGCCTTTTCTTGCCGGGCATTCGCCAGTTCCGCTTCGGCTTGGCTCAAATCAGCTTGAATCTGCTCTAGTTCAAAAACGCCAGTGCGAAGCTGACGACTGACACCAAACAGCAATGCCAAGGTGGAAGCTGAGATCACGCTGCCCGTCAAAATGCTCACTAGGGTTGCGGTTTGGCGCGGGCGTAGGCGAAACAAACTGAGGCGGGCTTTGCCCACACGCATACCGATGCGATCGCCTAATGTTGCGATCACACCCCCTAAAATCAGTACTGCTAAAACCAGGACGTATCCAGTGGCCATGCCCCGTCACCTGCGGTTCAAAACCACTCTACTGCACTGTCTTCCAATCAAGTGAACTGCTGGCTTAGGTTAACTGGGTCATGAACCGTAATTTTCTTTTTGTGAATAGAGATCATGCCTTCCTGCCTGAGATCGCCCAGTAGGCGCGTGACCGTGACCCGGGTCGAACCAATGGCTTCTGCGATCGCCTGATGCGACAGCTTTAGATCAATCGTGATGCCGTCAGGACTCGGTACTCCAAAATCTCGGCAGAGAATAAGTAGAAAGCTGACTAGGCGAGATCCCATATCCCGATGGGCCAAGGTCTCAATCATCATCTCAGTCTGCAAAATCCGCGATGAAAGCCCTTTCAGCATCACCATCGCTAGCTCTGGGTTTTCTGCTAAAGCAGGCTGCACCTGATCAATCGGCAGCGAAAGGAGTTCTACGGGCGTAAACGCGACAGCATGATAGAAGCGATCTGAGCGCTCCCCCGTAATGAGCGACAGGACTCCAAATACGCTGTTTTCCCGCAGCAAAGCGACCGTAATCTCTTCCCCAATCTCATATACGCGGGACAACTTGACAGCCCCTTTCATTAAAAAGTAGACCCGCTCAGCAGGATCTCCCGGAAAAAAGATCGTCTTACCTCGCTCGTAGGTCTCAACCATTGGTGGAAAGGCCCCGCCAGCAAGCTGTCGAAACGCATTAGCTAAAGGCTTGTCCTGCGCTGCTACCATCTTGAGTCCACTCTCGCTTGCTGAAATCGAACATTACGGTATCGACAATTGTATAGAAGTGCTCAGAAAAAACCGCTTTTCTCCAGAATTGACGGCTATCTAAACCCTCTTCGACAGCAAACCGTAACAAGTTGAGAATCTATTAACTCGACTTATGAGAATAGATTTTGTATCCATCAATACCTAATAGCAAAAAGAAAACAAATTTTCCCGCTCTTGTTCAGCTCATACACCTCTAGTGGGCTACCTCGTCAATCCCGACTAAAAAAGTCGGGTATGTTTGACCCTCTATTTTCACCGTGTTACTATCCCCAAAAGTTCGCTGCAAACAGTTTGCGGCAGAATTTGACGGCTAACTCTGCGAGAGAAGAAAGAAGACCATGACTCAGGCAATCGATAGACCTCAAACGTCAGTAGAAACCGCTTCAACTGCCCCTACTTTTTCGGCACTGCGATGTCGTGAGTGTGGGGAAATTTATGAATTAGGTGCCAAACATGTCTGTGAAGACGTTTGTTTTGGGCCTTTGGAAGTGATGTATGACTACGACACGATTCGCCAGAGAGTCAGTCGTGAAAGTATTTCGTCGGGGCCAAAATCGATTTGGCGCTACAAGGATTTTCTACCCGTTGCAACCGATACCCCCATTGATGTTGGGACAGGGATGACTCCATTGGTTAAGGCAAACCGCTTGGCTCGTCGTCTAGGCTTGAAATCTCTCTACATTAAGAATGACGCGGTCAACATGCCAACGTTGAGCTTTAAGGACCGGGTTGTCTCTATCGCACTAACACGAGCGCAAGAATTGGGGTTTACCACCGTTTCTTGTGCTAGTACAGGTAACTTGGCGAATTCGACAGCTGCGATCGCGGCTCATGCTGGCCTCGACTGCTGCGTATTTATTCCCTCTGATCTAGAATCCGGCAAAGTGTTAGGGACGCTGATCTATGGGCCAACCGTTATGGCGGTTAAAGGGAATTATGATCAGGTCAACCGTCTCTGCTCTGAAGTTGCCAACAGCCACGGTTGGGGCTTCGTAAACATCAACCTGCGGCCTTACTATTCAGAAGGTTCTAAAACGCTGGGCTATGAGGTGGCCGAGCAGTTGGGGTGGCAGCTTCCTGACCATATTGTTGCGCCTCTCGCATCCGGTTCTCTTTTCACCAAAATCTATAAGGGATTCCAAGAGTTCATCAAGACCGGGTTGGTAGATGACAAGGCTGTTCGCTTTAGTGGTGCTCAGGCTGAGGGCTGTTCTCCCATTTCTCAAGCTTTCAAGGAGGGCCGTGATTTTGTCTCTCCAGTGAAGCCTAATACAATTGCTAAATCCATTGCGATCGGTAACCCCGCTGACGGCATCTACGCTCTCGATATTGCTCGCAAAACAAAGGGCAACATTGAAGATGTGACTGATGCCGAAATTGTTGATGGCATCAAGCTATTAGCCGAAACTGAAGGCATCTTTACGGAGACAGCAGGGGGTACGACAATTGCTGTTCTGAAGAAGCTGGTTGAAGCTGGAAAAATTGATCCTGATGAGACGACCGTTGCCTATATCACAGGCAATGGCTTAAAGACTCAGGAGGCTGTGCAGGGCTACATCGGTGAACCGCTGACGATTGATCCGAAGCTTGACAGCTTTGAGCGGGCGCTAGAGCGAGCCCGTACTCTAGAGCGCCTTGATTGGCAGCAAGTCCTGGTTTAAAGCGTTTTCAATGAGTTTTCTGAGGCTTCTCGTGAAAACTCACTCTCGCGTAGTCACGGCCTGCCTCTGTTGCAATCGACAGGGTAGGCTGTTTCGTCGCTTATGACACTTTTGTTCTTTTTAACTCAATAACTCATCAAGCTATGGCTGTTAAAGTTCTCATCCCGACTCCCCTGCAGAAATTCACAAACAACGAAGCAACAGTCGAATGTGACGCAGGCTCTATATCAGGGTTGATGGATACGCTAGATACCCAGTTTCCTGGCATCAAGGCACGCTTGTGTGATGACCAAGGAGAACTGCGCCGCTTCGTCAACTTCTATGTCAATAGCGAAGATATCCGCTTTCTAGAAGGCAAAGATACGGCTCTTAACGAAGGAGACGAAGTCAGCATTGTGCCTGCTGTTGCCGGAGGCTAAGCATCAAAGGGCAAAGTCCGACAGCGCTAAATCAAAGCAGGGACTTCCGCCTCTGCTCCGCATGAGATTGCTCTAGAACGGATTTGGTCTCCTGCTTCTACTTCTAAGTCTGCAATGCGCTAGCTCGCTGCTGTGCAGCCATAAAGTGCATCAAACCCTTTCATTGGAAGCTAACCCACAGTCACGATTATCTTTGAACTCTAAAAGCTATGGCTGTATCGCTAGGTTTGCTGCCCCACTCGGGCTAATCGGTAAGCCTACTAATTTCACGGCTGTTTTGGAACAGAAGTGGCAGGGAGACCTGTTTATTTCTCTGTGTCTTCGTTGAGACTACTATTCTGCCGCTTTGCCTTATGCGGTACCGTTATCTTCATGATGCAAAAAAACTAAGCCACGACCCGCAGGAATAAGCATAGTTATCCGTTTGTCAAGAGAAAGACCAATTTCTGCAATAATTTTCGCCTTTTGTAAGATAAAAAACAATTTCGACGGAAAGCTGGAGACCAACCGGTATGGATGGTTAATAATTGTTGCGTAGCTCGATTTTTTCCTATCGTAACTGTCCGGCAATCTCTATGCAAAAGAATTACTATCCCTGGAACATTGAGGCTCTGTTAGCCTGGCTAGATTTAGAACAATCTAGCTTCAAATCACTCCAAGCGTTTGCTCAAGGTCTAGGGATTCCCTACTACACCATCAAAGAATGGCGTACCAATGCTATGCCTGACATCACCCTAAGCCAAATTCAGCAGATAGCTCGGTTTCGCAGATGGAGCCTATCTCAGACGTTTGAATGGCTAGAATTAAAGCAGTCTCATATAGATTATCTGATGCAGTCTTGCGATCAGCAATCAACATGATGTCAGCTTAAATGAGTCACTCCCTTGTCAGCAGGACTGCCATCGTTGAAACGTCTTCGCTGACTCAACTGCTCCCCTCACTCCAGATCTAATCCACTGCAAAATCCCAATTCTGAGAATCTTCAAAATTTGCACTCTTTCAGAATTGGGATATGGCAGGGAATGAAATCATGGGTTCCATGTACGAAGGTTCATACGCTATAAACCCTTGAGAACCTTCGGGTCTCTCAAGGGTTTGATGCAATCTAAATTTTAATACCCCCAGGGGAATTCGAGACATATCAACTAACGGCTGTAAGTTCCTCCATACAGGGGGTTTAGGCTGCTCCATTGCTGACGTACCTGGTATTGTGCCTAACTGTGCTGTCTTGGCAAGACTTCAAACCTTTAGCCCTGAAACAGTACAAGTGTTACTGATTCAGGAAACATTTGGCTGAACTGAACTCAACCCATTCTATGACAGCCTTTCAAACATCCGGCATTCCTTCCGGCATTGACACTCTGGAAGAACTTGTCCTTTGGGGGCAGCTGGCCCTATACGAACTCAACAAAGGAGTGACCTACAAAGAATCTCAGGGTTCTCCTGTTGATAGCGGGCTAGCGCCATTAATTGACTTTTCCATCATCAACACGGCAGACAACACCCAACGCGCCATCTGCCGTACGTCGGTTGAATTAAATGCAGCTTGGACAAGTGACGGAACTCAGCCCCTATGGAACTTTGCTGAGGCCATGAGCAACGCAGTCCTGCCCAACACCTACAAGGCTGCTTAGATGGGCCAAATTCTGACCCCAACCGGTGGCTCATTCTATCTGCCGCCGTCTATCGATGCGATCGCCTACCGGAATCGGTCGATCTCATCTACCAGGCTGCAAAATGATATCGATTGGGCTAACCGCTCAATCGAGAGAACCCATCAGCCTTTCAAGCCACCAGGATCTACAGGTCAGACGGTGCGACCTGATGGCACCACGACAACCCACTATAGCCCTAGCGGGTCCAAGGACGAAAAACGGATACATCGCAAACTTGCCCTATACGTTTAGAGCAGAACGGGTTGATGGGCGGCTTGATATTGGAGGTAATCCTTCTGGTGATAGGCTTGCCCCGCCAACGAGACCCGTTTTGTTTGGTGGTGGTGGTGCTCCAGCTCCTAACCTGTTGCCGCCTCCAGCGCCGAACAAACTGGGCAATCAGCCCGAACGACATGACTTCCCCGGTTCCCAACCGCTGCCGCCCAATCAACTGCCTAGACCAGCTCAGCGAGCAGTCCCCGGAACAGGAGCTATACCATTACCGCCGCCGCCCACGACAGCCCCAGCACCGACTACTACACCAGCTCCAGCCCCGGCCCCGTCACTGAAGCCGCGATCACACTCTTGCCCATGACGAGGGCAGAGGCGGCATTAAGGGGAACTTCCAAGACCGCAGCTACCGCTTTGACCTGTGGCGACAGACACCCCCTATCGACTTCAACGAGAAGGTTGCAGAACTACTGAGGTTCGCTGACAGTTAAGAACACCTTTACGTATGGCTCCATTGCTCCAGGAGCAATGATTTGTTTTTCAATCTCAAGGACATTGCAACCAAGCATTGCAAGTAGTTTATCGCTCCGTTGCCGTAGCGAGATTACTCGACCACCATCTATCCACGATAGAATCCGGCTACTCCCTGGGATAACTGCTGGTTGTGAAAACCGATTCTCTGTTCTACGTACTCTTTCAAAGCCGCCCCGAAATTCTCTTTGAGCTGATAGGACGACCTGCAAGCGAGGCCCAGGGCTATTGCTTTGCCTCGGAGGAAGTGAAGCAAACGGCCTTTCGCCTCGATGGGGTGTTTTTGCCGCCGGAAGAATGTTCTGAGGCACCCGTCTATTTTTTGGAAGTGCAGATGCAGCGCGATGCCCTGTTGTATCGCCGCCTCTTTTCAGAAGTGTTTCTGTATCTGTATCGGCGGCCATCGGTGAAGCGCTGGCGAGCTGTGGTCATCTATCCCAGTGCGGCCATTGAAGTGGCGGAGCTAGAAACGTTCGGCACCCTGCTGAGCGCGCCCGATGTTCAGGTGGTCTATCTCAATGAGCTGGGAGCAATCACAGAGCTATCGCCTGGTTTGGGCACATTGCGGCTCATCGTGGAACCGCCAGCGACCGTGCCCGAGGCGGCCCGAGGATTGTTAGCACGGGTGCAGCAATCAGCCCTTCCTACAGTTGAAGCAGAGCGCTTGGTAGAATTGATAGAAACAATTGTTGTGTATACCTTTCCCCGTTTGTCGCGGGAGGAGATTGCGACGATGCTCGGACTCACTGACCTGGTTAAAGACAGTCGCTTTTATCAAGAAACTCGCGCTGAAGCCCTACAAGAAGGCCGCGAAGAAGGCCGTGAAGAGGGCCGTGAAGAAGGCCGTGAAGAGGGCCGTGAAGAAGGTCGTGAAGAGGGCCGTGAAGAAGGTCGTGAAGAAGGTCGTGAAGAGGCGGCTAAGTCACTAATCTTGCGGCAGTTGAATCGTAAGTTGGGAGGATTATCGGAGGCGTTGCGGGAGCAGGTAAGGCGGTTACCGTTGGAGAGTTTGGAGGTGTTGGGAGAGGCGTTGTTTGATTTTGAGACGATCGCGGATTTGCAAGGTTGGCTAGAGCAGCAGGCAGATTCGGAGGCGTCGTGACGGGGAACGAGTCGCCCCCTCACTCTTTTCCGATGCCATCCCTTTGGGCAATGGGTTGAAGTCAGGTTCCGTTTTGACCAGCGGTTCTCAATCGGATTGAAATTGAGAGTCGCTAACTGAGAAACCATCGAGGGAGCCATTCCTAACGAGCCACCCGCGATTAGCTCCAGTGTAAATATTGATAAAGGGAGCTAATTGGAGTTGGACGGGGATGATTGAGATTTGCCAAGTTAGAGGCAATATTTCGCCCCCCGAACTTAATGAGTATTGATGACGATTTGCAGCCATTGGCGTCAATTACCGAAGGCGATCGTGCCCTAGAGCTTTTTACCGACCGCTATAGCTTCACTCGCCTGCTGGCCGAGCGCATCAATGAGGACCCAGCCGGGAAAGAGATTCTGTTTTTCCATGGAGCGGGGGGCAATGGCAAATCGCTGTTGCTGAAGTACCTACAGAAGACTGTCTGCAAGCGATTATTGCCAGAGCAGTGGCAGCAGCTTCGGAGTCTACCCGATGCGGAGTTGTCCCATCGATTGGAAACCTGGCCTTCGACCCAATATTTACCGGTTCCTTCAGCGCTTTTGGATTTTGGGCTGACCCCTCAGGGGGAAGTGCAGCCGAAGGATCGGTTTTACGGCCTGCTGCTATTGCGAAAAGCGTTAGGGGAATCCGCCGCCGGTAATGCTCGCCTGCGCTTCCTGCGCTATGACTTTGCCTGTATTTGGTATCTCCATAGCAAAGGGAAATCTCTGGACGAGATTAAATCGCTTTTTCCGCTGAATGAAATGGCCGGACTGGCGACCACGGCTGCCGATACCCTCACCGGGAATCCGGTTGGGGCCGTGCTTAAAGCCTTTATAGATTTTGGTGTGCAGGGGTGGAGCGAGAAGCTAACGCTGCAATTTACTAAGCGAGGAGTTGATAAGGCGACCCAGGCCGATATCCGGTCTAAAGATTTAGACCGGGAACTGATTGATGAGCTGCCTAGACTCTTTGCAGAAGATTTGAATGCGGCGATGAAGCAACACGATGGACCCAAGCGCATCGCGTTGTTTTTTGACACCCATGAAGCCTTTTGGGGATCTCAGCGGAACCTGTCGCGGGAGGTGTACTTTTTTCAGGATGAGTGGCTGCGGCGATTACTGCGAGGGTTGGACTTGCAGGCAGGGATTGTCGTTGTTGTCGCTGGACGAGATCAGCCCCAATGGCCCCAGGCGAGAGCGGTGAAGCCTAAAACGGCAATTCCTGAAGACTATCTGCACCTGAAGGAAGTGGGGCACCTGAAGATTGAAGATGCGAGGGCTTATTTGGAAAAGGTGGGCATTCGCGATGCGCCGATGCAGGACAGCTTGATCACCTATGCCAGTGTGAATCCGCAGGAGCCGTTAGAGCGCCGTGAAGTGCATCCTCTACATTTGGGGTTGTGTACGGATGTCGTGTTGGAGGCTCCAGAGAATAAGCAGCCCCTCACGCCCCAAGACTTCGCTACCGTTCCAGAGTTTGATAAGAAGGGCGAGGAACTGATTGAGCGGCTGCTGCGCTATGTGAACGAAGACATGCGCTACGCCATTCATGCGCTGAGTGCTTGTCGCGCGTTTGATCGGCAGATTTATCAACTGCTGGGCACCCAACTCAGCTTTGTCACCGATGAGCCAACCTTCAGGCGGTTAAAGAATTTCTCCTTTGTCTGGCAGGCTGAGCAGCGGGGGGAGAACTGGTATCGCATTCATGATTTGCTGCGGCGCTTAGACGATGCACCAGAAGTAGAGCAAGCGCACCAGGTTTTAGCCGAGCACTATCAGGCGCAGGGGGAAATCGAGGGAATCTACCATATCAATCGGTTGAATTGGTCGCAGGGGATTGACCTCTGGGTTAAGGTATTTGATCAAGCTTTGGAGCTGAGCCGATACGAGCTTTGTCGAGCCTTGCTGGATATGCGGCGAGAGCTGGTGATTCAGACGCCTTTCAAGCAGGGGTTGGTTTCTAATTCAGAGGGGCAGTATTTTCAGACACTGGCTCTTTATGAAGAGGCTCAACGGGAATACACCGAAGCAATTTCTGCGTATGAACAGGCCCTCATTGGTAATCCAGAAGAGACTGCTACGCTGAACAACAAAGGCCTTTCGCTGCAAAGGCTGGCGGATTTGCAGGCGGCGCTGTCGCAGCACGGCTTGGCGCAGGCCAGTTATGAAGCGTCCATTGTTGCCTTTGATGCCCCTTAGAGCGGGCCCCGGACGATGTGAAGGCGCTGAACAACAAAGGCAATTCGCTGCAAAGTCTGGCGGATTTGCAGGCGGCGCTGTCGCAGCACGGCTTGGCGCAGGCCAGTTATGCAGCCTCGATTGCCGCCTATGATGCGGCGTTAGAGCGGGCCCCGAACTATGTGTATGCGCTGAACAACAAAGGCCTTTCGCTGCAAAGGCTGGCGATTTTGCAGGCGGCGCTGTCGCAGCACGGCTTGGCGCAGGCGACCTATGGCGAGTCGATTGCGGCCTTTGATGCGGCCTTAGAGCGGGCCCCGGACTATGTGAAGGCGCTCAACAACAAAGGCAATTCGCTGCAAAGGCTGGCGGATTTGCTGGTGCAGCAGGAGCAAATCGAATCCGCGATCGCGTGCTTTGGGATGACGCTAGCATCCTGGCATCGTGCTCTGGAGATAGCCCCCGCAGATAGCCGCTTACGCGAACGGTATCAAACACTGGTTTCTTGGCTGCAATCCGTTTGCCAATCTCTTCAAGAATCCATTTCTGCTGACGACGAGGCATCTGAAGATGTTGATCGTCTAATGGCAAAGAGTCAGGCCCTTACGCTCCAAGCAAAGTTGCAAATGATTTTGGCTCAACCGGATGCTGCTTTAGAGAGTTACGAGGCTGCGATCGCCACTTATGAAACGGCCCTTGCGATCGTCCCCGACAGCGTTCAATGCCTTTACAGTATCGGTGAGTCATACCTACAGTTGGCTGTGCTGATTCAGGAACAGCAGCCCGACCAGGCTCAAACCGATGCTGAAAAAGCCCTAGAGTATTGGAACACAGCGGCTGAACTCGCCCCTGATAATGTTGCATTGCGAGAAGAACGCGACGGGCTGCTATCCCTGCTGCAACCGGATCCCTCAACCGCTGAATAGCAGTTGTCGTCTGACTGCTCACACGTCTAGCGCTTCGCACTGTAGGGTATGAATGCGATCGCAATGCCAAAGGTAGGTCAGTCTGGTTGCCTTCGGATTTTTGGTTTTCCAGTGGTAGCCTTGCTGCAAAGTGCCGTCTTTTCGCATCGTTGCCAGCGTCCATCTGGAGACACCCAACACCTCACAGGTTGCCTGAGTCGTCTTCTAGGCGGAAGAAGGGCGATCGGGTTTCGGAGATTCAGTCATGACTTGCTCATCTGGCACCAGGGATACTGCTTCTATTGCCCACAAAAGCCTACCAATACGGTGACTCTAGCAAACAGGTCGCTTTATGAGAGGGTAGGGAGTTTCACCAAATGCGATGCAGCGACAGGGTAAACCCCGGCAAAACAGCTTCCCCAGATAACGTGCTAGGCTGCTCCAACACCTCAACCGCTTGCCCCGCTCGATAAA
Organism: Oscillatoria sp. CS-180; assembly: GCF_028330965.1. Lineage (GTDB taxonomy): Bacteria > Cyanobacteriota > Cyanobacteriia > Phormidesmidales > Phormidesmidaceae > Halomicronema. The sequence goes on along the minus strand of NZ_JAQMUB010000078.1, from coordinate 8,771 downwards.
TCTCCACCCGCTGATTCTGTGGATCAATCAGCCACCCTAGTTGAGCGCCATTGTCCAGATATTCCTGCATTTTCTTGCGTAACCCTTTGAGGGGGTCGGTGGGAGATCGCAGCTCCACCACAAAATCAGGACACAGGGGCACAAACCCTTCCTGCTCTTCTAGCGTCAGTCCCTCCCAGCGCTCTTTACGCACCCAGGAGGCATCCGGCGATCGGTTGGCTCCATTCGGTAGCTTGAAGCCTGTTGAGGAGTCAAAGTAGTCTCCCAGTTGCTCATTGGCCTCACCCCACACGCCCAGTTGAGTGATGATTTTCGCATTTCGCTTACCAGAGCCTCCCCCAGTGGGTGGGTTCACAATCAATTCTCCCGTTGCCGTGCGTTCAAATCTAAGGTCACGATTCGCCGCTGCCAGCGCCGCAAACTGTTCTGGCGTGACTCGTAGCGCTAGGTCACTGGGCAGTTGCAGCCAGAGGGGTTGGGTTGTGAGAGGAGTTTGCAGCATCAACCTTGACCTCATGGAGCTGAGCCGTATTGATATTTTAGCCAACCGCCAAAGGGACAAGCGTGGGTGGCCGCCTCATCACTCTTCCTCATTGTCATCCAACGGCTGGGGCAGTCCGGATCGTCATCCCGAGGGGTGCTCTGCTCTGCCGCTTCCTTCTCAATCAATGCCCGCTCTGCATCCACATCACTCACGCTGCTGAGCTTGGCGATCGCACCGGGCTATATTTCCGTGGTCCTTCTGCGAAGTGGGTCAGCCGGAAACACGCCGTTGTTCGCTTTACCCCGATTGGTGATCGGAACGGAGCTGAGGGAGGGGTAGACGGTTTGTGGGAAATCCAGCACCTAAGCGAGAGCGGTTACACGTTTAAGAATGCCTATGATCGCCAGTCACTTTTGCAGCCGGACAAGTGGTACTCTATTGTTGATGGGGATCGATTCTTTTTCACAAAGCCGGATAACTGGCTCTATTTCTCTACTCACTCAGACGACACTTTAGAAGTAGAAAGAGAAGCAATTCCGGTTGAAGAAAAAACGATTAACCTTGATGAGGAAGTCAACAGATATCAGCTACAGCAGAAGGCACAGGCCCAACTTAAAAATCCAGACAACTCTTTAAGCTTCCTGACAGCGGTTCTAAAAGCGCTTTGGATTGGGCCATTAGAAACTGATTCTCCACTGTGGTTTAAGGCTGGATGGCAAATGTTTATTGTGTTAGTTGCTGCCGGAATCTTTGCTGTCTTTGGAATAGAAAAAATAGCAAGCTTGCTAATTAAGCTGATTTTGTAGTTCAAGTCTGACGATTAACCAAAAACCGCCCCGTGGGGACGGTTTCATAGCCCTGTTTCGGTAACATCCAGTACATTGCGGCAGAAATAGGCTCACCATTCAAAACACTGAGAAAGCTTATCTGCCTTAGTTTTGAATTCTGAATTTTGAATTCCGCGTAGCGGTACTAGGTTCCTGATAATTAGCCTACCCTTCTGGCTGCTCGCCATCGCGCTGCATCCAATAATCTAGGACGCGGTCTATCTTTTCAAGAGCTGCGGCTGTAGTGCGTCGCCACGCCTCAAACTCAACGCGATCGCTAGCTGAGTGTAAGGCGAAATCAGCCATCGTTCGTTCTATCCGCGATAGCTGCTCAGTATTCTGCTGAGCAAGACGGGAGGTGTCTAGGATGACCTGCCCAGCGCTGGCGAGTAGAGACTCCACTCGGTCTAAGCGGTCTTCTACCTGGTCTAAGCGGTCTTCAGTAGAGTTCTGTGGATTGGTCATTGATGGCTGTGGTAAGAGTGCTTCTATCGTATCTGCTCTAGCACTTCGTCGGTGCGTCGAAGTTGGTCATACCGGACCCCGTCCATCGTGTTGCCCAAGCCAGGAGCATATAGGTTGCCAGTATGAGGGTCAATGAAGGAGCGCGATCGCGCTTGCATCTGCGAGCACGCAGGCCGATAGGGGATGTTGGGTTGCCCTGCGGAGGGCTGTAATTGTGCAGCAGAGATGTCAGGCATAATGATGATGTTCTGTAAGGGACAGGCCCCCTCTAGGGCTGTGGTAAGTGCTGAGGGGGTTTAACCATTGACGGGCTGCTGTAGCAGTAGCTCTGTGATGTGTTCGCAGTTATGAAGCTGCAAAGAGCATCGAGAATGTCGGTTAAGTCGCATTCTTGCAAGCTTTCGAGAATGTCGGGATGTAGGGTTTGCATTGGTTTTCCTGGATAAATGGGCATGAAGAAAAAGCCCCCCGATGGGGGGTGTTGGATGCTTCAAAAGCTATGAATCTATTTGCTCAGTTCCCGAATGAATCAGCGTGCCTGACAGCGTGCTCAGCGCAGCGGTTGTAGCTCCACTGACCTTCGGCATCCGAAAACGGTGATTAGTCGAATTCCTCATCGGTGTCTGTGGGCTTGCAGCGGATTAACTCTGTAATGAGGGCATCAGCCTGCCGCACTGCAAATCGTGCGTTGGCCCAGATACCCTCTGAGCTGTCGCAGGCCAATGCTCCTTGCAACGCCATCGCTGCGAATATCTCTCGTTTTGTTAAGCCACTCCCCATCACTTCGCCGTGGTCGGCAAATGGAAAAGCAGGTTCATTGAACTGATCGCGATCTCGGCCCATCTCCGGGGCTGTGTTGGTGGTTATCATTGAATTGATCTCCATACTTTGTTTTCAACACTTTGTTTTCAACTTGCTAGCTATGACCAGCGCACAACCTAGCGATAGCTCTGAGGACCGTTTGAGCCAACTTGAAGACTTGATGCTCAGTGCAGGCCGCCTGTTAACTCAAGCTGCTAACCTTGCTCAAGCGAATGCGCGGGATATTGCGGCATTGACTCAGCGCGTGGATAGTCTGACCGCCGCCGTTGAACAACACGATCGCGTTCTGGATTACCTGCTGCGGCGTGAAGCTGGGGACATCGACATCGACTAGCCGCCCCCCACCATCAAACCGATCGCGATCTTGCCCCTATCCTGTTGCGTTCAAGCTTCAGCGGTGGCGTTCATATCTACATCCCCTTCCCGCAGCCCTACCGCACCTTCTCGGTCGCCTGTGCTCTAAAACAGTGCCTCGAAGCTCAAGGATTTGCGATCGCCCCTGGCCAGCTCGAAGGTTTTTCCCAACGAGAAGCCCTATGGCAAATCGTGGCGCGGTGAGTTCTATGAATACAACGGGCATCGCTTGCCCCTTCAGCCCCATAGTGGAAGCTGTATCCTGGATGGCGACCTGCAACCCTGTGGCGATACCCTCAGCCTCTTTTGGGCCATGTGGGATCACGCCGTGCAGTGGAACAACCATGACGAGATAGCCGATGCGCTGCTGGTAGCTCGTGCCAACCGCCGCCGCCGTCGCCGTGCCGCCACGGGTCCCGCTGCTCAGTGGCAAGCAGACCTGGAAACCATCATTGCAGATGGCTGGACGGGGCACGGCCAAACTAACCAGCTCCTCAAAGAAATCGCCACCTATGGCCGTGTCTTTGAAAAGCTCAGCGGCGCGGACCTGCAAGTGTATGTGTTCACCACTGCAACCTCACGGCCCGGTTATGAGCGCTGGTGCGGCCACCAGCACGAGATAGGTCGCCGCTGTGATGCTTGGGCGTTGGCCGTCGAAAAATACTACTGGCCCCTCGGAGATGAGCCGATACGAAAACGAAAACCCTTTAAGGACATTTGCCGACAGAGGGCAGACGATGCCAAGGCCCGCATTCTTGAAGCAATGCGATCGCTGCGATTTGAGGCCCCGCAGATGGGCATTAAGAGATTGGCGAATGAGCTGGTGGCGATCGCGAAGTGCAGCCTGACAACTCTCTACAAATATGCTGAGCTGTGGCATCCCCACCCTAAACCAGAGGCACAGCATGTAACCCCGGACGGTGCAAGGGATACAGCAGATTTAGCCACCGTTCAGCGTCTAGTCAGAGAAAGCCTCGAAAGTGTTGGTATACGGACGGTTACACACAAGGGGGGTGGAAATGAAGTGTGTATCTTGAAGTCCACTCATTTAAAAAACTTATCTCCGGCAGGGGAAAGAGAGGGGTATGGGGAGAGAAAGGGGAATTCCACAGGCTCCCTAGGCTGGATTCCGAACCTCAACTGGAAACCCGGCGCTGTGGGTGAGGTGTGATGCCAGAAGCCACCGCCCTAGAGCACATTCCTGACCCCGTAGACCTTTCCTTTATCCTTGCAAGAATTGAGTGCCTGTTTATCGAACTAGCCCCGCTGGATTCAGCCTTTGGGACTAACTACGGTGCTGACGCAGGCCGCCCCGCAAACTTTGAAGGGTGGAATCATCCCCAGCTCCTTGCATGGGCCGCCGAAAGGGGTAAAACCAACCCTAAGGACTACCTAGAGCCAACAGAGCTGTATATCCTCTGCAAATCGCTAGAGCGGAAGTTGGCAAAGTTGCGGGGTGAAAGCAATGGCTAAATCGCGATCGCCGTGGGTCAGCACTAAGCAACTAGCTGAAGAGCTGGGCTGTAGCCAAAAGTTCATTAGAGAGACGTTGAAGGATGAGCTATTCAAAAAGAATCAGCACTATCGCAACATCAACCCCAGCGCATGGCGACCTACGTACCGATGGCACCTCAAAAAGTGCTTAGACAGTTTTCAAGAAAACGAGGTAGAGAAGTTGCGCCAGCACTACCCAGCGGGCTAGTGGCCTAAAAACGGACTTTTTGACCCAACTGGCACATTGCCAAAACCCTACTTCTTTCATTGGAGCAACCACGTCAAACCGGGCCATCCGGTGAGAGTAGTTGCGTCGCTCCGTAACTGGACAGGTCAAAAGTTCACTGGGACTGAGCCTCCTGCCGAGTAGAAGGAGTTGTTTTTGTGGTGGCTTCTCTGGAAATGAGGAGTTTGATGAAGCCATCACTGACGTTATGGTCCTGGTTATCCGCAGCGTAGCGGATGAGGGATTCCCGGAGCTGCATGGCCGCGTTGAAGGGGAGAAGGTTCGCTAGTAGGAAGTAGACGCCTCGGAAACGGGGGTCGCCCATGTGCTCTTGGGGACGAGTATTGTCTGGGCCAAGAAAGGTTTGGACAATGAAGAATTCCATGATTTTGTCGTGGCGGAAGAACCAAGACTGGGTTGGATTACCCTCCAGGTCAGCGGACTGACGACTGAGAACCATCTTGTAGCGTTCCAGGCAGCGCAGTTCATCTAGGAATTGGGCTGCGGGAATGGTTTCTTCGTCGTTGAGGCGCATTTGGTAGACAGCTTCAGAAAAGGCGGCTAGGGGAAACCGATGGAGGTGAGCTGTCTGATAGTCCTCTGCCATGATTTCGTATTGCTGTTGTTGCAGACCAAGCAAGTTGGGTTCTTGTCCGTGGGCCAGCATTTGAGCCACCAGCGTGAGGTCCATGGGGTTGGACAAAATACTACGGACAGCCAAACGTTCATCATCAAGCTGGGCAGGATCAAAGGCTCTTTCCAAATAGGCTTTGCAGAGGTCTAGATAGGATGCTTGGTCTTTGTTTTGAGAAGGTAAATAGTCTTGACGGCTGATCAGAAACTCCGCAATTTGGCTTTGTTTGAGGGGTTGCAGCACAAAGGTTTTGCTCGTGGATGGAGGTCGCCATTCCAGGGGTTGGGTGGCCATGATGATATTGCCCTTGAAGTAGCTTTCAACAAAGCTGGTGATTTTGGCGCGAGTGTCAGCCGTGACTTCATTGAGGCCATCAATGCAGATATCCAGAGCACCACTGTAGATGAGGTTGCGAAGAAAGTCAGGATCTTGAGCAGGACCATGGAGTTTTGCCTGGATCGCTTCGATCACCCCCTGACTACACTTTTGAGCCGGGAGATACACCACAATTCGGCGAGACTTGCAGACCCGTTGGCGCAGAGCCATGGATTTACCTAAGCCAGAGGCTCCTTCCAAGATGATTTGACCACAGATGTCTGGGATGGCATTAGCCAGAGGTTGAGGAGATTCAGTGCCCTTGGGAATCACTTCCGAAGCCGCAAAGTAAACTCCAGGAGAGAAGTTTTCTAATTCAGCATCAGCCAACAGAGACGCTTGGAAAGGAGAAAAGAGCTTGGCTCGCAGAAACGGGATCCAGGCCAGAGCTGGCCCCACGTAACCAGCGCCAGCAATACGACGCACCCAAGGATTCCAGAAAAATATCGCCTGCACCCAAGGGTATCGGGGGTAAAGCCCGATGAGAGTAAGCCAGAAGAGGAGATGAGTGCCAAAGATAGAGACAGTTGGTCTGGCAATGCGTTTCAAGCGACGAGAGTCCTGTTCTCGGATCAAAGCTTGAAGGGGAACCTGAATAGCTTCAACCTGTTGGCTAGAGATACCTTCTTGAGTCTCAGCAATCATGACCGCCGTTTTTAAGGTATTAATGATTTGACTCAACTCGATATCCGATAGGCTTTCGAGCGAACTCTGGGCATTAAAACTGATTCTCCCCAAGGCATCAGCGACTCTTTCTCGGGCAAATGAATTCTCATCTGATTGGAGCGCCTCCACAAGGATCGGGGCGATCTCACTCGCATCCCCCTCCATACTCACCAAAGCCGAGGCAGCTCTCCATCGGACATCTGAACTCTCATCGTCTTTGAGTGCCTCCATCAGGGCCGCGGTAATCTGCCTCGTATCCCCCTCGATATACCCTAGGACATTAGCAACACTATCTCGGACATTTGGACTCTCATCGTCTTTGAGTGCCTCCATCAGGGCCGCGGTAATCTGCCTCGTATCCCCCTCGATCCTTAGCAAGATCCAAGCGGCACCACTTCGGACATTTGGACTCTCATCGTCTTTGAGTGCCTCCATCAGGGCCGGGACGATCTGACTCGCATCCCCCTCCATACTCCCCAAGGCATCAGCGGCGCTCGCTCGAACCTTTGAATTTTCATCTGATTTGAGTGCTTCCATCAGGGCCGGGACGATCTGACTCGCATCCCCCTCGATCCTCCCCAAGGCCTCAGCGGCTTTCCATCGAACCGGTTCACTCTCGTCTGAACTGAGCGCCTCCATCAGGGGCGGGGCGATCTGACTCGCATCCCCCTCGATCCTCTCCAAGGCATCAGCGGCTCTCCATCGGACATCTGAACTCTCATCTGATTTGAGTATCTTGATAAGAACAGGAACAGCCTGATTACGACATCGCATCAGGGCATTGTACGGACGATGGTTCACCCCAGAAAGCAACTGAGCACGAACCACATCCAGAGATTGACAATCAGATGCAAGCGCCTCAGGAGTAATAGTGGCCGACACCACAACACTGACAGACAATACTAGGGGCGACAGTATAGCCTTCAATGAGGGCATCACATGTAGAAAATAACTACACCTAGATAATCAACTATCTTCAATGGATTTCCGGACGTCTTTGCATTGAGATCCACTGCCAGTAACGCGTCAAAAGTATTTGGTTAGGCGAATGCCAGGAGGCGGACTTGAACCGCCGACACGAGAATTTTCAGTTCTCCAACAGTAGAATGTAATACCAGGCTTAGGACCAGCAGAATAGAATGCTAGCCTCCAAAAATTACCTTTGGGACTCAATTAACAGAGCGCTCTCACCGTCTAAAGAGAGAGCAATTAGGCGTCAGTCAGAGGAGAAAAGTCCTCTTGGCTCATGCCACAATTTAGGAAACGAGATCGCTTAAAGTAATCCCATGTCAACCGCTACCCTCTTATCCTTAAAGCAATTTCTGCAACTCCCGGATATTGAGACGAGTCCTGCTTGGGAGCTGTTGGCAGAGGGTGCCGTTCAAAAACCCATGCCTACCATCGAGCACTCGCGGCTACAACGCAATTTGACCAATCTGATCAACGCGGCTCAAAGTTCTTATGAAGCGATTCAAGAACTCCGCTGCAACGTGGGCAATCTATCGCCCGTTCCCGATATTGCTGTAGTGCTTGAAGCTCGCTTACCCGAGACAGGGCATTTGCAAGCTGCACCCGACTGGCTGATTGAGATCCGTTCTCCTGACCAAAGTACTGTCGATCTGGAAGCAAAGATCCTACATTGTCTGAAACATGGCACCGTGTTGGCTTGGCTGATTGACTTGCAACGCGATCGCATTTGGGTATGGCAGGAGGGTGAGTTAGACATCTTAACGGATGTTGCTCAGTTGCCAGCGCTAGGCATTGTTGAGCTAACGGTAAATGAAGTTTTAGCCTTAACGACTCAAAGGTAATTGTAGAAGCGATCGCCCTTTTGAATCCTCTGGCTCCTTCAGCCCTTCAATCTCATCCCCATTGCCGACAAACCTCCTTCATCGCTTGGACCACCCCCAAAATTATGTCCTCTCCCCCAAAGCGAATCAGACCCGATCTGAGTTTTGGCAGATCAGCAATAAAGGACGGACGCTCCTGAGCAGACAGAGCATGAAGCAGCCCTTGCCAAAATGGGTAATCTCTATCCTGCCAATTGAGACGGTCTAGGTAACTGCTCAGCGCGCTGGCGCGGGCGGAATAGTGTTGAATGTCCCGTGCGGCCTGCAGCGCTTCTGTGAACAAGGACTCGGGTAAATGAGGGGCGAGGGCACTGAGCACACTGGCGCGGGCGGAATCGGATTGCACGTCCCGTGCGGCCTGCAGCGCTTCTGTGAACAAGGGCTTGGGTAAATGAGGGGCGAGGGCACTGAGCGCACTGCCGCGGTCGTCATCGTGTTGAATGTCCCGTGCGGCCTGCAGCGCTTCTGTGAACAAGGGCTCGGGTAAATGAGGGGCGAGTGCCCTGAGCGCGAAGGCGCGGGCGTCATTGTCTTGAATGTCCCGTGCGGCCTGCAGCGCTTCTGTGAACAAGGG
>NZ_JAQMUB010000077.1 GCF_028330965.1 Oscillatoria sp. CS-180 | reverse complement strand
TAGCTTTTGAGCGGCATCTCGAATAGTTGATTTAACCGTTGCTTCAAGCATGGTGCGATTTCACCCAAGAGGACTAGCCTGCCAGTTTATCTCACAGCCTCTCGGTCAAGATGACTGGTATCTTATTTCCGAGCGCATTCCCAAGAGCAATTAGAAGCAGCTCGTAACGTTATTCGAGCACGGACCCTATCTATTCTCCGGCGGTTTGAAAATGATGTAGAACGTCAGAGTGATGTTATCTGGTTTCTGGCAGACGCTGAAGTTCTCAGCAAAGCAAAACTAGACCTTAGTTGTACTAACCTTCGGTATACCGATCTTAATCACGCTAAATTTTAAGTCAGGCTGATTTTCGACAGGCCAACTTCAATAGAGCGTACCTTAGTCACACCCATTTCAGGGACGCCGACCTTAGCGGTGCCGATCTCAGTGGTGCCGATCTCAGCGGTGCTGACTTTGGAAGGGCAAATCTTAGGAATGCTTACTTAAGAAACGCTAATCTTACACACGCATATCTTAGAGAGGCAGACCTCAGTTTTGCCGATCTTACTGATGCCGATCTTACTGATGCATCATTAAAAGACGCCAATCTCTCAGATGCTGACCTTAGTGGCACTATTCTCAACGACGCTAGCCTTGACGGCACTCTCCTTTGCTATACCGACCTCAGAGGTGCTGAGCTAGGCAGTATAAACCTTAATAATGCGAAACTTTGCAATACCGTACTTCCGGCTAGCATGGTTGAAGCACCTGATCGCGATTGCGAAGAGCTTGGTATCGACTCCCAAAAAGGCAATCCAGCCAAACGAATGCTCAACTTTGATAACAAAGTTAAAGGGCCAAATTCAAATCCAGCAACTCACCGCACAACGTTCCGGCAAGATTAATTCTCAGTTGTGTTTATGGCTTTTGTGAGCGTCTTATCGACGCATACTCACGCGTTTATAGTATTCAGCAACGAGATCGCATTTAAACACATCACTTCCTCATTGACATCTACAGGCAAGAAGTCTGAGTGATGGCAACGCTAGAGAATCAGAGATTAACACAAGGTCAGTACGAGGGAATTTTGCTAGCGGCGACCACTCGCGACCCGGCTGGGGTCAGGAAGAAGTCGGTGTACAAGGTGGAGGAGATTGAGGTGGCGATGGGCGATCGCTTGAAATGGACGAAGAACCAGGCCACGCTGGACCGCTGCAATGGCCAGGAGTTTGAAGTCCTTAGCATCAAGGATGAACAGGTTTTGTTCGCTATGGCAGCGGAAAAACGGAAAGCCTGAGCAGCTCAGATTCGGCCCATCTGGACTATGCCTTGGTCAGCACGACCTATAGTATCTAGGGTAAATCAGCAGAGCGGGTGATTGGAGTTTTTATCTAGTTGATAGATCTGCTCGAAAGCGCCATGCCCCCAAAATCCGCAATGCTTGGATGATGGAAGAATACGACTGCGGCAAAGACAATAGCCGATATATCCCCTGCCGCATCCCCACCATAGTTTGGACATATGCTCTCAGCCAATCTCTGAGTAGTAGAAATGATGCTTGGAGTGGTTAGTCCTCTTAGGTCAATCTCCATATGCTGGCTGAATATCGAGAATTCCCATCATGCCTTGGTCTTCATGATCGAGGATGTGACAGTGGTATACAGTGCGCCCGATGAAATCCTCAAAGCGTACCCGAATGGTGACCGTTTCATAGCCCTTGAGTGCGACGGTGTCTTTCCAAGTCAGCAGCCTCTCGGGCTGGCCGTTCCGTTCGATGACTTGAAAGCGGTTGGTATGCAGATGGAAGGGATGATCCATACTGGCCTTGTTGATAATGTACCAGTCTTCGACTTGATTGAGGCGAACCTGAGTATTGACCCGATCCATGACGAAAGATTGACCGTTGATAATGAAGCCCGTTGATCCTGCTGTCGAATCGATACCGTGATTGAGAACAAACTCGCGAGTTATCTGGGGTGCAGGCAAGGGGGTTACGGGAATCAGCTTTTGTGGCACGGGTAAGGGCGAAACGCGATCGCTCGGTTCATACCGCAATGTCGCCATCACTGCTTGGGTCGGTGGCACGACCCCTGGTATCTGTTCAACCTCATCGCCCAAGGACTTCACGATGTCGGTGATACCGCGATCGTATGGGAGACTCAAAATTTCGTAGTCTTTTGGGTCTTGTTGACCGGGAATCAAGAGTTCGGCTCGTTCGCCCGGTGAGAGGGATAAGGTTTCTAGTTCTGTCGGTTCAGCGATCGCCCCCCGATCGGTTGCCATTAAGAACCAGGGATGTTCCGGCAACTGGAGTTGGTAAATCCGTGAAGCGGAGGCATTGATGAGCCGCAATCGCAGCAAGCCATTCTGGGGCAGGTTAATGACGGGATTTTGCTGTCCATTCGCCGTCAGCAAGCTTCCCTCACGACCCCACTTTTTGCCAAGGGCATGGGGCTCACGAAGCGTTCCTTGAGGGTCGAAGTCCTGTAAAACCAACAGAGACTCTTCAGCCTCGCGTAACTCGGGAACTTCGTCCAGGTCACCCCGAATGATCAGGGGGCCAGCCAGTCCGCCAAACACCTGTGGAGCTACGTTGAGGTGATAATGGGGATGATACCAACCTGTGATAGCCGGATGATTCGGGGGGATTTGGAATTCGTAGGTGTAGCTCTCGCCAGGGGCCACCTTGCGAAAGACATCGTCAATTTGAGGTGAGATGTGGAGGCCATGGTAGTGGAGGTTCGTGGGGGTATCTAGTTGATTGGTGAGGGTCAAACGGATCGTATCGCCTGCATTCGCTTCAAGGATGGGAGCTGGAACTTGACCGTTGTAGGTAAGCAATTGGATTGCCTGTCCGGCGATCGCGTGCTTTCCAGATTGAGCCTTGAGAGAGAGTTCTAGTAGACCGTTGCTGCTGACAAGGCGGCGGATGTGATTCTTTTGGTTGGGAGCACAGCGAGAAAATAACGGCGCACTGGATACAGCAGCCATGAGGCTTAAGAATTGACGACGTTTCATTTTGATAGTTACTCGACCCGAATCATATCGCGCAGACTAAACCAGTTGTAACGACGAATGTCCCAGGGCAGCAATACCAGCAGCACAATAAAACCAATAAAGAGAGTAATGTCCATTACTTCAATGGTCTTGATGGGAGTGCATTCGACATGCAGAAAAAGATGCATTAAGGGACAGAGCAGCAGTAAGGCATAGGGGGCAAAGACCGGAAGGCTTTCCCAAAGTGAGGCGACGGACTGGGTTATGTGACGGGGCAAGTGTTGGGAAGAGTCGCAGCGGCTGGATAATTTCAACGCCAATCCGGTGGTGTTGCAGCAGTCGTTAGCGAATGCAACAGATCGCGAAAGTGTCCGCAGTATGGCGACTTCGGTATTGGAGACGGAGGGGCAGGTAGCGATGACGAATTTGATTGGGGCGAATATCTCGGAGGCTTTGGAGGGAAATCGGGGGAGCATATGGAAGAGATGGCAGGGGCGCAGCTGGTAGTGCAGGCGGCGGCGAATATGTATTTGCTGGAGACAAGAATTAATCCTCCAATTTTCCCATACGTGTTCTGAAATCCATAAGCATAGAAAATTTCACTACCTATCAAGCTCCGCAGCCTATCTCTCAAACGGAGCCAAGGATGTTTCTAAACCATACGCACCAATCTCGATCATCTGATCGATTAGGTCAAGGCATTGAGACTGTATCGCAGGATCTCTGTTGCTTTGGCTGTAAAGACGAACTAGCAACTGACTCACAGAACTGATATCTCTTAAAGCTCCCGACCTCTTTTGAGCATTTTCATCGGTGATACCTTGCATAAACCTCTCACAGACTCGATAAGTTGACTTGGGAAGTTTAGAGGTTGTTTTTTCTAATGCCCATATCAAATCATGTTCCCCATCAGAGAACGCTTCAGTTTCAACAAACTGGTCAATTAAGTTGGAATAGTTACCTAGATCTGTTTCAAGACGAAAAAAGCATTTTGCAGCTCTAGCACGAACTTCTGAACTAGGATCGCTAAAGAGCTGAATCAGCGAATTTTCGCAGAATTCCTTTAGATAGGCAGAACGCAAATTCGCCACAAAAATCTCGGCAGCAGCTAAGCGATGAATTTGTGTTCCATTAAGGCAGAGTTCTGCTAGCGGCAAGGCTTCCTCGGTATGCATAGCAGCGACACAAGCTTGCCGCGCACCGACTGTTGCCACGCTAGGCAAATCCGAACTGAGCATCTTCTCAACAATTGGCTTCAGACTTACGAAGTGGGTTTGAAGAGCGTAGTATAGAAAGCCTTCAGCAATCTGTGTACCTAATAGTAGATCCTCTGAATCACAAAGATTCAAGAATGTTTTGACACTCAAATTACGATCATAATTTAATGTGGCCATAAGAACTTCAATAATGCATGCTCTCACTGCGATTGAGGCGTCGTGAAGCATGTTTTGTAAGGTATCCCAAAATACTACGGCTCGACTCTTTTCAGAATAAATGAGCCTTGCGATTGTCATAGCAGCACTAACCCTTACAGAGTTAATACCTACAGTATGAATATTACCCCAGTAGTATGGCTGTCCATCTTCAGCTTTTTTACACCAGAGTTCTTCTTTCGGGTCATAAGAGTTTAGAGCATACCAGCTGACAACATTGAAATCCTCTTGACTCCAATTTAAATCAGTAAATTTTCTGATGAGCGAACAAATTGCCTTTCCGCAGGGATGACCAGGAAGCTTATGACACCTATGTAGAATTCCCTGTAGAGTTTGCAAACATATAAAAGACGTATGTTGAGAAATTCCATATAGAATTGCTTCGTAGTAGCGTGCGTTTGTATTGTCTGGGAAAGCAAATAATAGCTTAGAAAAGCGTTCTGGATCTTGACTAGATTGTTCTTCTAAGAACTTTGATAAAGCGCCAGCATCCAAAAGAGAGCCATCCTTATCATGACTGACGCCAGTAAGATCATACTTCGCGATGGCTTTCAGCCATTGTTCATCTTTCATTTTTTCAGTAGCACTTTTTGGAATAACAGGTGGCGTAATATTTGCGATGGTCATTCCCTTGTATCTGAGTTGTGGTTGTCGGTTAAATTTTCTGTAGAGTTCATCTAGTCGTCGAACAACTTCTTGAGATCTTCGAGGAACTTCTATCCCATCCAATAATATAAATTGCGCATGACCATGATATCCGTATTGTATTCCTCGGCCTTTTTCCCAAGTAGGATAATATTTTAGAAGCATCACTTCTAATCGCTCCAACTTTTGACTTGAGCAGAAAGGAGTGATAGCTTCAATTAATTTTCGAGCAGCCCAAAATTGCTCATAGGAATAGCTTGCCTTAAGCCTCGAAGGGTTTTCGCAAAGATAATCTACTGCCTCATCTGCAAATTTTTCTCCACAAGCCGTATACGTGCGAATCAGGAGATATTGAGGTAATTCAAAACTCGAAGCCCTGAGAAGATGAATGCAATCTACTAAAAATACAGATTCTTCTTGCGAAAGCTTTGATAAAGCTTGCTCTAATGCAATAACAATTTGAAATTTAACCTGGTTAGGATCATTCTTCTGGTGATCGAATGAATTGGTCCAAACTAGATCCTGCCAAGGCGCTTCTTCATCGTCTTTCTTGTTCAAGCTAATAATTTCTAATACTGTTGGAATTATTCGCAGACAAAACAATCCTGGAACAGAGTTTGCAGTTTCAAGAATAGTTGAGTAACTATCTCCAATATTTTGAGAACAGCCTCTCCTTTGAGGAAAGGGATTAACATTGCCTGAAGCAAAACTTAGCTGCAAAAGGCGTTTTAGGTAGATCTCTAAAAACTCACAACACCAGTCAGGAAAATGCTTGTTGAGAGAAAAAGCAATATTACATACTTCATCACTAACAAAGAAAATATCGCTTTCTTGTTTGTCGAAAGCCCCTGAACTTAATAGTTCTAGGAAAAGATCAAATATTGGACGTGCGGTTTCAAGTTTTATGCACTCAACCAAAGATATTAGTCTATCATTCCAAGTTTTTGATGTGTTGATATAAGGTCTAACCAAATCAGCGACTTTGCCTGGGAGCAAACACTGCATGATAGACAAAAGATTAACAACCCGAGCTATAACGATATCTTCTTCACTGTCAAGCCATTGTTTGATCACTCCTTTGCTCTCTAAGAGATTAAACCAGGCTAATGAATTGTTTAACAGTTTCCATATTTCATTACTGATAGATGAAGAAACATCCTTAAAGAACATAGTCAAAATTTCCCACTCATCATCCTGAGGAGAGGCGATTAAAGTAAGAGTAGAACAAACTACCTGCTTTATATGAAATCTAATACTTGAGCTGCTTAGTAGTTCTGTTAAATCATTTTTGTACTGCTCAAAATCAAAATCTCTTTCATGAAGAAGAATCTGTCTAACTTGAGATCGCTGAAATAAGTGTTGCCCATTATCTATCAAAAAAGGCAAAAGGCTTTTTCCACACCCAAAAAAGCGCCGAGCAAAAGCATAATCAAAGAAGCTTTCATGAAAAAATGATATTCGTTTGTCTTCTTTTAATAACACCTGTTCAGATGCCATGATTCCAGCGTCTTCAGCAACTTCGTCTAGACATATTTCTGGGACAGATAAAACCTGAAGATCACTCATATAATTGCAGAGGATATCAATTACCTGTGTCCACTGTATTGAGCGGCCAAGGCGTTCTCTAATTTTCTTTTGTTTATAGTCCCAAAATTGATCGTATAGATCTTTAGCCGTTTCAAAATTGAGGACATCTTCATTCGGTTCTACAATTAATTCGGCTAACAAGCTGAGATGTAGAGGAAGTGAAAGTAAGTTTAGCTGTTTTTCATTTAATCTCGATGCTTCTATACCCAATTTTCTAACTACTTCTTTTACTGTTGAAATAGACAACCTTGAAATGTTAACTACCTCAGCGATACCATCTTGCCCTGTTAAATGTTTGAATCGATTATCGTTTTCCAAGTCAAATTTTCTGCAAGCTAAGAGTAGATGAATGTTAGGATGAGCTTTAGCTTGATTAATTAGCTGAGAAATACAGTCGAAAAACTGGGGGTTACGGCCAGAGACCAGGCTGACTGCATCTAATTGATCTATTACCAGTACACAGTCGCGATTCTGGGCAATGTTTGCCAAGACAGTTGGAGGAGAAGCAGGCAATCCTAATTGTCTCCCAACTGCATCAGGTATTACTTCAGGATCCAAACGGTCTATGCGGAAGGCAAGAAATGGAATTCCACCGTCCTTCAGCATATCCAGAACTTGAGAGATAGCGCCGCTTTTCCCAATGCCTGCTTCACCAACTACTAGAACACTCCCTTTTTCGCTTGAAGCAGTAATTTTTTCAAGAATTATTGGAACTTCACTGCTTGGTAGAACTTCTCCACCAATTTTTGCCTCCTGAAGCGTAGATAGGTAAACTCTATTGGCCCTTTCAATAGCTGATAGAACACTGGGTTCTTTGCACCATTCTCGACGGGAATAACCTCGTTCTTCCAATAAATAATGCCAAATATCAAACGCAGTCAATTCATGATGAATTTTTTCTAAGACAAATTCAGCCAACTCTAGTCTAATAGTCTTCGGATCACCTTCTAAGAGTGCTTCCAAACGATTTTCGATAATGTTTGCGAGAATATCATCTCCGACAGTTTGAACAAAAACTCGTTTGAGTGCTTCATAAGCTTCTAGCTCAGAACAATTTTCCCACTTTTGACGAAGCTTATAAAAGTTTCCAGATTGGGTCTTATTTAAATATTTTTCCTCAAACTCTTGCCAAGAGACCGAGTCTCTTGCCCGACTTGCTAGTTCTCCTAGCTCATTTGCATCTTGAGTTGAGATAAAAAAGCAGTTTTTGTATGGATCATTAAGGCTTTTCCAAAAACCTGAGAGAACCTTTACCTGATTAGCTTCTAAAGCGCTTAAAGTCCAACTTCCACGACCACTTCTCTGTCGTTTAACCTGATGACACTCTGCTCTACCATCTCGAAAGACGAAAAACTCGAAAGCATCTTCTCCTGGCTGTTCAAGTCTTATGGAATCTGCCTTCTCCTCCATGACATCAATCATGCTGAAAACAGTCCATCGACCTTCATATCGATTGCCGAGTTTATCGGCTTCTCCTCCAGATAAGGGCATGATCTTTGACTTGATGAGGTGGAAGTGAGCTAAGAACAAATATATTATTAGTGAATCTTAGCTCACCACTCTGTTGATGGCTTTTCCTTATCAATGGGTTGTGTAGTCTTGCTGGCAATATTCAATCTTTACAAACCAGCTAAGCATCATAACCGTCCCTCTTAATTTCCATCTCCCAGTCACATTTGCTCCCTAGCCTGAGGTGATATCCCTCACCCTCGCTCTGCGAGTATCGCTGTGAAGTCTTCACCCGCCCCTGGCTCGCCGTCACCGGCGCAACCCAAATTCTCCAACAAGGACTCGATACCTCCCAAAGCATTGCCCAATCCTGAAGCAGTGGCTGACCATCTTCGATCGCACCCTCTACGTCGCCATCAACCAGACTGCCGCTATCTTTGCTGCCGGTGCCCGGATCTTCTTCATCGTCCAGTTTGGACGACAGCTCATTGTCGAAGGCGACCTCACCTGGCCCCTTGCAAAACCTGATCTGGCTCATCATCATCGTCCGCCTGCTAGCCAGTTCGTTTTAAGCTGGTTGAATATCGAGAATCCCCATCATGCCTCGGTCTTCATGGTCCAAGACATGGCAGTGGTAAACGGTTTTGCCGACATAGTCGCGAAAAGCCATCCGGAGACGAACGCTTTCGCCAGGGCTCACTGATATCACATCTTTCCAAGCGGCGTAGGGCGAAGGCTGACCGTTGTGGCTAATCACCTGAAACTTGTTGGTATGGACATGGAAGGGATGAGCCATCGTGCCAGTGTTGACGATTTCCCAGTCTTCTACAGTGTTGAGACGCACTTGAGTATCAATGCGGTTATGGTCAAAGGCTTGGCCATTGATTAAAAACACCATGCCACCGCCCATACCGTGGTTGAGGGTGAACTGACGGGTGGTCTGCGGTTCGGGCAGAGACTCAACAGCGATGAGTTGATTGGGTAACGGCAGCGGTTCGGTGGTGCCGTTGTAGGTCAGAGTTGCGATGGTTTCAGCAGTATTCTGATGCTGCGAACCGCCCATCATGCCACCCCCCATTCTGCCGCGCCCCATCATGCCCTGAGCAGGATTAAACGGCTGATTGACGAGGCGATACTGGCCGGGTTCGCGATTACCCTGCACCAAGACTTCTACCCGCTCCCCCGGAGCCAGTACCAGTTCATTCATCTCAACGGGAGCCGCGATTGCGCCGCCATCGGTAGCAATCAGATAAAAGGGATGGTCTTCCAAAGACAGGGCAAAAAACCGGGACGTTGACGCATTCAGCAATCGCAGTCGCAGCAGTCCCCCTTGAGGAATCTCCAGCGATGGATTGAACTGCCCATTCACTGTTAGTAGATCGCCGATGCGCCCGGTCATTTGGGCCATATGACCGGGGTCGGGAATATTGCCGCTGCGATCGAGGGCAAAGTCTTTGAGGACGAGGAATTCCTCTTGAGCGGCTTGAATTTCGGGGATTTCATCCAGTTCGCCGCGCACCACAAACAGTCCTGCTAACCCACCAAAGAGCTGCTCTGCCACCAGCCCGTGGTAGTGGGGGTGATACCAGAAGGTGCCGGCGGGATGGTCTGACGGAATTTGGAACTCGTAGGTATGGCTTTCACCGGGCGGAATTTCGAGGAAAACATTGTCTCCGGTACCGGTGGGTGGAATGTGCAGCCCGTGGTAGTGCAGGTTGGTGGGCTGACTTAATCGATTAGTGAAGCGGATTTGCACTGTGTCACCAGGTTTAGCTTCCAGACGAGGGCCAGGAACCTGACCGTTGTAGGTGAGCAGGTTGGCATTGCGATCTCCCAGTTTTACCTGCTGCGCCTCAGCCACGAAATCGAAGCTGAGCAATCCGTCTTCGCTGCTGTAGACCGGCGATTGAGTTATAGGTGAACCTGGTGCGGAAGATGGTGACGACCCTCTGGAGCACTGAGATAGCAGCACTGCCCCTGTCGCTCCGAGGCTTAATCCCAAAAATTCTCGTCGCCGTATCGTTTTCTTGACTGTCATAAAACCGCTGTGAAACTGGAAATTGAACATCCAAATTATTGAGGTGGACAAGGAGGGTTAGGTAGCTTCGCTGGGATTTTGGGGTTGGCTGTTGCCCACCCGATGTTCGCTATATTCCTTCCAAAGTCAACATAATCAAGGGGATTTAGCCGCTGTCGCCAAATCAGTAGAATTGGATTTTCACCGAGTCGTCCACAACCTCGACGGTGCCTCGGAACATATTCATGCCGCAGGCAAACTCATAGCGTCCTGGCTCACTAGGGGTGAACTCGATCGCAGGCGTCTGATTGACTGGGAGTGCTTTCGCAATGCGAAAGTCAGGAAAGCGAACTTCTTCCAGACAGCTACTGGGGTCAGTACGGTGGAAGTTAAGCCGTACGGGTAAACCCGCTTGAACTACAATTTGGTTCGGTTCGTAGCCGCCATCTACCTTGACAGTGACTTCTTGTACCCCGTTCTGATTTCTCGCTTTGCCGGTTTTAGGTTGGCTAAAGAGAAACCACCAAAGCTGTAATCCGATAAGGTCTAAACCGCCTGTGGTTACAAGGGCCTTGGTCCATAGAGGCTGCTCAATTCGGCGAAATCCACTACCGGATTCTGCCGACGTGCCGACGAGCAAGGTCGCAACAACACCGATCTCAAATCCAGGTGAGCTAGCGGCTAAAACTTTGGCATCCACGATCGCTCCTCCTTCAAACTTTCTTTGAGAACCAACTCTCCAAAATGCTCTCTAGGAAATTCGTTCATGCAATATCCCTGGAGCGTAATAGCATCCTCGATTTTCTAGCTGGCTATCGGGCCAAAACCACTACATGAGAATCAACACTGCAATCGTTAGCCTAAGGAATAACTATGAAATCGCAATGAAATGATAGCTGTGGAAACTAAATTGACAGCTTTGGAGTCGAACTAACATTTGTCGATGAAATCAGGATGAAATCACCCTAACTCTTGGGGTTGAATATGTGGTTCTTGCCTTTGATAGGTGATAAGCAGAGCGGCTTCTCGCTATTCCTAGAACATCGCTATTTAAATCAAAAAAATGCTGCTTAATCACGAAGACTATCAGTCCAGTTTTGATCAGGCGATGGCCTGTGCTCAGGAATGCGAGAAGCATGACATGGAGCACTGCCAGAAATGTGCTCGTTCCTGTCGTGAAACGGCAGAAATGTGTCGCCAAGTTACTCATGCAGCAATGGCAACCGCTTAATTTTAAGCCCTTGTGCCATAAGGTTGTCCGAGTGCAGCCTTGTTGTCAGCGCTGTCTCATGAGACAGCCTCATGGGGTAAGGCAAGTAATGCTCTTAAACGGTAATGAAGATGAATACTCAAGAAAACGCCATTCAAAACCATTCAGACGCTCAGGATCAGGGCGGGATGCAAGGCAGCTACGTTCGATACTTTGCCATGATTGGCACCTCCATCGTGGTGATGTTTTTCCTGATGTATCTGCACTCTTATCAAATTTTGGATCACGCTTGGTTTAGTGAAACGCGGCTGTTTATGACCCTGATTATGGGAGCCGCAATGATGGTGATTATGCTGTCGTACATGCTGCACATGTACAAAAATAAAACGGTCAATATTGCCATCTATGTCAGCGCTATTTTGCTGTTTGGCGTAGCCCTCTGGCTGGTACGGAGCCAGGTAACGGTCAGCGATGTGGACTACATGGAAGGCATGATTCCTCACCACTCTATTGCGATTTTAACCAGTGAGCGGGCTCAAATTGAGGATGTTCGGGTACGCGAATTGGCGGACGAAATCATTGAAGCTCAACGCCGCGAGATTAAAGAGATGGAATGGCTGATTTCTGATATTCGAGACAATGGCTTGGTTACCACCCAAGTCGAGCTGAACGGACGGGAAATGCCGGAATTTGCCCCCACTCCCGAATAGATATCGACGCCTTTTTGTCTACCTCATATCAATTTAAAGGAGGATTTTGTGACTGCTACTCAGCCCAAAGCGCTAAAAACCGATCAAACTGTTCGCCTCTATCGCATGTCATTGCCAGATCATGAATGTCCTTGGGGGCTGCGAACGGTCGATTTGCTTAATGAAAAGGAGATTGAATTTGAAGATCACAAATTGACGTCTAAGGAAGAGGTCGAAGCGTTTAAAGCGAAGCACAACGTTTCAACGACGCCACAAATTTTCTTTGGCAGCGATCGCATCGGCGGCTACAGCGATCTGGCGGACTACTTCGATGTTGAAGCCGAGAAAGCCGACTACTCCTACACGCCAGTGGTAGCTCTGTTCTCCACCGCCGCCCTGATCTCACTAGCGGCTTCCCTAGGCACGAGTGGTTTCATGGGTGTGGCCCTGTCGATGTTGGCATCGCTCAAACTCATGGATCTAGAATCCTTTGCGGAAAGTTTTGAGAAATACGACCTCATCACTCAGCGGGTCAAACCCTACGGCAAGGCGTTTCCCTTTCTAGAATTGCTGCTGGGGTTAGGATTCCTATCGGGGGTCGCCCCGATCGCCACTGGCATTGGCTCTTTGGTGCTGGGCACAAGCGGTGCAGTTTCGGTGTTCAAAGCCGTTTACATCGACAAGCTAGAACTCAACTGTGCCTGTGTGGGCGGCAATTCGCGTGCCCCGCTCGGCGTCGTTAGCTTTTTGGAAAACGCCATCATGATCGTGATGGGCGCTGTGTTGCTGGTGTCTGCGGCCACGTCTGATACGGCCAAACTCGAAGAACAAAAAGTGCTCGCTGAGCGATCGCAGCGATTAGAACTGCTGATGCCTGTGGAAGAGTGAAGAGCGCGATCGCTTTTGTGAATGGTGGTATCAATGATGCAGCGGCGTTGCTGAAAGCCAACATGAGGCTAGTGATCGGCGCGGGGACGAATTTGGCGATCGAATCGGCTGACCTGGTACTGGGTAGAAGACGACCCTCTAGATGCGGTGAAGGCGCTGGTATTGGCGAAACAGACCTACGGCAAGATGATTCAAAACCTGTTCTGGGCGACGGGGTACAACGTCATCGCCATTCTGCTAGCAGCCGGGGTGCTGTCGGCTTGGGGGATTGTGTTCTCGCCTGCGGTGGGCGCATTGTTGATGAGCCTTACGACGGTAATTGTGGCGATCAATGCCGTCATGCTGCGTCGGGCCAAGCTAGCGTAGAGAAGCCGGAATCATACTCATCTAAGCCTGCCTGGTCACTCGGTTTGAGCGGAGGTGCAGCAAGGATAAGAACTCTGCCAGCTCAACTAAGCCCTCCGCTTCCTGACGCTCTGCTTGCGAGAGGACAGTGCCCCCGTCCTGGCGATAGAGCAGATGTTGCAACCGCGCCTGGACTGCCTGGGGAAGCTGGAACTGAGTCAGTTCAATCGGAATTTCGACGATTTCGGGCATAGGAGTAATCCGCTCTGCTAGAAGATGCCTGATAGCTTGATTTTACGTGACGGGCAAAGCAGTAGTATGTTTAGCCTGGTGAAGCGTATTGGAGTGAAGGAAGCATTAGCATATGAGCTTTCCCACGGTGATTTTAGCCCTCAACGCCGTGATGCTACGACGAGCAAAGCTGATTTGACGGATAATATCTGAGTTTGGAGTGCTATTTGCCACAAACGACGGACAATCCCTCTGTTGTGTAGGGTCAGATTTAACGTTGAACATATCATTATTAGCCACACAAGGAAATTTTAGTGTCTCGAAAAAAGAGCATAAGAAAATCCGCAGAGGATTTTATGTCAAAAATAGATGAGCTTGACTCATTTCTGAGTACCTCAATTTCATCTATGTCTGACGAACATAAGTCGTGGAGTCATGACTATGCAATTATTCGTTTGTATAGGGAGTTTGAGAAAATAATGCTCGCAGGTATTATTGGAGCAATTAATAATAATACCGAAACAATTTCTGAAGTTGCTGGCATAAAATTCCCTAAACATCTTACAGATGAAGTATGCGAGTACTTAGTTTTGAGTGGCGGGTATTTCGACTTTAAAGGTAGGGATGGATTAATCAGAAATTTAAAGAGATATGTTCCAGACACTCACTATCTAGTCACTGTAGTTAGAAAACCGATATATAAAGCTCCTTTGGAGAAGCTTTGTGCTTTGAGGAATTACGCAGCTCATGAGAGTCGCCAATCTAAAAGGGCTGTTTTGTCAGCTACTGGTCAAGAAAAAATAGGAAGTGCCGGATCATGGCTAAAAGTGCAAGGGCGCTTTCCTGACCTATCTTCTAAGCTTAAGGAACTGGCCCAGGAAATTCATAATGAAGCACCGTACTAAACAGTTGGTTGGCAATTGCTTTCGTCCCTAAGATAGCTATGCTGCAGAAGGATTGGGTTTAGGCAAGGATAATCCGTCTTCCTCAAGTAAAAGTTGTAAAACCTCCTCGCCATTTCTAGCCGCTTCTTCATAGCTGTCGCCATGTGTGCGATGGGTTTGTTCTGGGAAATCAGGCAAATGCACTAGATAGCAATTGTCCTCATCTGACCAGGTAATCACCATCTGATATCGAAGAGTACTCACAATACTTTATCCCTCTCGTTGTTTGACGACTTTAATCGCTTCTGTAACTTCTTTTTCCTGATAAGGCTTGGCATCATTGCCATCTTTGCCAGATAAAGTTACCCGACCTGGATAAAGCGGATGGAGCCATTTCGTATGACTTCCCTTACCAGAATTTTCAGTGAAACCCGCTTTTCTGAGCATAGCCTTAAGTTCTCGAATCTTCTTTGGCAATGTCTAATTTTCTCGCTCCCCGATACACCTTGAGATTAAGTTGAATTGCTACCATTTGGTGTAGCTTCAGTTAAGCTAACACCACGATACAAGCCAGCGATCGCAACCTTCAATCCAATACTTTTCAACAATACTGGCTCTCCTGCACCAAAAGTCTCAGTCTCCCATTGGTCGGATTTCGATGAAATTCGCCGCCGACATTCGACCCACATTTCATCCTGAGAAATCAACACATACTCTTCCAAAGAATCCAGCAACTGATAATCCTCAAACTTGACGCTTCGGTCAAATTCCTCCGTTGAAGGAGATAGCACCTCGGCGATCAGTTTCGGGAAGCGCTTCACGTAGCGATCTTCCCGATCTCGTGGATCGCAGGTGACAAACGCATCGGGATAATAGAAAAAGTCATCGGCATAGTTGACCTTGACATCCCCCGAAAAAAACTGGCAGTCGCTATCTCGTAAATGCAGGTTGATCTCTGTCAGCAGATTAATACTGAGGCGGCTATGGTCGTCGCTGCCACCCGCCATTGCATAAACCAAGCCCCGCCGATACTCATGGCGAATGGTGTTCTCTTGCTCCATCGCCAAGTATTCTTGAGAGCTAAACCCAGCCGGAATCGCAATCATCGTGGCGATCGCTCCATCGAGACATGACTGACACTCTTAATCTAGCGAACGCTGCGGAATCGCAGAAGTCCCTTTAAGACGAAGTGGGTAGGGTAATCGTAAACGTGCTGCCCTTGCCAGGTTGACTCTGCACCTGAATATCGCCACCATGGGCTTGAGCGATCGCCTTTGCAATAGCTAATCCCAACCCGGCTCCCCCACTCTGACGAGAGCGGTCTTTATTGACGCGGTAGAAGCGATCGAAGATATGGGCTTGATCTTTAGGGTCAATGCCAATGCCGGTGTCTTGTACCGTGATGACAGCTTGTCTGTCTGTTTGCCGTAGTTGCATCATCACTTTGCCGTCAGCAGGCGTGTGCTGGAGGGCATTGCTGACGACATTAAGCACCAGCCGATAGAGATGGGCTTCATTACCCATGACGGTAATCGGTGGTTGTGCCGGTTGGTCAAGTATCAGGTGAATATCACTGGCGATCGCCAATGCAGCCAGCTCCTCTTCGATATCACTGAGCACATCCTGCAGACAACAGGCAGCCATCGGAGCGGGACTTTGGGTATCCAGGCGCGAGAGCAGTAGCAGGTCGCTGACCAAAGTTGTTAGCCGCTGATTTTGGCGCGTAATCACCTGTAGCGTTTCTCGTGCTTCGGGGTCAGAGATGTTGGGTAAACGCATCACTGACTCAGCGGTGGCTTGAACAGCGGTGAGGGGTGTCCGTAATTCATGGGCGGCATCAGCCGTGAACTGCTGAATTTTGCGATAGGACACCTGCACAGGCTCCAGCGCTAAACCGGCTAACCACCAACTAGCGGCGGCAATCAGCCCCATTGTTACGGGTAAACTCAACGCAATGATCCAGCGAATAGTGGCGAGGTAGGCGGCAAAGTCGCTGAAAGAACGCCCTACCAGCAGGCTACCCAACGGGGTTTGGTCGTCTAGGGCAGACAGCGGCAAGGTGATCTGGCGATACTGGTTGCCTTCACTGTCCCTCAGGGTTTGCCAGGATGACTCGATGCTAGCAACCGGCAATCCTTCAGGATAAAAGCCTGCTGTTGCCATTAGCGTCCCATCAGGCTCCAGGACTCGAATGTAGTAGCTACCATGATAAAGCGTGCCATCTTGATGTCCTGGATGACCTTGAGACGGCTCGAAAGGGACTAGACAGTCTTCGCCAGCGACGCACAGGTTGGGCAGTAGCGTTTGGGAGACGGTTTCTAATTGGCCATTTGTGGTCAGGGTTTCCTCCACCGCATCATGAACCGTTTCAGCGACTGACTTGAGTTCACGGTCAGCGGTCACTCGATGGGCGTGGGCGATCGCTTCATACACGCCCAACCCACTCAGCCCCAGCACGACAGCCATCACGCCCGTATACCAAGCGGTGAGTTGCCAACGACTACGGCGAAACAGTCTATTCGGTTTTGAAGCGATATCCCATGCCATAGACGGTTTCGATGAAATCATCACACTCATGTTGAGCCAGCTTGCGACGCAATAAGCGCATTTGCGCGGCCACTACGTTGCTGTTGGGTTCGGCTCCAATTTCCCAGAGCTGATTGAGCACCTGATCACGGGTGAGAATCTGGTTGGGATGCTCCATCATATATTGCAGCAGTTGAAACTCTTTTTGCGTCAGTTCAATGCGCTGCTCAGAGGCTTCATTGTGATGTAGAAACGCAACGCGGCGATCGCAATCCAGTGTTAGTGGCCCGATTTGAATGTGAGCCGGTTTGAGGTCGGGCGATCGCCGTCGTAGGGCTCGCAGCCGGGCTAGCAGTTCCGCCATGCTGAAGGGTTTGACGAGATAATCGTCGGCTCCTGAATCTAAGCCTGTGATGCGATCGGCGATTTGGTCTTTAGCGGTAAGGATGAGGACGGGGAGAGCGTGGTGGTGCGATCGCAGCCACTCACACAGCTCAATGCCCGATTTTCCTGGCAGCATCCAGTCAAACACGCCCACCGTATAGAGGGACAGATCGTGTTCCAGGTAGGAAAATGCCTCATCTCCCGACTGCACCCAATCCACCACATAGGCTTCCTGGGTCAGGGTCCGCTTGATGGCTTTGCCTAAATCGGGTTCGTCTTCAACTAGCAAGATACGCATAGTCGTTAGCTTGACTATTTTTTAGCTTGATGCGTCTTCAGGGCTCGACTCATCTAAATTCCACATAGAGTCATAACAATCCTGCGCTAAAGAACGTGTTCTAGATTCGATTTCTTCCTTTCCCCATGTTCCAGGAGGATTCTTTGTGAATTCTTGAGTTAATGCATAGTTAGATTGCTTATAAATCTCCAACTTCTCAATAAAGCTCTTGTTGCCAGCACTTTCATTTAGTTTTTCACCTATTGGCAATAAGTTACCAATGGAGCCTACAAAACCGCCTGAGCTGGATGACTGAGATAATATATGCTCCAATGTGATGCTGTCAGGCTTAAACTCGTTAGTTGTTTGCTTAATGGATTCAAGATAATTGAAAACGTATTGAATAAGCTTCTTCTGCGTAGTCTTACCCTTAAGGAATTTCAGTTTAGAGAAGCCTTCACTGAAACTATCTCTGTCAGGTATTCTTGCACTTAATTGTTGAATAAGTTCTTCAATAACTTTTCTGGCTGAATGCTTATCTGTTGCTTCTATCAATTGTCTTGCGGCTTTAGAATAACTCCCTTCAATCCCTGAAGGTCTCATAGAACAAATCGCGTTGAAAGAAAAATGGAATTTCTCAAGGAAGGACAGCGTATTCTTAACGTCACCCAACTTCAAGTACTTTCTTTGCCAAGCCTTGAAAAGGCTTAGTATAAAAGGTCTTTGCTGACTGATGTTGAAGATCTTGAGTGCAGCCAAAGATTTATATATATCCTTTTCTTCTTGCTGTTTAAAGTCTTCTGAAATGGGGGAAGATATCTTTGCATAAAGAGCGGCATCACAGACTAACTCTTCCAAAAAATTTTTAGAATCTATTTCGCCACTATTCCAAAGTTTTTTGAAATGCTTGTAAACGTTGTCTGCACTTGTGTAGTTATATCTAGCTATCCACCAATGTCTTACAAAGGTTTCCAAGCTACCTACACCATCTCTCGATGTTATAACGCTCCGTAATTCTTTCCATTTGGTTTTGGCAAAATCGTCAGGATGAATCGTGTTGAAACTTTTAAATACTTTGTTTTTTATTAAATCTACAAAACTTAAATCCATTCCTCTCGCATTGAGAGTTTCAAATATTGTGTAGGCTTCATCTTCTTCTCCGACAGTTATAAAGATGACTTTGAGATACTTGACAACTTGATCTCTAATTGCTTTCAAAAGCTTTTCATACAATTCATCATCTATATCAAGCTGTCTAAACTTCTTCGCTAAGAGATTCTTGGAAGTATAAGAATAGAATTCATTGTATGAATTTAAAAGAGTATTCTCTTCTTCTGAAGATGGCAACTCTCCTCTTTTGTCAATATGCTGAATTGTTGTTTGAAAAAAAGGTTTAGGTGTTTCGTTTTCTAATTTAAAGTAATAATTGCCATCATCATCTTTTCCTGCAATGTAGTTTTCATAGATGGACTCAGCCAAGTTCTTTCTGTCAATTTCCACAAACCTTTGACAGAGAGCGGAAAGCAGGATTGTAAGTGTTGTAAGGCGCTGTTGACCATCAACGATTTGCATCGATACAGACTTGTCATCTCCTACGAGAACAAGTGAGCCAATAAAATATTCTTCATGAGTTAACTCACCGTCTTCGTTCATGAGAATACTTGAAACGATGTCATCCCATAACTCAGAAACTTTTTCTTTCGTCCATGAGTATTCTCTTTGAAATCTAGGGACGACATATTTCTTTTTGACAGAGAAAAGATCGGAAATTGTTCTAGTGTATGCATGTAGTTCCATTTTCTATAATCCTTGAGCAATAGTATATCTTTGATCCTGGATATGTTTACAAAGTACTCTATGAAATAAGCTTGGAAGTGGCTTTTTTAGAGTGCGAAAACTTTCTAGAATCCCTGGCTTTTTGAAAAAATAATTTTCGCGATGGGTACTATGTACGGCACTCCAGCAAATCTCTCGTAGCATAATTATAATCAGACCTAATTACTTTGCTGGCAAATCAACTGTTTTTGAACGCCTAACTACTTTGCGTTGCCGTCCCCGTCGCTTCAGCCATTCGGTCGCATCGTCGACGAAGGAATACACCACTGGCACCACCACCAGGGTCAGCAGCGTGGAGAGCAGCAGTCCGCCCAAAATCATTGTAGCAATGGGTGAGTAGGCATCCATGCCGATTTCGGGGAAAAAGGCCAGCCGCACGATGACAATTACGGTAGTGAGGGTGGTCATGGTGATCGCTTTCAGCCGCACTGGGCCAGCCATACGAATCGCGACATCCCGAGGTACCCCTTCAGCTCGTTTCGCCAAAATTAGCTCTAGCAGCAGAATGGCAGCGGAGAGCGATAGCCCTGAGAGAATCACGATGCCCAGAATTGATACACTCGACAGGGTTTGCTGAGCTAGGATTAGTCCCCCAAAAACGCCCACCAGTTGCAGTGGCACCGAAAGCATCATGACTAGGGGATGGATGAAGGAGCCGAACTGAATTACCAGAATCAGGTAGATCAAAATTAGTGATACCAGCAATCCCTTGAGCAGGCGATCGAACTCGATCATCATGTCGGTCATGTCGCCCATGGAGTCAACACCGTAGCCCGGAGGAAAGTTGAGTTCTTGCCCCGCCCGCATAGCGATCGCCATCGACAAATCCATCGACGCAGGGCCACCTTTGCGGTAGTAGCCATTGACGTACACTACCCGCTTACCGCCCACATGCTCAATCAGAGTCGGGCCGCTTTGACGTTCTAAGGTAGCGACGGTGTTTAGCGGCACCTGCTGCCTGTCGGATGTGGTAATATAGATTTTAGCCAAGTTGTCTACGGTGCCCCGATCTTCTTCTTCATACCGCACCAAAATCGAGTTTTGCCGCAGGTTCGGGCGGTTGTAGTAGCGCTGGGTGAAGCCCCCATTCAGGGCATAGCGGGCCTGCTGGGCCACCATCCGCACGTCTAATCCCAATTCTTCTGCCCGACGGCGATCAACCGTGAGCTGATATTCCGGCTGAGTCAGGGCCGAACTGATCTGGGCCATCACCAGGCCGGGAGTGTCTTCGGCAATGCGAAGGACACCTTCCGCTAGACGGTGCAATACGTCCAGGTCTTCGCCATAAACCGCGAGCTGGATCGGTGCAGCGGAGGTGGCCATGACGTCCACGCCCATCTCTTTGAAGGCAATGCGGCGCAGGCCGGGAATGGTGCGACGGGCCTCGGCTTCGACGCTGTCCATGATTTCCCAGATGTCGCGCTCGCGCTCATCCTCCAGGGTGACAATCAGTGACGCCGAGTTGACGCTGCCCATGCTGTAGCCGGTGAAATAGGTGCTGTTGCGGGTCAGCTCAAAGCCGGTTTGGGCAGAGACTTTGGCAATATCGGGTTGGGCGAGTAGGAGTTGTTCTAGCTGGTAAACGCTCTCGTCCGTTTTCGCGAAGGAGGTCCCGGCTTCCATTTCCAGGGAGGCCATGAACTGGCCGGAATCACCCAGGGGCATCATTTCTTGGGGCACGAAGGGGTAAATAGCAATGGCCAGCACAATCGCAGACCCCGCGATCGCTAGCGTAATTTCGCGATTGTTCATGCAGCGATCGAGCAGCCAGCCGTAGCCCTGCTCCAGTTTCTGGAAGCCCACCCGCATTGGCGTGGTCAACCATTGCGGCCAGGTTTGTCGTTGTCGTCGCTCTTGAGGTGGTTTCAGGACGAAAGCGGCAATTAGGGGAATCAGCGTCACCGAGACAATCAGCGAGGCGATGAAGGCAAACACCATGGGCCAGCCGATGCCCACAAACATCAGCCCAGTCAGTCCTCCGGCAAGAATTGTCGGTAATAGTGCTGCAATCATCACGCAGCTCGCTGCCGCACTGGCGAGAAATACTTCTCCGGTACCTCGAATCGCTGCCTGCATCGGTCGCAACCCCTGACGCAGCTTTTGATCGATGGAGTCGATGACGATAATCGAGTCATCCACCAGCTTCCTGATCGCCATCATCATGCCAATCAGGATAGAAGAGTTGAGCGACATCTCAATGGGCATGAAAGGCAGTGTGGAAAGGGCCAGGGATGTGGGAATCGAGATCATAATGATTGCCCTGGCCCGAAAGTCTGCCAAAAAGATTAGAATCACGATGCCCGCCAGCAGCACGCTGATCAGCAGCTCTTGAAAGGTGCTGTCGAAGATGATATTGACCAGATAGGAGTTGTCGTAGGCTTCCTCAAAGCTGAGACCGGGATTTTCTGCCTGAATTTTCTCTAGCTCGGCCCGCACCTGCTTAATCACCTGGGGTGAGCTGGAGTCCGGCTTCTGAATGACGTTGACGGCAAGGGCAGCCTCGCCGTTGTAGCGGTAGCCGCTGCGTCGCTCCTCAAAGGTATCCTTTACCGTAGCCACATCGCGGACGTAGACCACCTGGCCGTCCTGCTCCAGGATAGGTAGTCCATCACATCGGCGGCACTGAGCGCTCGCTTATCGGCCCGCACCAAAATTTCGGAATCACCCTGGGTCAGGACCCCCGCGCCTTGGCTGATGTTGTTGGCATCGATCGCATCGCGCACCTGCAAAATCGACAGGCCGTAAGCTGCTAGCTGCTGACGATCAACCACTACCTGCAACTGTCGCCGATACCCCCCAAAGATCGATACCGCCTGCACCTGGGCCTTCTTGATAAACTGCACCTGCTGCACGGTTTCGGGCGCATAGTAGCGGTAGCTGTTCTCACCGTGCTCTGACTGAATGAGCCCCAGACTCTCGTAATACCGCAACGCGCCTACGGCAACACCAGCTTGCTTCGCGACTTCCCCAATTTTCAAATCCAGTAATGACGGCCATAGCTGTTCTTCGCTAGCTCTGGCTTCAGTCTAAACCTTATAGCTGGCTGTAGGGTCAAGGGAGAGATGGGTGGGATAGCCAGAATGAAGTCTCTCAATACACCAAGCACAATTCCATTCCTGGCAATTTAATTAATCCACCGATTAGAGACCTGTGAACAGTGAAGAAATGCTCGGTTTGCTGGTGTCAACTTAGTTACGGCGATCTGTAATCGCACTAGCTTGCTCTATAGTAGTATTCTTGATCTACTTCAGTCAAGAGTATCCTGATTAGCTCTTCAGTCAATGAAAAATATAAGGCAGTGACATATCTACAATTAAATGGTTAGAAGTGAGAAGTCTCCACGTCGAGAATTTGATGAATCTATTAAAAAGATGCAGTCTAGCTTAGACAAAGCCGAGAAAGATTTCGGAAACGACAAGGCCTTAAGGGATACCGTACTCAGGGCAAAGGATGCTGGATCTAAGCTTGACCGCTAAATGTGGCAAGAAACTCTTGACGTTCCAATTCAGCTTGCTTGGCCTCGGGGCAACATTATAGGTATGGGCATCATCGACACTGCTACTAATCAGTCGTCAAAAATCAAACACTAGTACTGATAATCATCCTGACGAAAAGTCTTTTTTTTGAAGAGTGAATTGTACTTTTGCTCTTCAGGAGACTAATCTATGGCCTGCGCCAAAGGAAGAGGCGATTGCAGAGGACCTAGGTCAAATCGATACAACTGCCCAAAAAGGGACCCGTATTGTCCATTTAGTAAAGATAAATTTCCGCTGGGTGAGTTCAAGCAAGATTTGAACAATGCAAAACGTCAGATACCTACGACGGCTGAGTCTGATACAGAAGAGATCCTGAATGAGAGTAAGAATCAGGTGCTTGAGACAATAAGTCAACTCGAAAATGATATTGTCGAGCCTACCTAATAGGCAATTTTTAAAGTCAAAAGTCACACCGTAGGTTTTGATTTCATGTTACTTAATTTGCAGTTAAAGACACTATATCCGAACCCCTAAAACACGCTCTAAGCTAGAAATCTGAAGTAAGCAACTAAGAAATCTAAATATAATCCAAGTTCGTCAGTTGCTTTATCAGAAACAGAATTGAGTGAGAGATTTTCTTGAAGCACCTCGAAAGCCTTGGCATATATGCTTTTATCTAAGAAAATATTTTTCTTTAGCTCATTGTCAATAGGTTCTCCTCTCTTTAGGCTGTCAACTAACCATGTCACGTAATAGTCTATATCCTGATGGACCTCTTGGAGGTTGTCCGTGTGGTAGAAGCAACCACCAGGTCGAGTGAATTCTGGATGGCTTCTTGAAATAGATTTCATTATGAACTGAACCAGCTCGGCTTTATTTTCTAGTAGCCAAACTGAAGCTACGTGAGAAGCTTGCATTCGATCTTCAAATCGATCCGCTTTTCTGATGAGTTCTCGAATATCTGATCGGAGCTTTTGAAGTTGCTCAGCATAGTTGTCCTGAGATAAATCCAAAGTCTCTTCAAGCTCCTGAAGTCTTTTAGCTAGTTTAGCTTCGAGGTTTGAGAGCTTCTCTTTGTATTCATTAATGTTTGATTGGAAAGATCTATTAGCTCTTCTACTAAAATGGCTTCGTTGGTAGAAATCCTGAGCTTGAATAGATAAGTGAGGCTTAAGTTCTTGCCATCTTTGAGTGACTTCGGATAAGCGTCCACCCTGCATCAAAAAGTCATCAGATTGCTCATGGCTTAACCAAAAATTGAATTCCCTCTTGACATAATCAAGCATACGCCACAGATCTCGATCTTCCCGTCTCCAATCAGTAAAGCGGTTCCATCCATTCATCAAAGCTTCATGTACCAAGTCAATTTCATCATCCTTAGTAGCAACTAGCAGTCTCCCTTTAATTAAAATTTCAATCACATCATTTATGAGATCTTTGGTATCTTTAGAGTCGCCCATATCCAGTAGTGTTTTCCTGGGCTGACGCTTGCGCGTATCTTTCATGTTCAACCCAATGTTTAGTAAACTCAAACAAATACGCTTAACCCAAATCTTCTCTGCATCACTTCTCAGATCGTGTTGATAAACTTCTTCTGCCCTCTGATTTAAGGCACCCTTCAAACGTTGCATATCCATATAGATTTCCAGTGATAACTTATATTGTTGGAAATCCCGTTTTTTCCAAAGTTCTGTCAGAGCAAACTCTAGCAAAGGCAAGCAGTTTTTCTCCTCTTTTACATCTTCTAAAATCAGTTCTAGCAATCCTGGGTCAAAGTTATAGCCCTGATTTTTGGCAGGTTGAGTGATAGCTTGAATTAGGTCATCTCTTTGCAATGGTCCCAACCATACTGCGTGCTCTTGAATTGTTTGTACCAAATCCCCATGGCCAAGCCATTGTTCTACAAAATCTGCACGCATTGTAGTAATAATAGACAAGGGTGAGTCTTGTGCTGTCTGAATTTCTGTTATACAATCAACAAACTTTGCTCGTTCTTCTTCTGAAGAACAAATCGTAAACACCTCCTCGAATTGGTCAATTATAAGTAATAACTTACGCTTTCCAGTCTGGAATATATGAGATTTAGGCAGTAGCTCTAATACAGAAACTAAACCTTTAGTCTTCAAGCGTGACGTGATTTCATTCAGGTCTGCTTTTCGTTCGAACAGGCTTCTCATCACCTTCCGAAGCTCTGCCATAGGTTCAACGCCTGGTCTTATGGTTTCTAGCACCCACCAGTCACTTTCCAAACTAGGAACCAAGCCCGCTAATACAACTGATGATTTTCCACTTCCTGAAGGTCCAATAACTGGAACGAAGTTTGCCGCAGACAATTTTTGAGCAATGAGTTCTACAGTTTTTTGTCGGCCAAAAAAGAACTCAGCTGTGTCAGGATTAAATGCTTCCAGTCCTCGATAAGGACATACTTCTTCTTCAGTATTTCCTAATTGCTGTAGCCTCGTAAATTCGGGTTCTTGCCATAAGTTCTCAATTGCTTTTCGTATACCTTTGGCAACATCTAAAAATGCTTCATCTTGGTTATCCCAAGTAGTGATTGGTTTGCCGTATTTTGGTAATGCTTTTAGTTTGGCAAATAGAGCGCTATCCCAGTCGCAAGGTCTCAAGATGATAGGAATGACCTTTGAAACTCCTGACTCATGCCGTGAAATTGCTTGTGTTACACCTAATTGCCATAATTCATCTGAGGCTAGAAAATCCGAACTGATCAACAATAAAACTATCTGTGACCTTGCCAGATTACGTGTTGTCAGAGAATTTGTTTCTTCACCTGCTTCAATATCACGATTATCCCAACTGGTAATAACACCTTGATTTTTGAGGATACTGAGATGGTTGCCTAGCTCAGTTAAGAGCGGTTCATCTTTCCGAGCATAGGCAACATAAACAGTAATAGTATTGCTAGGCATGGAAAGTAGCTTGAGAGAAGTTCACTTAAAGCTGACAAGATTATAGCCTGGGTCGCTTGTTAGGCAATTTCCGAAAGGTTCTCCAAAGGCTTCCAACTTCTCGTACAGCTGAAACACAAAGCAAAATTTAAGAGGTTTATCTCAAACACCCTCCAAGATTTGCAAAACATCGAGCCTTCCCCTAAGTAACTGGGCCGAAGTTTTGCGAGTCAATTTTGAATTGCTGCTTGATGTCGCTTCCTTAAAGGCACCTCGAAAAATCGTCAAGATGATCTCACTATGAGATCCTAAGATGTCCCAACCGACATTCCGCAGGTTGACTTTTAATTGTTGGTGCGCATCAAGCTTTTACTTCAAAGAACCCCCTATCGGCAAGGCTGTAGGCAACTCGGCGTCTAAAGCGAAAACTGTTTAGAAGTGTTGCAGCAAGCATCCGCGTCAGAAAAGTACATATTCAAAGATTGCGTGTTCATGAGGTTTTCAGAGATTGAGAGGCAGACGCACACGTAAAAATATCTGTCAACCTGCGGAATGTGAGTACCAAAGCTAGTGGCTGAGGCGAATGGGACAGCAAGGGTTCTGGGATTTACAATCGCGCCAACAAAAACTTGAGAGCAAAAAAAGACTTCTTGGGTAGAACACGTTTTTGGCAGTTGGATCACCGAGGGCGGTAGCAAACTGCTGCGCACGATTGACATCACGCGAGCCAAGACGAATCTAGCTTGAAGAATTTGGTGTACAACCTCAAGCGTCTTGCCTTTCTTGACACTCAGGCGATGATTGCTGAAACCATAGGATAACTGTCTCTATCACGAGAATTTGGGGGAGACAATCGAGTTGTTTGGCTCAAGAAGGACGTTTGCAGGAAATAGCTGGTGGCTTCAAGCCAACCTCCGCGATCTTAGATGAGTCTCACCCCTCATCAAAAAGCAATTAATCGAGGTGCCCGTAGACGCATCCATAGGGCTATCAGGGTAAGGTCAACTGCCCAAAGCCTAGCTCTAACATCTAAGTATTATTTCTCATTGCATAGCTGGGATGCACCCAGCAGCAGTGGTCTGAGAAGTCGACCAAAATGCTGCAAGCCATTGCCATTGTTCATGGGCGCAATAGCTCTGAATATGAAATGGCGGGAGGCACTCGTTCAACCGAGCGTCGTCACTATAACCGGATCTCAGCCAAAACTGAATTGGCGGCTTAACGGCCAAATTCGAACTGTTTTATGAGCCAAGGGCGATCGCCCTCAATTTCATTTCCATTTCATGATTGTGCGTCAAGCTGGTGAGCTGAACTATCGTAGAAAGGGCTGACGAGCCCAAGGTTTTGGTGGGGAGAAATTTATGAATCGTCGTTCGTTTACGTCTGCGCTGATTTCAGTAGGACTGGTTTCAACGGGGATTGCCGCGACTGGGTGTTCCCTGGTTCCAGACCCCAACGCCCAACCGGGGACAGATGCTGCTGAACAAGTAGCAATGACGTCCGAAATTACCGTCTATCGCAGCCCAACTTGTGGTTGTTGTGGACTTTGGATTGAGCACATGGAAGCGGCTGGCTTTACCGTCAAAGACAACCTGACCGAAGACATGACCGCCATCAAAGAGCAATATGGCGTTCCTGCCAATCTGGCCTCTTGCCACACCACGATTGTGGATGGCTACGTGGTGGAAGGACACATTCCTGCTGAAGACGTGCAGCGGTTGCTGGCTGAAAAACCGGACGTCGCAGGTATCGCCG
Organism: Oscillatoria sp. CS-180; assembly: GCF_028330965.1. Taxonomy (GTDB): domain Bacteria; phylum Cyanobacteriota; class Cyanobacteriia; order Phormidesmidales; family Phormidesmidaceae; genus Halomicronema. The sequence continues at coordinate 28,979 of NZ_JAQMUB010000077.1, read as the reverse complement.
TTCCCGGAATGCCTATCGGCTCTCCTGGAATGGAAGCTGGCGACTATGTCGAACCCTACACCGTCTTCTCCTTCACCGAGTCGGGAGAGACTGCCGCCTTTGCCAAACATTCTTGATCAGTACTGAGAGAAGTTGCGATGAATCAAAAACGCACATGGCTGTTAGGTCTGGGTGGATTAACTCTCGGCATTGGCATGGGGGTTTGGGGAGGCATCTTTCTCTCAACGTCTCATCGATCGCCATACACTGGGCAAACCGATAGTCCGGTACGAGGTCTCAGCGCCCAAGAGGTGGATGACCTTCTGCAGGGTCAGGGGGCAGGATATGCCCGCATGGCTGAGTTGAACAGCTTTCCTGGCCCTCTCCACGTCCTGGATTTGAAAGAGGATTTAGCGCTCTCAACAGAACAGGAACAAGCCATTCAAACCGTTTTCAACGCGATGCAGGGTCGGGCTCAGCAGTTGGGAGAGACCATCGTTGAGCAGGAAGCGCAGCTCAGCCAGTCGTTTGCGATGGAGGAAATCGCCCCCGCAACTCTAGACCAACAGACGGCGGAATTAGCCAGTCTGTACGGTGAACTGCGGGCGACTCATCTGCAAGCTCACCTGGAGATTACCCCTCTGCTTTCAGATGACCAAATCGAACGATATGACCAGTTGAGAGGCTATGCGGATACGTCTACCCATGACCAGCACACTCACTAGTATCAGCATCAGCAAGATTCAGAAAAGTCGATCGCTGATTGAGTAGGGCTATCCAACGCCATACTGAAGGAAAATCAAGACTGCGATCGCCCAGTCAAACCCCACGCACAATGGCGGATACCAGCGCTGGGGAATCTGTGTCCCGACGTGAATGGGGTGGACGTCCCACACGCCATGCAATACGTAGCCTGCGATCAGCGCCAAGGGAGAGACCCACAAACCCGTGAGAGCGAGGACAATACAGGCGATCGTGATCGCTGTCTCCAAAAAAATGCTCCGCCCTCGTTTTTCCGCCAGCGCTGAGCCAATATAGACCGCTCCGATTGCCGACAGCGCCACCGCATATACCTCCAATCTCGGTTGAGACGGTACCCAATGAAGCAGCAAACCGACTAAACCAGCCAGGGCAACACCCAGCCCAAACGGCATCAACCCGCTTACCCACGGGTGCTGCTCAAGATTGAAGCGATTGACCCAAGCGTCCATGACATGACCCCTCAATGCTGCCTAGCTGTAAGCTAAACCCTTGGGTCAACTGGAAGGTCAAGTGACAGAAGACGCGGCGATGGTTTTCTGCTCCATCGTCTATAAATCTATTACCCGTACCACGCCTGCTGCCACTGATGCATCGGGTCGATTTCATCCCCATTTCATCGTTAGATGCGAAACTGCAACCGACGGTTTGAGGCTGATATAGAATCAGGTGTTCTTCGTTGCGGCATGATCATTGACGATCGATTACGCTTGATTCGTATTGGTGAAGAGTTGAACTTTGCAACCGCATTAGCCTGAACCAGACAAGCAGAACAGAGGATTAGGTCGCAATGACTCGCTGGGAAAGTCACTACTGGACAGTGATGGGTAGTAGTACTGTAGCTATCGGAACACAGCTAGCTGCCTCGACAAATGCCCTGGCCCATGAAGGTCACCCTCACAAAAAAGAGGCTGCAAGCCTAATGGTCTTCCCGAAGGTTGTCATACAGAGGCATTGAGGCCCACCTGACCGATGAAATTCAACCAGCTTCGTCTGCGGCAACTCCATAGAGCCTTAGTACCCGTGATGGTGCTGCCATTGTTGCTGACGCTAACAACAGGTGTTCTTTTTCAGTTTGCGGTTGCGAGCGATGGCCTGAGGCCGGTCTCCGACCAACGCGCCAACGACTTCCTCTGGCTTTTGGAGCTGCACCGAGGCAAGTTCGGTCAAATCAACCTAGATTTTGTCTATCCTTTCCTGAATGCCTTAGGTCTTCTCACGCTGTTGATTACAGGCATCCTTATGTGGCTACAGACTCCAAGTCGAAAACGCCCCAAAAACGCGAACGGTTCACGCTAGACCATACAGCTCCCCCAAATCGGTTTTGGTGAGTGAGCGCTGTAGGCAAGCTATTCGGCAGGGACGGTTATTGGCAGAGTTGGGGTATGGGGAGTTGGAATTACTGCTGCGGCGGGTGATTGAGATCTTGGAGCAGGTGTAGGCCATGAATGAAGATGCGCTAGAGAGACTGATGCAACAGCAGCGCCCGACCGTGCCGCCACGGGCTGATGGGCTGGAGGAGACGTCCCGTGTGAAGTCTCGTCAACCGGATGCAGATGCAGCCGTGACATCAAGATACAGTGACTCTGATGAGTCGGCGGGTGTTGACGTCAGCATGTCTATGAGTCAGGGTGAAGGGTCGGACCTACCGCAATTGGTGCGCACGACTACGCGGTTGGAAGCGGATATTGATAAAGCGCTACGGCATCTCTGCATGGATGAGAAGATCACCAAGGAGGTGTGGTTTGAGGCGGCGTATCAGTATCTAGCGGAGCATCCGAAGGTAATGAAGGTGGTGAATGGTATCGCGAAGGAGCGGTATCAACGGCGGAAACGGGCAGTGGATTTGCGGAAGTTGGAGACGATGCAGAAGCGGTTGAAGGGGTAGATAGTGCGAAACCCGAATACTTAGCGAACTTAGTGCCTGCTATACTCGCATTTTCCAAAGACAGGAATTTTCATAACTTCGGAGTAGGGATAGGTGTTTAGTCTGTTGAGGTGCTGTCAGCAGAGAAGTTAATATCTGGCCTTTGAGCCATCCGATCCTGGGGTTGGGTGGCTCTCCTCTCGACAGGAGAATATGATTGGAAGAAAGCGATCGTCATTCTAAGAGTCCAGTCATGTCAAGCGATGCAGTAACCGTCTTTTTCTCCTATTCTCATAAAGATGAAACGCTGCGGGATGAACTAGCAAACCATTTAGAAATACTGAAATGGTGCGGTGATATCAGTGCTTGGCACGATCGCAAAATCCTACCCGGCGATGAATGGGATCGCGAAATTAAAGACAATCTGAATTCGGCTCAAATTATTTTGCTGCTGATCAGCTCAGACTTCATCGCTTCTAGCTACTGCCGTGATATTGAAATTAAACGGGCAATAGAACGCCATCAAGCTGAAGAAGCTTGCGTAATTCCGGTGATTTTACGCCGATGTATATGGACGTCAGCTCCCTTTGGTAAACTTCAGGCTTTACCTAAAAACGCTGCTCCAGTAGCCGACACCAATATTTGGCCTACTTTAGACGACGCCTTTACTAACATTGCTGAAGGCATCAAGAAGGCTGCTGACGATGTTCGGCAAAAGCTCAAAGCGGTTAAGCAGGCCAAACTCAGCCAGTATGAAGCAGCCTATCAGCAAGCTATTCAGCAGGAATATCCCTTAAGTGACGTTAACCAAAACAAGCTAGATCGATTGCAGACAGCTTTGGGCTTGACCGAAATGGATATTGCCCCCATCGTGACGCGACTATCGTCTCAGTATGGTGAGGTGAGGCAGAAACTAGAACAGTATCGCGACGAAGTGCGCCTATGTTTACAAGATGATGGAGGCGAAATTTCCCCTTTCAGTCGCAGCATTTTAGATGGCTACCGCACCACTTTTGGTTTGACCTTTGAAGAAGCCAAAGCGGTTGAACAGGAAGAATTAAAACCATACAAAGCTAAGGCCGAGGCGATTGAGCAATACACAAACGTTTTTGCTGATGCCCTGAATCATGAAAATCCACCTAGCGAAGCTATGCGTCGTCGGATGCAGCGGTTTCAAAGCACTTTAGGACTCAGTGATGAAGAAGCTCAAGAGATTGAAGCAACTTTGCAGCAAGAAGCCGAAAGGCAAAAGTCGGAGGACGAACGCCAGCGACAACACGAAAGCGAAAGCCATAAGGATTTAGACACTACAGAAACGTCTGTTTCCGAAGCGGAAGTTGAGCCTCAAAAACCGTCGCTACCGGAAGTCAACCGCAAAGAGTTGAGTGAGTGTGAACCTTCAAAAATTCTTTTTCTCAAAAATGTTCGAGATCCAAATGGTGTCTGGGCCTACACCGTCGAACGCATCCAGAATGGAGGCGGTGATATTGAAAGCCGAGTTTTCGAGTTGTTTTGGTTATCAACTAGCCGAGGCGCAAAAACAGCATCAAAAGGCGATCTGATGCTTCTGAACCAATTTGCCAAGATTACCCATATCGTTGAAATGCTGGATGATGAGGTGAGAGAAAACGAAGCAGGTTATTTCCGATGGGTACGAATAGTCTGGATGCCAGAGGAAGAAGATTGGTCTCAACTGCCCCATCAAAGAGACGTTATCGGTTTCGAGCCACCTACTATTGGGGGCGGAACAGCTTATTCTCTTGCCAATCTCAGCAAGCTTCAAGAAACGTGGAACAGCCTGGAGGCTTTTCAGCAACGTGTTGTTCAGGTTTTGACAGGTGCAAAACCGCCCCTAATGAATGAGGTGGATGAGACTCTCAGCTCTGAGCGGTTTGGTGCTAACTACTATGGCAATCTGCGCGACCTGCTAGCCGCCCAAGAATGGGAAGCCGCCGATCAGGAAACTGCTTACCGTATGTGCGAGGTGATGGATCAGCAAAAAAAAGGCTGGTTACGACATGAAGATATCAAGACGTTTCCTTGCCTGGATTTGCACAATATTGATCGCCTGTGGGTGAAATATGGCCAGGGGAAGTTTGGCTTTAGTGTGCAAAAGAAAATTTGGGAAAGCTGTGGCAGCCCAACCTCATACGGTAGTAGTTGGGAAAAGTTTGGTGTTGCCGTAGGATGGCGCTCAAAAGGCTTCCTTAGCATTGGAGCAGAATGGAAGTTATACTCAAATCTCACTTTTAACATGACAGCACCGGACGGGCACCTCCCGGCGCGTGCGTATTTCGGGGGATGTTTTGGAGTATTTTTGAAGGGAGAAGACCGGGAGGTGGAGAAATTGTTGGGGGTGATAGATTCTCTTCTCTCGCGTCCAGACTTGTAAGCTGTAGCAGATAAGCGCTTCAGCCCGATCTATTGAAAGTATTTCCGGTTGTTTTTCAACCGACATTTCGCAGGTTCCCTCAAGAGATCGAAGGTTTTTGAAAGCCTTGTCCCATAAGTGTTTCAAGAATAGTGTCTGAATCGCGTTGATTCCAAATTTGACGCTTTCTACATCGATCTGGTCGCTTTCAGCCGACATTTCGCAGGTTCCCTCAGGAGATCAAAGGTTTTTGAAAGCCTTGTCCCATAAGCCTTTTAAGGATAATGTCTGAATCGCGATGATCCCAGGTTTGGCACTTTCTGCATCAATCTGATCGCTTTCAGGAATAATTGGCACAGTTTCCTAACCGCGATCGCGGTCGGCAAATCAGACTGAGAGTTAAGTGACTCTGGTGGTTAGGCCGAAAGCTCTGCTCCAGCGTCAGTCTGGTTTTCAGCGGTGAGGGATGGAAAAACCAAAAAATGGTAAAATGCTTACACGGTAAGCGTTTCAGGGTATCCAATAAAATACCTAATTCTATTTTTCAACCTGCGAAATGTGGGTTTCAGGAACAATTGGCACGGTTTTCTATCCACGATCGTAGTTGGCAAATTGGACTGGAAGGTAAGTGTCACTGATGGTTGGGCCGAAAGCTCTGCTCCAATGTCAGTCTGGTTTTCAGCGGTGAGGGATGCAAAAACCAAAAAATGGTAAAATGCTTACATGGCAAGCGTTTCAGGGTATCCAATAAAATACCTAATTCTATTTTTCAACCTGCGAAATGTGGGTTTCAACGCCAAAACGAGGGTTTCCGCCAACCGTTAACTGGTATCTGTGCTTAGGTTGTATCTGTAAATTGCAGAGCCGCAATGTCAGGTTTGAAACACTTTGCCAGTTTACAAATGTTAAAATAGTGAACCTTGAATAAAATCCGGCTTTGACTGCTTAGGTGGCCAGAAGATACCTAAAACAACCCAAGTATTGTAAGGAAACACCGTTCCCATAAAAAACAGTGTGTCTTTCTTATCGCTACAAATCTCATCAAAAAACTTTCGCTTCACACTCAAAGCCGCCTGTTCTTCATCCCCTAATCGAGCCACCTCATTCAGCCAAAGCACACCCAATTCCCAATCTTCAATCATGGCATTGTGCGGTCTGTGGCTGTCTTCGCACTCAAAAACATAGCTAAACTTGTACGGTATTTTGCGCAGCGGCTTTTGCACCGGACCAAATAGCGTCAGTTGGTCAAACAGGTTTTGCCATTCCGGCTTCCACTCCGATTCAGCCGGCTCAATTTTGAGATCCAGCACCCTCGTCGGGCGCACAATCCCCAGTGAAATGCGTTCAGTTTCATGTAGCTCCCGCAGTTGCTTCACCGTATAAGTCGGCATTCGGTCAATGATTTCCCGCCGTTCCTGCCAGCCTTTTTTGGTCGATAACGGCTCCCCCAATACCTGTAAAGAATCCAAAAACGGCTTTCGACTCTCTTTGCGGCGATCGTTCTTGTCACCACGTGGCAACAGGTCAATCTCCACCCATTGATATTTACGAAACTGCTGACTTCTCGGTCGATACCGATAGTCAATCGGATACAGCCTCACCCATTCATCGTTTTCAGTAATACCCGCCGTACAAACCAGTTCTTGATATCCTCGCGACGGATGAGGATAGGTCATCACCGTAATCAGAACTTTCGTGTTAATCGGGCGATCGCTCATGCCGCTTATCCGAGATGCTTTATTGGCAACTCCATCATGCCCATCAAATGCTGAGCCAGCACATTCCGGTGACAGCACTCCGGATTCGCTTCCATACACACCAAAACACTCGGCTCAGACTTCAGTAACGACATTGCCCTTTGCAAGTCATCCCAGCGATCCGGCAACCCACACCGATATTCCTTAAACAGAGCCACATAGCTATCCGTTGAAGACAAATTGGCTCTCGCTGACCCCGGAATCCCCAACTCAGGCAAATGCTGATAATCAATATCCAGCGCGTTGCATAACCGCTGTAGCGTGCTCTTGTGAAAACCGTAGCGACGGGAAATCGGGTTGTAACGCACATCAATCAACCGACGAATACCCGATCGCATCAGCAGATTCAAAAACTCATCAACGGTCTTACCTTCATAACCAGCGGTGTAAATTGCCGGATCAGCAATGGGGCGCTGTTCTCGGCGTTGTCCCGGCAAATCACTGTTAACCGTAAACCAGGGATAGTTGGCATAGACAGTCTCGATCAAAGCTGAGCCAGAAAAACTGCCGTACTGCTGAGTGACAGTCGTAATGTCTTGAGCGATCGCTCTAGGCAGCTTAACTTCCTGTTGACTTCCTAAAGACGTCAACTGCCAAAGCCTATCGGCAGCCTTCTCCATAAAGCCGTTGCGAACCAACGTATCTGCTTCACGGTTCAGGGTAAATGAGTAGGGTCCATAGCGAAAAGGCAAGAACTGGTAAAAAGTCTTACCACCACGAGATTGCGTTTCCTGACCCAGCAGAAATGCCCACTTCATCAACTGAAGGGTGGTTGCTTGTCCCCCCACCTGTTGAAGAATTGCAAGTAGCGCCTTCTGCCGATGTAACACTCGAACTCCCTATTTAGTACATTGGTATTATATACTTGCGTTGCATGAGAGAACTAGGTTATCGGATGACGATTATTTAAGAGAAATACAGTACACATAAAAACACCTGCTGAGTTAGCTTTTGATTCCAAGCGCTATCGCTGCCGAGAATGGACTTCAGGGCATCTATGGAAGCGAATTTGCCAGATTGGCAGTTTCTTGCTGGCGGTACTTTGCAGCTTTGTAAAACCTTTGACTTATTCCTCAGCCGCCAAAATCTGCTCCACCGTCAACTCCAACTCCGGAAACGTTAGACACGGCACCGCCTCCCCCTCCACATATTCCGCCTTCCGATAAACCCCATCCACCAGCGTCAGCACAATCACCTTCTTTCCCTTCCCCCGCTGACAATACTTCGCTGGAATCTGCCCCCGGTAATCCACAATCCAGAACTCTGGCACCTGTAGCGCCTCATACTCCTCCTGCTTCTCCACCAAGTCCGTACTCCAGTTTCCCGAGGCAATCTCCACAATCATCCGAGGAACGCTGCGAATCCCCGGTTGCCGATCTTCCCGTCGGGTTGCAGGACGATCAATCACTGCCACATCAGGGCGGCGGCCTCTCGTGTTGTCAATCATCAATGCATTCCGCTTTCGCACCGAGTACCGCAATCTCATGCGTCAATACTGCAGTTCAAGCATAAACGAGAGAAACTCTAAAATCTCTTCATGCCAATCATCCGGCTCCGGCATGAGCACCAGCCTCCCATCGACCAGTTCAAATTCATTGAGTTCAGTACCATCCTCAACGTCAATGAACGCTTCAAAGGTCAGGTCTCGCGTGACAGCCGGAATCATCATGGCATTTTCGATCAGTCCGTAGTGGCGTCAGCCTATCCGCCCGTCTGACCATCTGGTCAAATAAAGGGATGACAGTATGCCGTCATTCTAATCCATCTCTTTTTGGCCCATACTTGTCACAGCTCAACGAGAACGGTGGTTTCAGGCAATAATCCTTGGTTCGAACCTACGTCTGAGAATCAGAGGCAAGAAAAATTGCCTTTCTCAGGCCGTCATGCAAGTGTTTCTCAACAGCTCATCCAACGTCAAATTGCCACTGGGAAATATCAATCTGCCTTAGAGGTCATCACCGCTGGCTTGCATCTGATTGGACAATTTTCGATCCAAGTTCTAACCAAAATGGTCGAAAGTGGTGTAACTGCTCATGACCTCAGGCACTCGGCAAAGCTCTGAATCAATTTATTGATGGGCGATATAACCTCTGATATATATGACTTATAAGAGAATGGAGAATAGGAGATTCGAACTCCTGACCTCTGCGGTGCGATCGCAGCGCTCTACCAGCTGAGCTAATTCCCCAAGATTCTCACCAGAGTAGCGCAGCGACGCCCCCTTGCGGTGCGAATAGCCTTCGGCTAGGCTTTGCCTACGCAGCGCTCTACCAGCTGAGCTAATTCCCCAAGATGTTTCATAGAGTAGCGCAGCGACGCCCCTCAGATCACTAGTTGCATACTCTAGACGATGGCGAGATAGCGATGGAAACAGCCGGATCAAACTCTGGGTGTATCGTCTACGCGGATGAAGCGGCGAATTTCGTCGCTACGAATACCGATCGCCATCGGTCGGCGTATGTTCTCTAACACCTGCACGTCGTATAGCTCTTCGACTACGCCTTCAATGCGTAGGGAATGGACGACATCGCCCGTGTTTAAATCAATGACCAGTAGACCGCAGCGGGGTTCAGCGTCTTTTTCAATCAGCAGGTCATCCAGAGGCAATCCAGAGAAGGTTTGGTTGTTGCGGGGTTTGGAAATGCCGATGATCGCAAAGTCACCCACAAAAGCACAGCCGCGTAGGTAGCCAGGGCAAAAGGCCACTGGCTGGAAGTCGCCCGTCTGCAAGTCAACATAGCCAAACTCGCCACAGCCAGAGTTCAGCACCCAGAGCCGATCTTGATACCAGCGGGGAGAGTGGGGCATGGAGAGGCCGCTGGCGATGATCTCGTTGCTCTGCACGTCGATGACGCAACCCCCATCCAAGCGGCGATCGCGCCAGCCTTCCCCCATATCTGAACGGCTAACGGTGGTGACATAGCGAGGTTGTCCCTCTCTAATGGCCAGACCATTGAGGTGGCAGCGATCCTCAGCCGCCAGTTTAGAGATAAAGGGCGGTTGCCACAGGGGTTTAAAGTTGTGGGTTTTGCTAGTGGTGGCTAAACAGCTAAACAGCGTGTTGACGAAGATAGGCGTTGGCGTCTGTTCTGCTGAATGCTGATTTGCTGGAATGACGATGTCGTGAATATCCAGGTCACCCGTAATCAAGCTGAACTGGGGCACATAGAGGGCGTCGTATCCCTGATATTTTTGTCCAGGGAGCAGCACATTTTCAAAACGCCACAGTTGATAGAGCGAACTCATGTAGAGACTGTTGCCCGCGATCGCCAAACCCATACACCGCTCAAAGGTGCGCTCAAAAACCGAGAGGCTACCGTCTGGCTGTAAGCCGATGAAGAATACTTTTCCTGCCTGGTAGGTAGTGAAAGCAATGCTGGCAGTCTGAGCCGCTAGCCAAGCGGTGAACTGCCGAGACGCGGTTAGGCTTAGTGCAGGGGTTGGAAATGCTGAGGTCATGGTGGCAAAGGCAATCAGCTTAAATGTGGCAAATAAATCTTGGAAACAGAGGCCGAGGTGACTCTACCTCAAGGGTACCCACCTCGTGTTCAGTCAAGAATAAAAGGGAGGGAAAAGGGTGTTTACTCAGCCTCTTATGATTTGATGCAGCGATCCCTGGGACTATCCCCCTACCCCTATCTCAACCCGGAAATTTAGCTTCGACAGACTACTAGTGGTCTGTCAGTTTTCAATTTGTAGGTTGGGTTGCCGTCAGAAAACCCAACCTAACCCTTGTCAAGGTTGGGTTTCACTTCGTTCTACGCCAACCTATGAATACACACCTTTTGGATATTGACAAAGCACTAAGTGCACAGTCTTCAGAATGCGGTACCCATTTCTAACTAACTTCAGTCCGGGTTAAGAGAAAGCCCGTGACTTTCCTCTTCAGGGAGGGACTGACGGGGTGGATTAAGTCCTCGGAAAGGCTCACCCCGTCCTGCGCCCCCCCCGAGACGGGATTTGGCCCTTAAAGTCTCCTAGTAACCCCTTTAATTCTTATCCCGAACTCGGACTAACTACGCTAAGGGCCTGCCCTCAGCCCGACCATTGCGGAAGAAGTGCTCAAAGCCACTAGAAAAAGCACCCGCTATGACAGCGTCAGCCACGTCTGGGTTGGCCTCTAGGTAAGCACTTTCATCAAACAAGGCGCTGGGGTCGCGCCCCTCTCCTTGTCCGGCACTGACGTAATGCTCGAAGCCGGACGTTAAGCTGCCCGCATCGACAGCAGCTGCAACATCGGGATTCTGGGAGAGGTAAAACGCCTCTTCAAACAGTAGGGTTGAGACCCGACCTTCTTCTGCACCCGCCTCGATGAAGTGTTCAAAGGCACTGTCAAAGGCTCCAGCATCAACCGCCGCTTGTACATCACTGTTGTTAAGCAGATAGTCTTGGGGATTGAACAGTGTGCTAACGACGCGGTTTTCGATGTGGCCGATGGTCAGATAGTGAACCAGGCCACTGGTGAATGCGCCGTCCTCCACAGCCGCCGCCACATCAGCATTGTTAGCGAAGTAAGTGGCCTCATCATAGTAGCTGCTGGGGTTGCGGCCCTCTGCCAGCCCGGACAGGACGAAGTGTTCGAAGCCACTGCTGAAGACACCCTGTTTGACTGCGGTAGCAATATCGGCATTGTGACTGAGATAGTCCGTCTCATCAAAGAGTGCTGCGAGCCGGAGACCACCGACTTCGAGATCCAGCGGTATTGTTGCTCGCCTCTCGGATTCGCCATACTCAGTAAAGTGCTCGAAACCACTCTCAAAGACACCCTGATCTAACGCTGCTTGAACGTCAGGATTGGCCAGCAGATAGAGGGCTTCACTAAAGGGCAGGTTGGTGCCCTCATCAAGGGCCTGATACAGAAAGAACTGCTCAAAGGTAAACACCGGAGCAATTCTTGAGCCAAACACTACATAGCTCTTTCCGCCACTAAAGTTGAAGGTATTTTCAGGACTAGCATTGAAAGCACCCACGATCAGATCATCGAGGCCGTCACCGTTAATGTCTCCAGCACCACTGACGGCATAGCCTGAATAGTCGCTGCGATCAACGCCGTTCATGACGAAGCCGTTGCGACCGTTGAGGGCAGACAGATTCAAGCTGACCTCGAAGCCGATTCTGGAACCGAACACAACATAACTTTCTCCGGCCTGATCTTGCCCATTGGGGTCAGCATTGAAGGCACCGATAATCAGGTCATCAATGCCATCGCCGTTGACATCTCCAGCACCGCTGACAGCACGTCCTGAAAAGTCACTGCGATCAATCCCGTTAATGACAAAACCATTGCTGCCGTCGAGCGAAGAGAGCTCTAGGTTGGCGGCGAAACCGTCCGTGGAGCCGAAGACTACATAGCTCTCTCCGGCATAGTCAACGTTGTTAGGATCAGCAAAATCGGCACCAATAATCAGGTCATCAATGCCATCGCCGTTGACATCTCCAGCACCGCTGACGGCACGTCCCGAAAAGTCGCCCCTATCGGCACCATTGATGACAAAGCCGTTGCTGCCGTCGAGTGCAGAGAGCTCTAGGCTGACGCCGAAGCCATCCGTGGAGCCAAAGACCACATAACTCTCTCCGGCCAAGGGGATCCCATTGGGGTCAGCTCTACGGGCACCAATAATCAGGTCATCGAGACCGTCGCCATTAATATCTCCAGCGCCGCTCACCGTACGTCCTGAATAGTCACCGCTGTCGATGCCGTTGATGATAAAGCCGTTGCTGCCGTTGAGTGCAGAGAGCTCAAAGTTAATCCCAAAGCCGCCGCTGGAGCCAAAGACCACATAGCTCTCCCCAGCACCAGAGTTACCGTTGGGGTCAGCCCAATCTGCGCCGATGATTAGGTCATCAAAACCATCGCCATTAATGTCTCCAGCACCACTCACTGCACGTCCTGAGTAGTCGTAGCCATCAATGCCGTTAATGGCAAAACCGTTGCTGCCGTTGAGTGCAGCCAATTCCAGATTGGCTTCGAAGCCAGCTGTGGAGCCAAAAATCACATAGCTCACTCCAGCATTGCGGTTGTCATTGACGTCAGTCTGAGGGGCACCAATGATCAGATCATCGATGCCGTCGCCGTTGATATCTCCAGCGTTGCTGACGTCATAACCGGAGTAGTTAAAGTCATCAGCAGAGTCAATGATGTTAAAACCTTGAATCGTGAAACCATTGCTGCCGTCGAGTGCAGAGAGATCTGGGCTAGCGCTGAAACCGTCCGTGGAGCCAAAGACGACATAGCTCTTGCCGGTCTTTACATCAAACATTCGGTCAGCTTGGGGAGCACCGATAATTAGGTCGTCGATGCCGTCGCCGTTGATATCTCCGGCGTTGCTAACAGCAGTGCCTGATCTATCCCCGTTACCGAGACCGTTGAGAACAAAGCCGTTACTGCCGTCTAACTCTGAAAGGTTAATTGTGGAGGGAAAAGACATAAGGATTGACCTTTGATAGAGGGATACGTGAGACGACCCATTGAATGTGTGATTCTGTATGAGATGGCCGTGTTGAGATTAGAGGAGGCTCCATCAGCTGCTACCTTCTTGGTTCAGCTGTCTAGAGAGCAGTTTTTTTATCCCAGGGGTCTGCCTTCAGCCCGCCCGCTGCGGAAAAAGTGTTCCATGCCGCTGGAAAAAGCACCATTGCCAACGGCCTCAGCCACGTCTGGGTTGGCCTCCAGATAAGTACTTTCATCAAAAAAGATGCTGGGGTCGCGACCCTCTCCTTGCCCAATGCTGACGTAGTGTTCAAAGCCGGAAGCAAAGCTACCCGCATCAACAGCCGCCGCGACGTCAGGATTCTGAGAGAGGTAAAACGCCTCTTCAAACAGCAGGGGCGAGACTCTACCTTCTTCGGCTCCGGCCTCAATGAAGTGATCAAAGGCACTGTCAAAAGCGCCAGCCTCCACCGCCGCTTGCACATCACCGTTGTTGAGCAGATAGTCTTGGGGATTGAACAGTGCGCTAGCAGTACGGTTTTCGATGTGGCCGGTGGTTAAGTAGTGAATCAGCCCGCTGGTAATCGTGCCGTTATTCACGGCAGCGGCCACGTCGGTGTTATTGGCGAAGTAGATCGCTTCATCGTAGTAGCTGCTGGGGCTACGTCCTTCGGCCACACCGGATAGGACAAAGTGCTCAAAGCCACTACTGAAGACGCCCTGTTCTACCGCGATCGCAATATCACCATGCTGACTGAGATAGTAAGTTTCATCGAAGAGCGCCGATAGTCGAAGACCGCCAACCTCAAGATCCAACGGCAATGTTGCTCGTCCCTCAGCGTCACCAAATTGCGTGAAGTGCTCTAAGCCACTGGTGAAGCCTCCTTGATCCACAGCCACCTGAACGTCAGGGTTAGCCAGTAAATAGAGGTCTTCACTGAAGGGCAAAGTGGAACCTTCATCGATGGCCTGGTACTGAACAAACTGTTCAAAAGTGAATACCAAATTCGAAGCGAATATCGACTCAGGGCTTGCGCCAAAGACCACATAGCTCTGTCCGGCAGAGTCAACACCATTGATGTCAGCTCCAGATGAGCCCATAATCAGGTCGTTGAAGCCATCGCCGTTAACGTCTCCAGCGCCGCTTAAAGCAGTAGAGTAACCGCTGATGGTAAAGCCGTTGCTGCCATTCAGATCAGAGGGTTTTAGGCTGGCTCCGAAGCCTTCCGTGGAGCCAAAAATCACATAGCTCTCTCCACGGGCACCAATAATCAGGTCATCAAGGCCGTCGCCGTTTACGTCTTCGGCACCACTGACAAACAGACCTAAATCATTGCCCCCCTCACCGATAACAGTGAAGCCATTGCTACCGTTGAGCGCAGACAGCTCTAAGCTGGCCCCAAAGCCGCTGCTAGAGCCAAAGACAACATAGCTTTCTCCGATGCTTGGAGTAGGTCTGGGAAATGGAATAATAACATCAATGTTAGGGTCGGCGGCGGGTGCGCCAATAATCAGATCATCAATGCCATCGCCGTTCACATCGCCAGCGCTGCTGACAGAAGTACCTACACTGTCCAACGGCGTAATGCCGTTGATAACAAAGCCGTTGCTGCCGTCGAGCGCAGACAGCTCTAAACTGGCCCCAAAGCCGCTACTGGAGCCAAAGACAACATAGCTTGCTCCAGCGCCGTTATTGCCATTGGGGTCAGCCCCAGGTGCGCCGATAATCAGATCGTCAATGCCATCGCCATTCACATCGCCAGCGCTGCTGACAGCAACACCCGAAGAGTCATAACTATTAATGCCGTTGATAACAAAGCCGTTGCTACCATCGAGCTCAGACAGTTCGAGGCTAGTCCCGAACCCTGCTGTGGAGCCAAAAATCACATAGCTCTTGCCAGCGTTATCGATATCGTTGGGGTTAGCAGAGGATGTGCCAATGACGATGTCATCAATGCCATCGCCGTTGATGTCTCCAGCGCTGCTGACGGTATCACCCGAAGAGTCTTCGCTATCAATGCCGTTGATGACAAAGCCGTTGCTGCCGTTGAGCTCAGACAGCTCTAAGCTAGCTCTAAAGCCGCTACTAGAGCCGAAAACGACGTAGCTCTCTCCGGCACTATCAATACCGTTAGGGTCAGCTGCCCGCGCACCGATAATCAGGTCATCAATGCCGTCGCCATTGACATCACCAGCACTGCTAATGGCCCCCCCGGAAAAGTCTCTGCTATCGATGCCATTGATGACAAAGCCGTTGCTGCCGTCGAGCACAGCCAGCTCTAAGCTAGCTCCAAAGCCGCTACCGGAGCCGAAAACGATGTAGCTCTCTCCAGCCTCAAACCGACCGCTGGGGTCAGCATTGGGAGCGCTAATGATCAAATCATCAATGCCATCGCCGTTGATGTCTCCGGCGTCACTGACAGCACGACCCGAACGGTCATCCCTATCAACGCCATTGATGACAAAGCCGTTGCTACCGTCTAAATCTGAAAGGTTAATTGTGGGGGTAAAAGACATAAGGGGTGGCCTTTAATAAAGGTGAATGTGAGATGGCCCATCGGTTTACAAAAGTCCGTGTAGAGACGCAGGGTGGAGTGTCTTAAAATTACTTAGCCGTACTAGCTGCTATTTCGATTCAAACGGTAGCAGTTTGACTGTGAAGCAAGTTTAAAGAAATTGGTCTCTAATCCCTCTAAATCTTGACTGGATTGACTTTTTTATTGAATGTCCTCGTGAAAAGGGACTTTTTGAGACCTTATCTCCAAGAAAATTTTGTGGTAAAGATGCTGAATCTTGCGATCGCACACGGATCCTAAATCGTTACATTTTTTACCCAAAATAGTTTCTGTGAACATACCCGCCTCTGGTACACAAAGAGATGCCACAGCATGGGCATGCAGAAGGGGTTGAATCTGAGCGACAGACCACTAGATAGTTAAAGCTATAGATTGACTACTGGCTAATCAGGGCTTAACCTCAGCCAGCTATGTAAGAGTAATCTTCGTCACATCTACTGCAAAGACTGTTTCTAAACACAGGAGGATTCCTGAGCAATTCATCAAGGAAAGTAACGTTGTCATAGCTAACCTTCGCAAAGTTGATGGTCTTCCATAGGGAAACTTCGTGAAGGTCACGTCAAGTTGCTTCCAAAAGTTATAAAGCGATGATGAATGCTCCGTGTTTATACGAAGTCTTAAGTGTGGCTTTACCGTCGCTTTACTTTCGTCTGAGAAGGTTACTGGTGAACACAATTGGAAGTCTTATAGTTGCCCAGGGTTCTGGCTAAGGGCCGCGAGGGAGATGCTTTCGCTGTCTCCAGTCGGCGTGTGCCTAATGTCGCTTTAAAGAGCGCCGTTGAAGTGAGGTCTCGGTTCCACCCCGGGTAGTGCTGGCTTTTGATTGCTGTGCGCTGATTTGGTTTCGTCAATACTTCAGGACGGGTGTCGATTTTAGTCGGTCCTGACTTGTTGTGCTGTCTGCTTCTCAACTATACGAGGGATATATGGACTTTACGCTTGAACTACTGCATACGGCTGACCAAGAAGCAGGGATTCCGGCTTTAGACGATGCGCCTCAGTTTTCGGCTGTGCTGAATGCTTTACAGGCACAAGATATTGGTGCAGATGGGATTGAAGATAACACTTTGATTCTGTCCTCTGGTGATGCGATTTTACCCGGACTCTTTTTCACAGCGTCTGAGGAGGTTTATGGGGGTCCAGGTCGCGCTGACATCTTGATTCAAAATGAGCTTGGGTTTCAAGCGATCGCTCTGGGGAACCACGAATTTGACTTTGGTACTGGGCTAATTCGTGATTTAGTTGCAGGTGGGGAAGACGACCCTGAAACGCCGGATATTGATGAAACCTATGGCGGTACGGCTTTTCCTTACCTCAGCGCCAACCTTGACTTCAGCACGGATGCCAACCTGGCTGACTTGGTGGTCTCCGATGCAGCGGCTCCTCAACCCAACAGCATCGCGGCCAGCACCGTCATTGACGTTAACGGCGAAAAGATCGGTGTAGTTGGTGCAACCACGCCTACGATTACCACGATCGCTAGCCCCGACGATGTCACTGTTCGACCCGGGGATTTCGATGGCAATCCTACGCCTGAGCAGCTGGACGCTTTGGCTGCTGAAATTCAGACTGATGTAGACGCTCTATTGGCGACTGACCCCAGTATCAACAAAGTGATTGTGCTGTCTCACATGCAGCAGATTGCGATCGAGCAGGAGTTAGCCAATCGTCTAACTGATGTTGATATCATCGTTGCCGGTGGCTCTAATACTCGTTTGGTAGACGAGACTGATCGCCTCCGCGAGGGTGACACCGCTCAAGGCGTTTATCCCATCATCCAAACGGGCGCTGATGGCAATCCGGTTGCGGTTGTTAACACCGACGGCAACTATAGGTATGTCGGTCGTCTGGTCATCGATTTTGATGAGAACGGCGTCATCAAACCTGACAGCTATGATCCTGAAATCAGCGGTGCCTATGCCACAGACGCGCAAGGAGTTGCTGATCTAAATGCAGAAAACTTAGTTGACCCTGAAATTCAGGAAATCGTAGACGCACTGCGCGTTGTGATCGAAGCTAAAGAAAGCAATGTCTTCGGTATCAGTGAGGTTTATCTCGACGGTACTCGCGGCAGCGTGCGGACCCAGGAAACCAACTTGGGCAACTTGACGGCTGATGCCAACCTAGAGATTGCCAAAGAAATTACTGGTGATGACAGCATCCTCGTTTCGATTAAGAACGGCGGTGGCATCCGGGATGATATTGGCCGGGTGATTGTTCCTGCCGGTGGTACAGAAGCTGAAGAGCTGCCCAACGAAGAAATTCCCGGTGTAAAACCTGAGGGTGGCATCTCGGAAACGGATATCGCGAATACCCTGCGCTTCAACAACGGTCTAACCGTATTAGATATTACTCGCGAGGGCTTGGTTGCTGTCCTAGAGCACGGTGTTGCAGCTAGCAGTCCAGACGACTCTAATACTCAGGGTCGTTTTCCTCAAGTTAGCGGTGTGGAGTTTAGCTTTGACTTGACTGCGGAGCCGAACGATCGCATCCAATCTGCTGCTATCAAGGACGAAGACGGCAACATTCTAGATGTCTTAGTCGAGAACGGCGAATTGGTGGGTGACCCCAACGAGACTGTTCGGATCGTCACTTTGGGCTTTTTGGCGAATGAGCGGACTGACGACCTCGGCAATCCCACTGGACTGGGTGGCGACGGTTATCCGTTCCCTCAATTTGGCACCAACTATCAAGATTTGGAGCAGGAAGAGGACGCCCCTCGGACAGGTGAAGCGACCTTTGCACCAGACGGTTCTGAGCAGGATGCTTTGGCTGAATATCTGTTCGACAACTTCTTTGAAACTGCGTTTGATGAAGCTGACACCGGACGGGCTGAAGATACTCGCTTGCAGAACTTGGCCTTCCGCGATGACACCGTTCTGGAGGGTTCCACGGGTGGCGGCGGTCCTGTGACTGAATTACTTGACCTGACTGGTTTTGACGGGGAGGTAACCGCCAGCGTCACGCTGAGCCGAGAGGCTGCCTACGACAACATCCTACAGTTCTATCAGACTGACGCTAACGGTGCCGTGAACGGTATCCTGCCGGGCCAAGACGGCTATGAGGACGCCGTTCGTGAGGTACTGCTGGAGAGTCCGTCTCTGTTTGTCGAGAACATGGAGAGCCTGGACGAGACTTTGATGTTGGCAGGTGGTGTGTACTATGCACCGGCACTGTTGATTCGCGGTAACGAAGATGATCTCGCGACGATCAGTGATGCCGTTGTCGGCTCTAGCCGCATTCAGCGTGAGGGTAACGTTTGGTCCTTCGAAGATTGGAAGGATTTCGACTTCAACGACATGGTCTTCACCGTTAACTCTGCTGAAGCGGCAGCAACTTAAACCAAGATTCAGCAGAGTGTCAGAGCAAGTGACGGCACTCTGCTGGGTTTTCAGTCTCCTGTTTTGACAAAAATAGGGGGCTGTTGCTTTGACAGTCTACATTTTTCCGCAGAGGTATCGATCAGCAGAGCGCTGCGCTTGAGTCAGCAAGGGCGAATTGTGAACGCAAAGCCGCGATCGCCCCGTTTGCTTCAATCGAGCGTGCTGTCACTGATTAGGACAATTAGCGTTGCTTGAAGTTTTCCAAGGATCGAGGATTTTTGGGGGGAACAACCGAGTTCACTATCTGACCAACTCCTTTCCTAACTTCAGCAACGTCGGACAATTCAGGAGAACTCAAGAATGGTTTCTTTTTCTAAAATCGGGGATGCCGTTTTAGACGGCGGTGCTGAGATTAACGCATTTGATCCACTGACTCAGCAGCTCTTTGTCGTCTCTGGAGATCCCGAAGTTCAGATTGTTGACTTTAGCGATCCCACTAGCCCGGTTGCTATACTCACCGTTGACTTAAGCGACTTTGGGGGCGGTGTTAACAGCGTTGCCGTCAATAACGGTTTGGTCGCGTTGGCTGTTGAGGCTGAGAACACAGGCGATAACGGTGCCGTTGTTTTTTTGGATGCTAGCGGTGTCATGGGTAGCGTGACTGTGGGCGCTCTACCGGATATGCTCACGTTTACCCCAGACGGCACCAAGGTCATCGTTGCCAATGAGGGTGAACCCAACGATGACTACACCATCGATCCAGAGGGATCAGTTAGCGTCGTTGATATTAGTGCGGGTGTTGAGAGTGCAAGTGTCACAACCGCTGACTTCACCGTATTTAATGATCGTAAAGCCGACTTACAAGCGGATGGTGTCAAACTCTTTGGCCTCAACGCTACGGTTGCTCAGGATGTTGAGCCTGAATATATTGCGGTTTCTCCCAATGGAGATACGGCTTGGGTCACGCTACAGGAAAACAACGCCGTTGCCATTGTTGATATCGCTACGGCCACTGTGGAGAGCATTGTTCCCTTAGGCGTCAAGGATTTTAGCAAGGGACAGCCGGCACTGACGTCCTATGTGATTAGCGATCGCGGAGCTATCACCAATGGTGGCGACCCGTTAACCACGGCAACAGGCGAGACGATTGAGCTAGGTGGATTTTCTGGCTTGTGGTACGACGGTGTGGCTGACAATGGCAATCTCAAGTTCTTAGCGGTCCCTGATCGCGGTCCCAACGGTGACCCGCTCGATTTGGATGGGGACGGATCTACCGAAGCCCGTGCATTTTTACTGCCCGACTACCAAGCTCGGGTGGTGTCTCTCGAATTGGATGAGGCTAGCGGTGAAGTTACCCTCACTGACGAGCTGTTTTTGACTCAAGCAGACGGCACACCTATCACGGGACTACCCAATATTCCCAACGACGATCGCCGTGCCGTTGATGCTTTGGAGCAGTCTGTCGATCTGCCAGAACTGACTCAGCTAGACGCTTCTGTGTTTGGCTCCGATTATGATCCCTTCGGTGCTGACCTAGAGGGAATCGTCCGCGCTCCTGACAACACCTTTTGGATGGTAGACGAGTATCGCCCTGCTATCTATCACTTCAATCCCGATGGCACCCTGATCAATCGTTTTGTGCCTGAAGGAACGGTCAACAGCGCCAATGAAGCTAATCCTGGTGCTGACTTTGCCCCCGGCACGTTTGGTACCGAAACTCTCCCCGCGGAATACCTTAATCGCCGTCGCAACCGAGGGTTCGAGGGTATGGCCTTGGATACTGATATGGGTATTCTCTATGCCTTCATTCAAACTCCCCTCAACAATCCCAGTGGAGCAGACGGAGATGCCTCCAGCGTTATTCGCATGTTGGGAATTGATCCGGCCACCGGGGAACCTGTATCCGAGTATGTCTACCTGCTGCAAAAGCCTGATGTGGGCGGCAACGTCGATAAGATTGGCGATGCGGTTTATGCCGGCAATGGTCAGTTCTTCGTGATGGAGCGTGATTCCTCTCTGGAGCCAACTGCGCAGAAGTTTGTCTTCGAGGTGAACCTCACTGGGGTCACTGATGTCTTAGGGATGGACTTTGGTGAAGAAACTCTGGAGCAGCAGACACCAGATGACCTAGCGGCAATGGGTATCGCCCCTGTCAACAAGGTCAAGGTCACCAATCTGCCTTCTATCGGCTATCTGCCTTCCGACAAACCAGAAGGATTGGCCTATTTACCCGATGGACGGCTAGCTGTTCTCAACGACAACGACTTTGGACTCGAACCTGGTGCAGAGGCCGTTGAGTTAGGCATCATCGATTTTGCGACTGGCAACACGCTTGATGCCAGCAATGAAGATGGAGCAATTAAGTTACAAAATTGGCCCATTTTTGGTCTGTATCAGCCAGATTCCATCGCCAGCTATGAGTTTGAGGGTAATGCCTACTACATCACTGCGAATGAGGGTGATGCTCGCATTCGTCCTGATGGTGATTTAGAGGATGAAAACGGTAACGTCATTCTTGAGGAAGGAGCAGTTTTCAATGAGGAAGACCGGATTGCAGATGTTGTTCTTGATCCCACTGTCTTCCCAGATGCAGCTACGCTTCAGCTTGAAGAGAATTTAGGTCGGCTTAAAATCACCAATACGCTAGGCGACCTAGACGGTGATGGCGACTTTGATCAACTCTACAGCTATGGTGGACGCTCCTTCAGCATTTGGGATCAGAATGGCAACTTAGTCTTTGATAGTTCTGACGATATTGCCAAAATCACCGCAGAGCTAACTCCTGAGTTGTTTAACGCCAACGACGGCAGTCCTGACGAATTTGACGATCGCTCCGATGACAAAGGTGCTGAACCCGAGGCTATCACTATTGGTCAGGTTGACGACAAGACCTACGCCTTTGTAGGACTGGAGCGAGCGGGTGGTGGCGTCCTAATCTACGATGTCACGGACCCGACTGCGCCTGAATTTATCCAGTACATTCGCGATGATGCCGATATCGCCCCTGAGGGACTCACCTTTATCAGTGCCGAGGATAGCCCCAATGGTGAAACTCTGCTGGTGGTTTCCAATGAGGAAAGCAGTACGCTCGCGGTCTACCAAATGGAGACTGCTGCTCCAGTTGCTGAATTACTTGACCTGACTGGTTTTGACGGAGAGGTGACTGCCAGCGTCACGCTGAGCCGAGAGGCTGCCTACGACAACATCCTGCAGTTCTATCAGACAGACGCTAACGGCGCTGTGAACGGCATTCTGCCAGGACAAGAGGGCTACGAGGATGCGGTTCGCGAGGTGCTGCTAGAGAGTTCTTCTCTGCTCGTTGAAAACTTGGAGAGTGTGGACGATACGTTGGTGCTTGCAGGCGGCGTCTACTATGCTCCGGCGCTGCTGATTCAGGGCGATGAGAACAACTTAGCGACAATTGACGACGCAGTTATGGGTTCCAGTCGCATTCAGCGAGATGACAATGTCTGGTCCTTTGAAGACCTAACCGACTTTGACTTTAACGACTTGGTGTTCACTGTCAATTCCGTTGAAGCGGCGTAGTGATTCGAAGACTCGGGGTGGATCTTGGACCGTTTCTCTACAGGGCTATCTATAGATGAAGTCTGTGGAGAAACGGTATCGCTTTTGAAACACAGTATTCAAAAACAGATTGACTGGGTTGACATTACGGATATCCGAAGTGCTCCATAGACACTTCTTTACTGAGTCTTTACGACAGTTGTCGGCTAAGCGACATGCCTTGTCAATGTGACCAATGATACCTTCCTTTAGAGTGTTCCGGCGGTAACCATCGCTGGTGCGATCGCGACTTCTTGGTTAGCGATTTCGAACGGTTTCTACCACCGATCATTCACCGATTCGAGCTGGAGAGCCGTTTTGACGATCTTTTAATGTCATTCCTTTTGGACTTTAAACATGCCCACAAACCTAAAGCCTATTGGAACGTTTTCCACAGGTGTTTTTGATGATGGAGCGGCGGAGATTAACGCCTATGATCCGGCAACACAGCGTTTGTTCGTGATTAATTCAAACGCTGTGACGATTGATGTTCTTGATGTGAGCGATCCTGCCAATCCAATCAAGACTGGTGAAATTGACGCGACCCTGTTTGGAGCCGGAGCCAACAGCATCGCCATCAAAGACGGTCTGATTGCAGTCGCGATTGAAAATGCAACGGTTACGGATCCTGGTTCCGTTGTATTCTTCAACGCCAACGAAACTAATTTTGCATCGCCTACTGTGGTTGCTACGGTCACAGTAGGAGCGCTGCCCGACATGGTGACCTTTACCCCTGATGGTACAAAGGTTATTGTTGCCAACGAAGGGGAGCCGGATGGCGGTATTGATCCTGAGGGATCGGTCAGCGTCATTGATATAGCAACATTCACCGCTCAAACCGCAACGTTCACTGGTTTTGATGCGGCTACCGAACGGGCGGATGGGGTTCGTATTTTCCCTGGCAAGACTGTTGCTGAAGATGTTGAGCCGGAATACATTTCTGCGGACAACACGACGGCTTATGTTTCCTTGCAAGAGAACAATGCGATCGCCGTGGTTGACCTCGCCACTGCAACCGTCACTGACATCATTCCCTTGGGCACTAAGGACCACAGTCAAGCCGGTAATGGCTTTGACGCCAGCGATGACGATAACGCCATCAATATCCAGACTCAGCCTGTGTTGGGTTTGTACATGCCGGACGCGATCGCCACTTACGAAGCCAACGGTCAGACCTACATCGTTACTGCCAATGAAGGCGACGCCCGTGACGAAGACGCTCGCATTAAGGATTTGGTGCTTGATCCAACGGCTTTCCCCGATGCGGCCACTCTCCAGCTAGATGAGAACTTAGGCCGACTGGAAGTGTCCACCATTGACGGCGATACCGATGGTGACGGCGACTACGATCAGCTCTTTGCCTATGGCTCTCGCTCCTTCACTATCTTCGACACCAGCGGTAATGTGGTGTTCGACAGTGGTGACGACTTTGAGCAGATCACCGCAGCGGCTTTCCCCGCGAACTTCAACGCGAACAACGACGAGAACGATTTCGACAGCCGCAGCGATGCCAAAGGTCCTGAACCAGAGGGCGTGGCGATCGGTGAAGTGGATGGCAAAATCTACGCCTTCGTTGGTCTAGAGCGCGTCGGCGGCATCATGGTCTACGACGTTACCGACCCGACTAACGCTGCTTTCGTTGAGTACGTCAACAACCGCGACTTCAGCGGCGATGCAGCGGCTGGCACGGCGGGTGACCTGGGTCCTGAAGGATTAACCTTCATCGCAGCGGCGGACAGCCCTAACGGGAAGCCTCTACTGGTCGTTTCCAACGAAGTCAGCGGCACCACGACGGTCTACGACGTGCAGGGAACCGCCGATGAATCCAGCTTGGTCATCTCGGAAATCATGTACAACCCTGCCAGTACTGAAGATAACTGGGAGTGGGTTGAGTTATTCAACGCTGGTGACAGCGCTATTGATCTATCCGGCTACGTTCTGGATGATGGCAACACTGTTCTCCAAACCACTGCGAACATTGCTGGCGGCTCCATCGCAGCGGGCGAAACCGCAATTCTCTACAATGCCGATGATGTCAGCGCAGCTGATTTCGAAGCAGCTTGGGGAACGGGCATTAATCTAATCGGGGTCACGAATTGGAGTTCATTACAGCTCAATAACGGTGGTGATACCGTTGCCCTATGGGACAGCTTTGCTAGCTACAGTGGTGACGAGGCCACCTTTGCCAATGTCGTTGCCCGCGTAGATTACGACGACGCGGGAGATTGGCCGACCGACGATGGTGCAGCGTCCATTTACCTGACTGACCTAGCGGCTGACAGCAACGACGGTACCAACTGGGCACTTAGTACAGAGGGCGCAACGACGCCTGCCGGTGACGCTTACGTGAGTGCGGCAGAAAGTGGCAACTCTGGCAGTGACATTGCTTCTCCGGGGGGTACCTTATTGCCTCCAACTCCGTCCTTTGTCCTCAATGAGTTGCGAATTTCTTCCCCCAGCAGCAGCGACGATACGAGCAACTTCGTTGAAATCTTCGGCGATGCTAACACGGCTTTGGATGGGCTATCGGTCATTGTTATCTCTGGTGAATTTGAGCCAGGTCAGGTTGATTTTGCAATTGACTTGACAGGCGGTTCCACCGACAGCGACGGTATTGCGCTAGTGGCTGATGATGGTACTGCTGCGGCTACTGACAGCGGTGATGTTTTGCTGTCTGACCTCGACTTCTTCGGCAGCCCATCCACATTCCTGCTGGTCGACGGTTTCACGGGGTCGCAAGGGACAGATCTGGATGCTGACAATGACGGCGTTTTAGACGCGACGCCCTGGAATTCAGTCCTTGACTCTGTCTCCCTAATTGACGGAGATGGCAACGCAGACTTCTCCTACAGCGAGACGGTCTTTGGCCCGAGCGGCAACTTCCCACCGGCTGGCTTAGCCCGTATTCCCAACGGCACTGGCGATTTCCAGACGCTAGAGTTCGGCGACCAGACTTTGGATACACCAGGTGAACTGAATGCCTTCCCCACTAACGATTTTGACCTGCAAATCACGGAGATCTGGCCTGGTCAGGAAGGTGCTGACGTCACTGAAGACTGGTTTGAAATCGTTAACCAGGGGGCTGATGCCTGGGTTTCTGGCGTTGATCCTGACCTCTTCTATGATGATGAGTCAGCTGATCCAGCAGCGGCTGACCCTATCTTGGGTCTGACTCAACTTGATCCAGGTGAAGCGGCGATCGTCGTTGTCGGTAACGCAGCCGATGCTGATGCTTTCCGGACGGTTTGGGGTGAAGTCATTGACTTGGCTGACGTTGAGATTGGCTTTACCGATGGTGCTGGTTTGGGTCAAGGCGGCGATGCTGTCAACCTATTTGTCGGCACTCCTGCACCTAACACCATTGCAGACACTGAAGCCTACCCTGACACAGATGGGTTCAGCGGTGCTTCCTATGATGTTGCTCTGAGTGCCTTCAGCGTTGCCGGTCAAAACGGTGCAGTCACCACGACTGTCTTTGGCGGCCTCAACGATGATGAGCCTGCTGTCGGATCACCTGGAAATGGTGACCCCATTGGCCCTGTTGAAATTACTCGCATCTACGAGATTCAGGGCGAAAGTCAGGTTTCTCCGTTTGTCTTAGCCAATGGTCAGACGGTTGCGAATTTCTTTGACACGCTGCCTGCTGAGACCTTCAACATCAGCGGCGAAGATGTCACGACGACTGGAATTGTGACTGCGGTAGACACCAACGGCTTCTATCTGCAAGACGCAACAGGCGACGGCAACATTGCCACCTCTGATGCCATTTTTGTCTTCACGGATAGTAATCCTGGCGTTAATGTTGGCGACGAATTGCAAGTAGCGGGGACCGTTGCTGAGTTCTTCCCGGGCGACACGGACACTCGCAACCTGCCGCTGACTCAACTCACGAGTCCTACTGTGACCACTCTCAGCACGGGCAATGCGCTGCCTGACGCAGTGATTCTCGGGGCAGGCGGTCGTGTTCCCCCTAGCGAAAACATTGATGATGATACCTTTGGCGCTTACGAGCCTACCACTGACGGTATTGACTTCTTTGAATCGCTTGAGGCCATGCGGGTAACCGCGCAGAATGCTGTAGCGGTATCGGGCACTAACCGCTTTGGTGAGATCTTCACCGTTGTTGACGGTGGCACTGATGCTACAGGTATCAGCGATCGCGGCACTTTGAACATCAGCCCCGACGACTTCAATCCTGAAAAAGTTCAGATTGATGAAGACTCCGGTGTCTTCAACTTCGACTTCCCAGAGGTCGATGCAGGTGCGGTTTTAGGAGACGTTACAGGGGTTGTCAGCTACAGCTTTGGTAATTTCGAGATTCTGCCGACAGAGGACTTTACTGCCAATATCACGGCGTCAGATCTCCAGCCTGAAATCACAACCATTGCTGGAGATGACGATACGCTGACGGTTGCCAGTTACAACGTTCTAAACCTCGACCCCATCGTTGAAGATCAGGCCAAGACTAACAATGGCGAAGCTCGCAATGTCGATGACGATGAGGGTGACGGTCGTTTTGACGCGATCGCCCAGCAGATCGTCAATAACCTGAACACTCCTGACATCATTGGTCTTCAAGAGATTCAGGACAACACGGGGGGCGAGATTGTCGACGATGTGATTGCAGCGGATATCACATTGCAGAAGCTGATTGACGCGATCGTGGCGGCTGGTGGTCCTCAATACGAGTTCATTGACAACACGTTCATCACGGACGAAGCGAGTGGTGGTCAGCCTGGCGGCAACATCCGCACAGCTTTCCTCTACAATCCTGACCGAGTCAGCGTCGATGAGAACTCGATTCAAACCATTGGTGGACAGGGATCGGGAGAGGCGTTCGAAGGTGCCCGTCTGCCCCTGGTGGCAACCTTCGAGTTCAATGGTCAGGATGTTACCGTGGTGAACAACCACTTCTCCTCTAAGGGTGGCAGCGCTCCCATTTTGGGTATCGAACAGCCGTTTGACGAGCGTCAGGAAGATGTCTCTGTTAACGGTTCTCTGGATGAGCGCCAGCGCCAGTCTCAAGCGGTGCAAGATTTTGTCAATGGCTTGAGTCCTGATGCCAATGTAGTTGTTGTGGGTGACTTTAACGAGTTTGAGTTTGTCTCCCCCGTAGAGGACTTGGAGAACAATACCAACCTCACTAACCTGACGAACACCCTACCTGAAGATGAGCGCTACAGCTTTATCTTCCAAGGCAATTCCCAGGCCCTTGACCACATCCTAGTCAGCGAAGGACTCGCCGACACTGCCGAGTTTGACATCGTTCACGTTAACTCTGAGTTTGCTGAGACGGACAGCCGCGCCAGCGACCACGATCCCCTCTTAGCCAGCATCACGCTAGCTCCCACAGAGCCGAACCGGATTGAAGGAACAGCTGATGATGACAGATTACGAGGAACGAATGATGCTGACTTCATTGTTGGCAAGAACGGTGATGACAATATCAGCGCCCGTGGTGGTGACGACGTTGTTGAAGGCGGTTGGGGTCGCGACATTATTCGAGGCGGATCTGGAAATGATGTGCTAGCGGCTGACCGAGTTGATCGCTTCCAAGACTTTGGCGGCGATGGCGGTAAAATCTTTGGCGACTCCGGAGATGACTTGCTGATTGGCGGCAACAACTCAGATTTCCTCAACGGTGGATCTGATGATGATCAGCTTTTGGGCAAAGACGGCGATGATGAACTAAAAGGTGGAGGTGGCAATGATCTCCTGAATGGTGGAGTTGGCAATGATCGGCTAATAGGTAACGGCGGCATAGATACTGCTGATTACTCTGACCTTGTTATCAAAGGCGTATTTGGCACTATTGCGGGTCTGGATGCCAATCTAATGAGTCGTAAGATTAAGCACTCTTCAACCAACAATGCGCTGACCTGGCTGGATACCGTCAGAAGTATTGAGAATGTAACGGGTACACAGCGCAACGATCGCTTCATTGGCGATCGCAAGGACAATGTCTTTGATGGTCAAGGTGAAGTGGGACGTCGCAATCGTCAAACTCAATTTATGGCCTTAAATGGTGACGCATATAAGGTCACAGCCGATGTGGTTGAATACCGGGGATCTCAAAGTGACTATACCTTCATAGGTGCTGCCGATAGCTTCACAGTATCAGGTCGTCGTATTGGCACTGATACGCTTATCGACATTGAATTTGTCCGCTTCAATGCTGACGATTCTGTGATTGCCACCACGGATTTGGTCTTCGCATAAGCCTAGTACAGCGTCAAGCTTGAAATTGTGAGTCAATCCAGATCTTGCAGTTGAGCTGAGGCTGACTGCTTTTGGCTCCCCCCAGCCCGCATTCTGGGGGAGCCAATCCCCGGAAGTCCCCCAGAATGCGGGCT
>NZ_JAQMUB010000076.1 GCF_028330965.1 Oscillatoria sp. CS-180 | reverse complement strand
CGCGTCGCTATGCAGAATCGCTGCGATTGCGCGGACATGGGAATCCAGTTGCTGACGGTCCTCGGGGGTCATGACTATCACCGAATAGAAACGATATCTTCTAGGATATTTTTTCTACCATGAGCGGATGACGTGCTCCCCGTGCCAGGTTTGGCAGGAAATTTGTAATTGATTTTGCATGATTACTTATACGTAGAATCGATCGAAGCCTCCTACATAGCTTTGAGCATTTGTTCTAGTTGTCGCGACACCTGAAAATAGCTGTCGTTTAATATGCCCTTCACTCACGGGACGTTGGGCCGCCACTGGGGTCGAGCAATGAACGGTTTGGCGGTCACTCAAGCAACGCGCATACCAGTGTTCATTCGGCGTCTCATCCAGACCAAAGACTGGATAGGCCACCGCCTTCGGCGGCGGCAAGGTGTTCAATAGCACCTGCCCTTGCTGATAAGCCTCTAAGCTGCACACCAGATAATCGCTTTCTACATAAGCCTGAGCAATGGCTTTGTACAATGTGCTGTATTGCCGACGAAAACAGGGATTCAGACTCAACTCCACGGTCGAGCGGGCACGGTCATTGCTGCTGAAGGCATCCAGAAATCCAGCAAGCTATCGCGGCGATATGGAAAACTGGCATAAATCTCTTGGCGAAATTGGCGCAGTGCTTCAAGATGATTTTGCATGAGTGGTAGAGCGTAGTGTTTTTACAATCTCTACCACTTTCCTGCTCTTCCTTCACCTACATTGTCCAAAGTCCAGTTTCGTGTTCCATTGAAACAACAATCAAGTAGGTACCAGGTAATACATGAAACTCTCTCATTTTCTGAAGTTTTCTACGCTCTCCCTACTCATCTCTATTATTGCTTTTCCTTCAAAGGCTGAAGGTTCCTGTCTTTATAGCGGTTTCGAGGTTGTAGAACCAATCCTCCAATCTGAATTGGGCCAGATTTTTGAATCTCGAACTTGTGAAGATTGCATCATTTTTTTGGCTGACCTATCTGGTGTCGATTTGTCAGGTGGTCTGTTTAATGGGTCTGACTTTATTGAGACCCAATTTAACGACACGAGTTTAGTAGAAGCAGATTTAAGTAATACATGTATGACTACTGTATTTATGCTTGGTGCAGATTTGAGGGGAGCCAACCTACAGAATACTTTCTTCGATGGGGTAACCCTAAGCAATGCAAATTTAGTAGATGTTGATCTAAGCCATACAAGAATTACGGGCTCCTTTGAGAACGCTAACCTATCAGGGGCTGATTTTACGCATGCTCAAGTTATAGCAGCAGATTTTACAGGAGCAGACTTGACAAATACTGATTTCACTCATGCCAGTATATCTCTTGCATATCTCATAAACTCTGATCTCGCAGATGCTAATCTTAACAGCGCCACTTTTGAACAAATCATCTACGACCCTCGTACTCGGTTTCCAGAAAATTTTTCAATACCACAGTCAGAAGCATATTTGTTTGCCCCTTACTCTTCTGTAGCTGGTGTTCGTGCTTACTGGTTAAATCTATCAGGTCAGAATTTAGCAGGATTAGATATCAGTAACTCTCAAGTTATCGCTAATTTTTCTATGGCAACTTTAAATCAGGCTAATTTTGAAAATACGAACGCCAATGATTCTAACTTTACAGGAGCAAATCTCGTTGGTGTCCGCTTTTATAATTCACAATTGAGGGGTGTCAATCTGACTGATGCCAACCTTCAAGCAGCCGATCTCAGAGGAGCTGATTTAACTAGAGCAGTCATCGACGGGACAAACTTCCAAAAAGCAATCTACAACGAAGAAACTACATTCCCCGAAGGATTCGACCCAGATACAGCGGGAGCCATCTTGTCCGACACCCCTCAAGATGCTTGATTGTCTTGAGGGGCATACCCTTGGGCACTGGTTTCTAAAAGGGTGATGAACAGCTAGAAGTTCCGATTGGAGAAGATTCCAGTCATGCTTCTGGAAAATGCTTGTAACCCACATTTCGCAGGTTGAAAATTAGAATTAGTATTTTATCGGACACCCTGAAACGCTTGCCATGTAAGCATTTTACCATTTTTTGGTTTTTCCATCCCTCACCTCTGAAAACCAGACTGACGCTGGAGCAGAGCTTCCGGCCTAACCACCAGAGTCACTTAACTCTCAGTCTGATTTGCCGACCGCGATCGCGGTTAGGAAACTGTGCCAATTATTCCTGAAAGCGATCAGATCGATGCAGAAAGTGCCAAACCTGGGATCATCGCGATTCAGACATTATCCTTGAAAGGCTTATGGGACAAGGCTTTCAAAAACCTTCGATCTCCTGAGGGAACCTGCGAAATGTCGGATACTAACTATCAAGAGGAACAGATAAAGTCTTTTTTTACAGATTTGTATAGTTCTGGAACATACATTACATCAGTTGTTCTGGAAAGCGGTGAAGTACTTCAAGGAGTAAGAGTTGGTGAATATAATTTGATCAGTAGCAATTGCACTACATTGACTATAGACTCTTTGCCTGACGATTCAATTCTTGAGACTATCAACCAATTTAGAAGAAGTGGAGGTCTATCCTACACAGTCAATCCTCCATTAGTAGCCATAGCTCTAGATCAGGCAGCTGAAGCTTCTGATAGAATTCAAGAAATCTCAACTTTGCATCCATGATTTAAAGATAACAATGTTTGTAGAGAGATCTTTAACTCAGTTATGAGAGTTATGAGTGAAAAATTACTATATCTTAGCTTACCATTCTTGTTAATGTTCACTATGGGCTGTAGCGATCCGATGATTTTGATGAATGATTCGGAAAGGAGTTTAATGGAGGCTCAACAAAGGGAGGCAGAACGTCCTCCAGCAAAAGATAGAAGTATTAGGAGCGTCAAGAGTCTGACGCGTGAATTCGAAATTTGCACTCAATTAAGAAGTTACCCTTCGTTATCTGTAGAGATTATTGAATCTATATCTCAAGGAAATGACAATTTGATACAGGATAAATTGGCTAAAGAGTCATATGAATGTTCGACACTTTCCAGCTCTCTCTTTGAAAAACTGGCTACGGCTCAAACAACTGGTAATTCTCAAGACGAGATCTACCAAGCGATGTTGGAGGGGCAAGCTGAAGCTCTACGAGATCCTAGGTTAAGAAGATAACTTAGGGGTAGTCCTAAAGCTGTAAGGATGCATTGTAGTGGTGAATAAAATACCAAATTGCGCCAATGTGATTTTCCAGCTTCTTTGAGAACGACAACGTCTTTCGCACGAGTCTCGATACGCGCTGCCGCAAAGTGCAATTGAACCGCTCGATGTGGTGGGTCTGACCCCTTTCTTTACCAACGGCCCGATGCCGCTTGGACGGTAGCACGGTCTCCTAAGCTTCCCAGAAATCGGTGTAGCAAACGGCACACTGACGGTAGATGGTTGGCAAGGACTGCCACAAGGCGCGAGCACTCTCTCTTGAGCGTTCGCGCAGCGTCGCCTTTGGCGAATCGC
Organism: Oscillatoria sp. CS-180; assembly: GCF_028330965.1. Lineage (GTDB taxonomy): Bacteria > Cyanobacteriota > Cyanobacteriia > Phormidesmidales > Phormidesmidaceae > Halomicronema. The sequence goes on along the minus strand of NZ_JAQMUB010000076.1, from coordinate 4,199 downwards.
CGATATGGACGCCAACAATTTCACGAGTGTCGCGAGCTCGCCAAGGGCAATACGATAGCTCAAGCAGTGCTGAATCTACATTCGAGTCAGTTATTCTTGCTCTGACAACCAGTAACGTTCTCGACATGGCAGATGACGATCCTACTGATAATGTTTTGAAGTTTGAGAAAACGCTTGCAGGCGCTAATATTGAGCGAATCAAATATTTTGATTTGCCTGATAACTATGAACAATTGGAATTTTCGATATCAGGGAACTCTAGTTTCTATTTTGGAGAAGATGAAACTGGACGAACTATAAGTAGTATTTTTAACGACGAGATTAGTACGAGCAGTTGGATTAATGATTTTGATAGTGATGGAGTTCAAGAACTCCAAATCATCTTTTCTCCAAATGATGTTGAAGATGCACAAAGTACTGAACTTGTAATAAAACCTATTGGGCAAAGTAGGAATTCATTATTAACATATACTCTTCAAGGTGATGGCATTGAGAAGCAAAAAGTCTTTATCAACGAGGAGCAAATTACATCTCAGTTAGCCCTTTATTATGAGGTAATTGGCGATGTGTTTGAGGAAACTTCATTGGCTAAAAATGGTTTGTTTTGGTCAGGAAGTGATGCTGTTACTGAAGCTTTACGAAACCAGTTCATAACAGAAAATAGGCTTGAAAATCTAAGCAATAAAAGCGAGATTTCAAAATTTGTTCTCAAACATGCTTTAGAGGGAGCGAAGCATCTGCTTTCTCCTTTTGAAAGTGGTATAGAATTTCTGGATTCTGAAGAATATTACGCTAGCTATCACGATGAAAACCCTCTTAACATTAACGTTGTCGTTGTCGTTGAGGAAGAGTATTTTCAAAGAGACAATATTGTGCCTAAAAGAGCATTTGCAGTAGCCAAGCTCCCTAATGTAGATGCGATTTCAGGTGTAGACAATCAACATAATGGTCAAAATGCGATTACCGGACGCGACATAACCAAATACTCGGCTAGGAGAGCTGCTAATACGAATATAGCGGACGGAGAACCCGATTCATCTCTTACACTTGAGCAACGAGGGTTTATACTATCTGACGCTCTTAATTTCGAGTCAGGAGGATTTATAATCATAGACTTTTTCGATGGGGAGACAGCTAAGTCTGGGACAAATTTCTGACGCAATTAAGGTTTTGTCGGTACTTATTGCTCATGAGCTGGGCCACACTTTAGGGCTACAGCATACTGGGACCAGTAACGGAGGAACCATGTATAACGATCTTCCAAGTGGAAGTCAAAGAGTATCAGAAGCACGAGAGGATATTATGTATGCCGTTCTTAGCCGCTCTGCGCAATTTATAGAGCTTGATGAGAATGACCAAAATGTCAGATTTTCAAACTTGGAAAGCTTTTATGCGATTACAGAAGGAGCATTCAGAATTGCACTTGGCATGGATTGGCGGAATGAAGACGTTGAGAATGCTATAAATTACTTTAACGCCTATTTCTATGGTGACAATTCAGTCGATGATCCCCTATGAATTTAGGCTTTCGCCTCCGATGTTATCGTTGTCTAAGCTATTCTACAACAGAGGTATATGTTTACATGTTTCATAGAAAGGTTGGGTTCTTAAAGGTTTCTTTACTCTTTTTGTTACTTCCTACTACAGCACTTCCAGTGAAAACTGTAGCTGAAACTTATTTGCCACAGCCAACTCCTCTGGCGGAGGCAAGTCGGATCATCAAGACGCGAACGTGCGAATCATGCACTCTTGTAGAGGTAGACATATCCGAGGTAGATTTATCGGGAGCTCTATTTAAAGATTCTGAAATCTCATTTTCCCAGCTTATCCGTACGAGCTTGGTAGAGGTAGACCTAAGCAATACGCAGCTCTATTCGACAAACATGTCTGGGGCAGACTTAAGCCGAGCTAATCTAGACGATGCCATTTTGAATGGTGTCACGCTGGACGATGCGAATTTGACAAATACGAATTTGAGTAGTGCAACTATTGAAGGCTCTTTCAGGAACGCTATTTTGTCAGGAGCTAACTTCACAAATGCTCAAATTAGGTTTGCAAATTTCACAGGCTCAAACTTAACGAATGCTAATTTTGCAGACGCAAACGTGACATATATAAACTTTATAAATGCTGACTTAAGCAACGCTGATCTCACTCAAGCCACTTTCGAACAAATTATCTACGATACCCGCACGCAGTTTCCAGAAGATTTTTTTCCGCCAGAATCAGGAGCCTATTTACTAGGCCCTTATTCCTCTGTAGCAGGTGTTCGCGCCTACAATTTAGAACTAGCAGACCAAGACTTGACGGGTATAGACTTCAGTGAAGCTCAGATTGAGGCTGACTTTTCTGGAACTATTCTGAATAATGCTAATTTTGAGAATGCGGTTGCTTATCTCTCTATCTTTACAGGAGCAAGTCTTATTGATGTTCGCTTTTGCAATGCGCAATTAGCAGGAATCAATCTAACTGATGCAAATCTTCATGGGGCTGATCTTAGAGGAGCTAATTTGGACGGCGCTGTTATCAACAATACGAATCTTCAAAGCGCAATCTACAATACTGATACTCAATTTCCAGAGGGCTTCGACCCAGCAAAGGTGGGCGCTATTTTCTCTGACGAGGCTTCGACGAATGCCCCGCGCTTGAGTGATTGTTAAGTACAAAAAATACTTTGACTTTCAACTTTACTTTCTCACTTGACTATAAATTTCAGTATCTGGATGTTATTATCTCAACCGCTCCAGCACTATCATTGATTTCAACTTACAGCTACAAGAGGTGCTTTTCCTATCGCATTAGGTTTGCAATTTGAGCAGAAGGATATTGAAGAAAGCGTTGACTATTTCAGAAATTAATATCTAAGTGATTTCTACTTTAGAGATAGAGGTCAGATTGCATAAATAATTGAAATTGTTAAACTAATGTCTTTGATGGAGGCTTCCTGGCATGTCAAGTAGTAAATAATTTTGGATTGATTTTTGAGAAGATTATATATTGAGGGACTTGGCAAAATAAAAGTTCTCGCTAGTTGTTGATATGCTACTGGGTCAATATGCTTGTTGATAGGCTTTTTACTAACGGAGATCCACCAGTTTATGAAGTACAAGAATTCTTATGCTACTGAACTTCTATCTCTTGTCGGCTGTCTTTTTCTTGTTGCAGACGCTCATGCTGATTCAGTTATACCTCAACCTCTTTCACAGGAAGAGTGGAATCTCGTATTAGAAACGAGAGAATGCTATTTCTGCGGAATTTATGAGATAGACACGTCTGAAATTGATTTGAGCGACGCATCTTTGATAGATTCTGATATTGCTAATTCTAGAATTCTTCGCTCTGATTTTTCAAAATCAAATCTGACAGGAGCTACAATAAGATTCTCTGACCTCTCTGGATCAGATTTGTCCTCAGCAAATCTTTTAAATACTTATCTTGGATACGCGAACTTAAACGAAGCTGACATGCATGACGTAAACCTGCGTAATGCAAGAATTGAAGCTGTTCACTTTGAAGGCGCAAATCTGACAAGAGCTTCACTAAATCAAACTTTCTTGGATAGCGTTTTTTTTGCAGATGCTAATTTATCAGGAGCTAGCTTCCAAGATGCTACCCTCATTGGAGTCAGCTTTACTGGATCGGATTTGCGGGACGTGAATTTTGATGGAGCATCTTTCGAGAATGTTGTCTATGATTTGCGAACAAATTTTTCAGATAACTTTTCCATACCAAGCAATGGTCTATACCTACTAGCCCCCTATTCTTCGGCGATAGGTCTTCAATCTTATGGGAATGATTTTTCGGGGCAAGATCTCACTGGGATGAATTTTGCTGACTCTTCTTTAATCAGCTCGTCATTTTGCGAATCAAATTTGAGTCTGACAGATTTCGGCAATTCAGAGCTCCGAGATAGTATATTGAGCTTCGCACATTTGGAGTATGCCAACTTCAGCAATGCTAATCTCCAAGGAGTAGATATTAGAGGAAGTGATTTGAGTGATTCTATCCTCAGCGGTACTAACTTTCAAGGAGCTGTCTATGACGCTAGCACCCAATTTCCAGAAGATTTCGATCCAGCAGGAGCAGGAGCAGTCCTATCTGATGAAATAGCTGAAGAATGTCCACCCATACAGTCTTGAGGCGTAGATTAGGTTAGGTTCACTTCTTTTGTCGCCAGCCATCCTTGTTGTCTCAACTGT
>NZ_JAQMUB010000075.1 GCF_028330965.1 Oscillatoria sp. CS-180 | reverse complement strand
TCGACTGAGGATGTTGAGGACTGAGGGGTCGGTGATGAAGGTCGCGCTTTCGCCGGTGAGCAGATTGAAGGCTTCGAAGCTGTGGAAGAGGTTTTGCGCATCAGCCGAGGACGTGCCGCCGGTGATGGCGTAGTCGCTGCCGTTGGGAGTGACCTGAGTTCCCGTACCATCTGCTGCGGGGGTGATGCCATCGGCCTGCACAGGTAATGCTTGAAATCCATAGGCAGTGCTGAGAGCCGCTGCGATCGCCCATACCTTTAGCTTCATCCGACTCTCCCAATGGGCAGTAAGTACAGTAAGTGAGTTGATCCAGCAAGATTTTAGATGGACCTGGTATAAGGTGACATCTAAAAAAGGGGTGTAACTGTCAAGACGCTATTTGATCTCTATCGGTAGTGTAGTACGTGAGCTGCTGGTCGCTTGAATGCTGACCGCTGCCCTTATTGTCTTACCAAGGACTACCTACTAGCGTGAAGGCTGCCCAATAGTAGGGGTGGCGAGTGTTGCCGTAGCGAAGATCGACTAAATTTTCAGGTAAAGGTTGGGTGCCGCCGCTCCATTGGAGAGCACCGTCTTGAACCACAACTTCGCCGCGTAGCATGGCAAGTTGAGCCTGTCGTAACGCTTCTGCCTTGTAGGTTTGCTGATTTAGCTGAGTGTAGAACTCGGTCATCAGCCCTGCGGTCTCTAAGTCGCTGACCTGCCACAACGTTGCCAGTGCTGACTTGACCCCAGCTTGCACGGCCAAGCCCGCAAAGCCCAACTCTGCCGAAGGATCGCCGAGAGCAGTGCGGCAGGCGCTCATCACCAGCAGTTCGAGAGGCGGATCATTGAGCTGAAGCTGGCGAAGCTGATCAAGCCCCAGTCGCTGATCCCAGAACTGAATGTAGGAGTTGCTGGGACCACCAGGTCTAAATTCGCCGTGCGTTGCTAGATGCAGAATGCGATAGTCCGATTCTTCTCGCAGAGAGACCAGGGTCCGGGGTGTGAACGTTTCGTTGAGGTTGCGTTCTCCCTGGCGCAGGGGACCAATGATCGTGTTCAGCTCGAAGGGAACTGCGGGCAGATCTGGCTGGTCGATGAAGCGGGAAGCGCCCATTGCCAAGACAGGCATCTCTCGCAGGTCGGTGTAGCGAGTGTCAGTGAGTGCCAAGCTGGGCATCAGACCCACCGTGTAGTTCTCGATGATGAATTGATCGCCATCGTGGAGAGCGGCGAGGGGCAGCGATCGCAGTCCCGGCGCCATGATGAACGACAAGTGACTAATATCCTCTGATTCTAGGGCTGCTGCCAAGGGACGCACCAGCCAGTCATAGAGTTGCTGCGATGGGGAAAGATAGGTCGTCAAGCGACGGCGAGTCCGATCCGTCAGTTCGCGCTGAAGCTGGCGAACGGCGGCGACAACGTCTTCCCGGTTGGCCTCCGCCATGATAATTTGCTGGGGCTGACCACTAGGCGTGACCAGAACGAGCTGCAACACATCAGTCGGCTGTGGGTTTTGTAGCTGTTTCGTCGCGGTTTGCTGAGCCACGGCATCCCCCGCAGGGACAAAGCGAGCGTAGACCAAAGCAGACGAAATGCCGAGCTGCTGCGACAACACTTGCAAAGTGTCTTGGCTAGAAACCACATCGGGGTCGGGCATTGCTGGTAAGTCGAAAAAGTTGACGAAATCGTCTGCATAGAAGGTGTCTTCAAATGCCCACTGGTCATAGGTCAAGTCGTTGAAGTCGTTGTCAAAATCGCGATCGCGTCCTCCCTGACGACCCCCATCCTCAAAGTCGTCATCGTCAAATTCGCCGCCTTGCTCAAAGTCATCCTCTTCTGGCTGATTGCGATTGCTTCGGGAATCGTCGTTGCCTGGGTCACGGTCCTCGTTAGCAAAATCATCGTCCTCAAAGGTGCCGCTGTCTGAATCGCGGTCGTCAGCGTTATTGTCTAACGTGCGATCGCCACCATCGTTCCCTTCACCCAAATCATCATCATTGACAGTGTTGCTGGCGCGATCAGTGCGATCGCCCTCGTCAAAGTCTTCACCAGCAGGATCATTGCCAGCGTCATGGTCGCTCAAGCCCTCGTCTTCAAAACCAACCTCTCCCCCGGTGTCGTCTTGGAAGGTCGGATCATTATTCGGGTCGTCTTCTCCCAAAGCATCGTCATTGTCAAACTCATCTGGCAGGTTGGGATCGTCGCAGCTGCTGACACATTCAAAGTCATCAGGAGGAATGCCATCGGTTCGGCTTTCAATGGTGCCCACCGTGGTCGTGCCAAAATAGGCACCGGGTGGCAATGTGTCAGTCTCATTAGAGACTAATCCTGCGGTTCCATTCCGACTCGCGTCGCCCACCACGAAAGGCACCTCACCCTCGCCGCCGTGGTTCAACCGAATAGCCGCGCCGCCCAACGTTTCTATACTGGGGGTTCCCAAAATGCGAATGAATCGGGGCGTCGTAATCGTGACTTCGCCGCCACCTGCGTTGATGCTGTTGATTTCAATGTCGGCATTGCTGCTGAGTAGCGTCACGTCGCCGCCGCTAGACAAAATAGGAGTCATTGCCATGATCCCAGGAGCTTCCCCAGCGTTGGCCCCCTGAAGCGTAATGTCTCCCCCTGCCGAATCCAGCAGACCATCGACCCGAATTTGGCCCCTGCCATTGTTGTCAGTATCCGCTTGAAAATCGAAGTTGACGGCCTCGCCACTACTTGTGAGCCCAGCAATCTCGATATCTCCAGCAGCCCGCAACTGTAACGTACTGTCGTTTGACGTGACCGTCAGATCGAACGCAGCAGCCCTGATATCACCGTTGCCATCGCCGCCTGTTCCGGTAGAGACAACGACGTCAGCGTCAGCGTTAAGCGCTGCTTCAATGTCTAGCCAACCTATTTGAGCCGGACTACTTTCAGCGATAAAGGGATTGCCGTTGGGAAAAGCATCGTCAAAAGCGACTGAGTCATCGACAATTTCAATATCAAAAGGATCTAAGAGCCAGGTACCACCTGTTCCATTGGGAGCACTGACGTCAGGGACGCCCTGAGTCTCAAGGAATCCTCGGCTGCTGGTTTCAATGAATCCACCATTGCCGCTATTTGGGCCGCCTCTAGCGCTGAGGGTGCCGTAGCTGCGGGTTGTTGTGTCTGACCACAGGATGATGCGTCCGCCATCACCGTTCGCGATCGCATCGGCCACCACTGTCGATGTCCCATCCACAAAGGTGACTGCTGCCGTGGGCAATGATCCCTCACCTTGGTAATCGCCGCCAATGCGAATGGTGCCGCCACTGCTCTGTCCTGATGCGTCTAAAACTGCGGCTAGGAGTCCGACTGTCGTGCCTGTCACCGTTATCGTGCCGCCTTGATGACCACTCGTAGTCAGGCTACCGCTAGCGATCGCCGTTCCTGTTTCAGCCGGAATTGCTGTGTCTGAGTGCTGTAATGCGATCGTGCCGTCGGGATTCACGGTGACGTTGGTGGCTGAGGCGATCGCGCTACCAGTCAGCAACTGCGGCAATGATAGGGGTGTAAACGTTTCTGTCGACGTTGCCAACGCCTCCGGCAGCGTCTCAACTTCCAAGTTCAGCAGCGAGCCGACTTGCTCAATGCGGACCAGACTGTTGCCCTCAACCGTACTAATGACGATGTCGCCCCCCGGAGCGGCAATCGTGCCCGTATTCAGCACTTGTCCACCCATCAGAACTACAGTCTGGCCGGGGGGGACGCTCCAGGTCCCGGCATTGACGACGTTACCCGGAGCATCGAGGCTGAAGCTAAAGCTGTCCGGTTCACCTACCAGAGCAGCATAGTCCGGCGTGCCGACTGTGCCAAACGCGCCTGTGGCAAAGTTTACCTGGTCTGCTGTGATGGCCGTGAAGCCACCTTGTAGATTCAGTGCTGAGTTGGGACCGAAAAGGATGCCGTTGGGGTTGATGAGAAAGAGGTTGGCGTCAGACCCGCTGACTTGCAGCAGACCGTCAATGATGGAGGCATCGCCGCCGCTGACTCGACTGAGGATGTTGAGGACTGAGGGGTCGGTGATGAAGGTCGCGCTTTCGCCGGTGAGCAGATTGAAGGCTTCGAAGCTGTGGAAGAGGTTTTGCGCATCAGCCGAGGACGTGCCGCCGGTGATGGCGTAGTCGCTGCC
>NZ_JAQMUB010000074.1 GCF_028330965.1 Oscillatoria sp. CS-180 | reverse complement strand
GGTTCCAAAATTCTGCTCATAACGCTCTGCCATCATCCGATGCTCCCTGGATATCAATGCACTTAACTTTAGTGGGAGTTGCCTTTATTGGCTACGGGCACTGCCCGCTATAGGCTTGAGGACTTAGTAGGAAAAGTTAGGTCCAAAACACGGAAGGCAATACCGACGGAGCCAATGGCCATGGCTCTTGAGGGTCCACCGGGGTCAGAGACCGTGGCACGTCTTCAAGGCAGAGTCGGGAACTCGGGAGATCCCATCGACTCCTTCCAGTGGAGGGTAAGGCAGCACAACCAGTAAACCGGGAGGAAGCCTGAAGGTCTGTGGGAAGTCGGATGTCCTGATAGTAGTGAGGAAATGGAGTAACGCCCATGGAGCGAAGCGGGACAGATCAAGTCAACCGTTCAAGGGCAACGCCGACCACACGCAGAGGTGGAGCTACGGCGGCAACGGGAATTGAACGGATAGCAAGTCGGGCTCAGCGGGAACCGACAGCGCCCTTCACAGCGCTGATGCACCATTACAGTGTGGGGAACCTGCGAGCCTGCTACGAGTCGTTGGCTGGCCGGAAGGCATTGGGCGTCGATGGCGTCAGCAAGGCTGCGTACGAGGCCAACTTGGAGTTAAATCTCCAGGATCTGCACCGTCGCCTCTATCAGATGTCGTACCAGCCGCAGCCGGTGCGCCTGATCGAGATTCCGAAAGAAGATGGCAGTGTTCGTCCTCTGGGCATTAGCTGCACGGAGGACAAAATCGTGCAAGAGCAGACGCGCCGGATTCTGGAAGCGATCTACGAGCCTGAGAATACACCCCACTGCCCTTAAATCCGCCTCAGTGGCCCTCAGCACCGCCTCTTGTAGCGATCGCGGTAAGTCTCCACTGCCGCCATCCGCCACCTGCTGTATTTGTCGTTCTCTAAACCGTGAATCACACGACAAACCCTACCAGACTCACGCTCGCCTGCTCCCAAATCAATTTCTCGCTCTCACCCTTGGGTAGAACACCTATACTCAATAGCGACACTCACGCAGACCCTTGTGGAAGAAACGATTACCTTGCTGAGTGGAGACGGCCAGCCTGTGGAAGGCCGTATCTGTGCTATGCAAGAACGCCATTGGCGTGACTTCCAAACTCTCTGGCAGACAATGTTGGTGGCGACCGACCAACCGGATGCCGCCTGGATGTGGGACTATAAGCTGCGACAATCGCAGCGTGAAGCCCGTTACGAAGCGTATGCCCTAGAAGCTGATTTTTTGACTCAAGGGCTGATATTTATGGAAACGCAATGGCATCGCTCGCATTTACCAGAGCGTTTCCCGCTCGTGTATGTGGAAGCCTTGTCCTCGGCCCCCTGGAATCGCTTTGCCTTAGAGCGCCCGCCGTTTTACTACGGCGTGGGGCGGTGGCTACTGATGTTTGCCCGTCGCCGGAGCCTCGCCTTGGGGTACGGTGGCCGCGTCGGCTTGCATTCATTGCCTGGAGCGGAAGGCTTTTATCGTCGTTTACAGATGCCGGACTATGACGCTGACCCTGAAAAAGAGGGCTTAGTATACTTTGAATACGGAGCGATGTCCCTCCGGGACGGCTTCGCCAACGCAGATGAGTAATTCTCCTTTCAGGAGCCATGACGCAATGGATGAAGACCGATTAGCAAAACAGTTGGCTGAGACCGGCAATATCATGGACCTTTGCCAAGATCCGGCTTGGCTCGAAGAGACTGCCCAAATTGAAAAAGAGTGCGGGGGGTATGTAGAAGCGGGTCTACTCTTGCGAGAGTATGCCATGAGCCCTCAGGCGGTCACCCCAGACCAGCTCCAGCAGGTACGACTGCAATCGGTTTTGTTTGCTGAGCTGCACCAGTGGATGTCCACCTGGCAGTTGGGGTTGAGCTTTGAGAAAACCTACACCCAGGCCCGTCAGATCGTGCGACATCATCTGCAAAGTGCGACCGAAGAGCAAGCAGCTTGGCTGCAGGCCCTCTTGAGCGAAATCGAGCAGAAAACTCCCTCCGAGCAAGCCCCGGTTCGGGCTCAAACGATTAGCTGGTTCCGTCAGGTTTTCACGAGCGAAGATTGGCAACAACTGGCTGCGATCGCGGCTCAAGAAATCTATGCCGGTGTCAGTTAATTAGAGCGACTTCAATCGGTTCAAACCAGTTCAGTCTGATCGGCTCCTCAACTGCGTGATTCTCTCCGCTACGTGCAGGTGAAGGCATTATCGGCACCCTATCCAGAGACATGCACTCTTTTAGGCGTTTCACCGGGCTCATCCAAAAATGATGCGATCGCCTTCGCACTCTCCACACACCTTTCATCCGACGACCACTCCCTAGCTTCCGATAACACCCTTGCCGGAGCCTTCGCGAGACCCGTTATCATGCCGAAACACCATGCAACCACTTCTTTTGGGCGTAATCGGGGTATGGCAACGATCCGATACTGTTGGCGAATCGCTGAGAGAAAAATCAGAGTGAAGCATTTTCTCTATCCGCTTTTAATGGGTGCCAGCTTCGCGAAATGTGACTGACGGGTTTTAGCCAGCGGCACCCCTTCCAGCCAGTTGACGACGCGCACCACATTCATCGCGGCAGCCGTGATGACGTGCTGGAGGTGGGTTTTAGCCAAGCCGATATACCGACACTGACGCACATCAAATCCTCGCACCGCTTGCGAAATCGTGCCTTCAACACCCGCTCGAATGGCAAAGTCCTGCTGAAAAGTCTCAGTGGCTGGCCGGTCTCTCGCTTGCTGCAGAGCTTGGTAGGCTTCAAAGGGCTTCAACGTGACTTCGCGGGGCGCTCGTTTCGACTTCGTACAACGGGAACGCGCTTTGCAAGGAGTCCAGTCACGCCCGTTGAATTGGACAGGGATAACCGGATTGTCATAGCTGTCACATCCCGCTTTCCAGGAGCGACTCGATTTCCCCTTGGGACACTTCACGATTTGCTGCGACCAGTCAATCTGAAATTGGCTTAGGTCAAAGGCGTCTTCTTCATGGGCTTGCCAACCTGAGCCGGGTTTAAAGCTTAGTACTATCTGTCCTAGCCGATCTGACGATGGAATGCATTTTGAGCGATTTCGATTCTGGCCGTCTAGGATAGGTCGTAATGAACTTCTAAGGTGAATGAAGTACCCAATTCGCTGGTTTCTTGGTGCTAGCTGCATTCTGAGTGTTGGCGTTGGCACAGCGATCGCCCTTCGAATGATGTACTGGCCTTGTGGCCGATGGGAGACTGAGAGTGGCTGCGTCGCTAGTGTGCGTCTGCAAACTCAAGCTTTGGGCTTCGAGGAAGACACTGTGCAAGTAAACTTCAGATCATTTGATCTTTCCACCGGAGCAGATACGGTATTGGTGGGTTTGGGAGGAGTTCGTCAAGATTCCTCTGGACAAAATCGTTACTATGCCGTGCTTGCCCTGTTTGACGCTCGCAACGGTACCCTCATTCGTGAGATACGAGCGATCAAGGGCAACGTTCGAGCCGTCTGGCAAGATGGCGACGATACTGGCGCAAGAACCGTCGAGATTGCTCTGTCTCCAGACGGTCAACTAGCAGCCAGCTACGGCATGGGTGAGGGTGAAAATCGGTTATTAGTACAACAGACCTCAGATGGGCAGATTGTCAAAGAATTTCCTAGAGGAGATCCTGACGATGAAAACTTGGTTAATAATTGTATATCTCAACTCGATTTTACTGCTGATAGTAGATCATTGCAGTGTGGTAGTGTCCTCTACGATCTAGATAATCGAAACTACACAAGCTTATCTGACTCAAATGGTAACTATAAATTCCCTCGTGCAGCCGATTTTCATGGCGGAAGATATGCCCTTGCTCCTGATGGAACGAGATTCGATCGGGACGGAATTGTTCAACCAAGTGGAGCGCAATTTCCGCTAGAATCTGACCTCAAAGTCCTCGATGACGTTGGCAATTTAGCCTTTTCACCCAATAGTCAACTGGTTCTGGAAGTCAGAAGCAACCGTTATTCGGCGCGCGGCTTTCGACGGCTTATCCCCTCACCGTTCCGCCGCTTGAGTGGAATAGCCGTTTGGAATCGAGAAGCTGAACTCCAGCACCTTTTCTTCGCTAACCAGCGCTATGACGAAGTGGCTTGGTCGCGAGATTCTGAATTTTTTGCGCTGCTTTCCCAAAATCTAACATTACAGACCTTTCGCGCCCCCTCATTGAAAGAAGAATAGTTGTAGTAACCTGCAAACGAAATCTTAAGAACTTGCAAGCAGGGCGATTTTGAACCCTCCAAACAGCAAGAGCTGACGGCAGCGCATCGAGATCGGCTGCGGCGAGACCTTGTAGACGTGATACTGCGGCAAGTGACGACTCGCTTGGAAGCCTCCTTGCATCACAAAATTCGCCTCGATTTGAAGCGTAAAGAAGAATGCCAACGGGTGGGACGACCAGACGTACCAGCCGACACGGATGACTCGTCAGCCCTCATTATCCGACGCGAAATTAATCCTTTAAAAGGTTCTTTCTCCTTGGTGAAGGATGTTGATTCCAGGTGGATATGGAAGGAGCTGTGGAGTTAGAGAAGGGAGTTTTGGGGATGTAAGGAGAGCTTGTGCTGTTCGAGGGTAAGGTTCTGAGTAATTCAGCCACGCCGATTCATATCTTTCTTCTAAATGAGAAAGATATGGATATAGTATTAATGAGCGAGAAGGAACCGACGACTCAGCAGTTGCGGGGGGGCTCTGCCAAACATTTGGCGTTTGATGAATTTGAGTTTGTTGATGTGGCCTTCAGTGGGACCATTGCTGAAGTGAGAGGAGAGTGCTGTGAAGACGGCGTCATAATCCCCCTTAAGACTGTTGGCAAAAGCGATGAGCGGCTTGCTAAGGGAGCCATCAACCTGATGCAACCAACTATCAAAGCGTTCTCCCTGCCGCTGCCTGACGATATTGATAAAGTCCTGAGCGAGTTGAAGAGGGAGCGAGAAAGTAGGCTGCTGGCGTAATTGAGACAATTGTTGCTGCTGCTTATGAGAGAGCTTGTCCGGTTGTTTGAGAACGAGGAAAGCGGCCTGCCTGGGTGTGGGTTTAGAGCGTTTTCTAAAGCGCCGCCTCGGTTTTGAGATATTCCTAGACTGATGTGGTATTTGAGTGGGTTGTTGTAAGCGTTGCAGGAAACGAGCGATCGTGCGGTAGCTGCCCGGATACCCCTGGGCTTGAAGCTGCCGAAAGAGTTCTCGTCCATTGCGTTCCCCTTGCTGCCAATCGTTTTCCAGTAGTGCTTGAAAGGGTTGCAACTGAGGACTGAATCCCTGGTCACGGCAAACTTTGCGTTCGGGAAACTGCTGATATTTAAGAAAGCGGCGGACGGTGCGAACACTGAGGTTGGTCTGCTAAGCGATCTCGACTAGAGAGCGACCTTTATGCTTGAGCTGGTGAACAGTGTGAAAGCGAGTGAGCCGTTATTGTCGTTTCTGCGAGTCATGCCTCAAGGCCGTGAGGGGACGGAAACGTATCCGCCCTGAATGATTCGTGTTCTACGATATCGTTCAACTCTCATTGCCCCGAAATGGGACGGAAACAGCCTCGTCCTTAAGCTTTTTGATTGTTAGGGAACAAAATAGCCTCGTAAAAATCAAGAGTATTCCCTAGCAATCGAGAGCAGGTTATCGACAGCCCTGCTAGAACGAAGCGTACGCCTAGGCTCAGCCTTCCACCTCTCCGTTATTGCCATGCTGCTCTCGTAGATGCGTCATCATCATCGCCCTGAGTTGATCCATCTCAGCCGTGAGCGATCGCACGTCTTCTGAAAGCTGAGCCACGGTTTGAGAGAACTGCCCCATTGCCCTCGCCATCTGAGCAACATTTTGGTTGGTGTCCGAGATCGCGCCTCTCAGTTCGTTGTAGTCCTCTGCGCGTTGGATACGTTCATCTGTGATAGCTGTGGCTAGAGCTGAGATTGCTTGCGTATTCGCCTCTTGCTGCGCTTCAATTCGATCAAGCCGCTCATTGCTGCTGCTATTGGTCATGCTGGCGTCTCACTCTCCAAGTTCTATCCAACATTCTAAATCCCCCCCGGTCACCAACTCAGGCGGCTTGGTCTGCTTCAACACCGATAGGAGTACACCAGCAGATAAGGACGCGATCGTAGAGAGCATCGGCGCGATCTCCCACAAACTCCTGCATCCGCTCTACTTGCCAGCCCTCCAGTGGAGGCGCTTCATCCCCTACATCCGGCAGGCACTCGGAGGGATCAGGCCAAGTGAGAGCAAAGTCTTCACTACTCAGGTAGAGGGACATTGAGCGGGAGTCGCCCACCCGAAGCGGAATTGGATTGGCGATGGTACCATCTGGCGTCAACACCGCCAAATGGAAACTGTTGTTCGTTTCGGTTGAGGCAGAATAAGATTCGACGTAAGCGACTTGCCATGTCTGCTCATCCCAACGGCGGATATCGCCTCGCTGCAAGGGGATAAGACCGATTTCGAGAGAGTGGCCTTCATCTTTATAGGTTGGAGAGGTTTCTCGGAGACGCAGAAAGATGAGTTGATTGATGTTCATGGATAGCTTCTCTCAATGCATAAGTGGGTTAATGAAGGGGAAGCCTACTTATAGCGGCTCAAAGGAGCTGAAAATTGGTACTGCAAATCGAGCCTCACTGCTGAATGGGTGATGGCGAGCGGGCCATTCTTGCGGGTCAAAATCTGTCGCTTAGCGGATCGCTTGATGCTTATGAGCGATTGCGGTTGTCCTCAGACTATCTAGTAAGCTTCGAATTGCCGTGCGGAATTCATTGCGGTTCTGCTGATTGGCCTCTCGTTGCAGGCAAATCTGAGACTGAGACGAAGGGAGGCTATTCACTTCAACAATCGCGACACTAAGTGTTTTTCAAGGACTCAGCTCTTATCACCATCTTCGTTCACATAGCGCAAAAACATCTCTTCTGGTGAGATTCCTTTCTCATTAGCTTCCAGGGTGAGCCTTGTTTCATGCTTTTCCCAGTTTCGTTCCAGGTAAGTAATGACAGCGGTTTGCAGCATAGCCGCCACAGACTTTTTAACCAACTTAGCCGCCACTACAAGTCGCCAGTAATCATACAGTCCTAGTTCGCCAGCCTGTGGCCTTGGATTCTTGGGTTTGGGTAGTTCCATGCTTTTCCAATCCATTTGGGCGACTCACCAGTTTTCAATCTGCTGAGTCAAGTTTACATGCTTCGTCATGCATTGGTCCTTGACATATTAATGACATGTCATGCATGATGTGTCAAGGACTAGGTAATGACCGGTCAATGACTGGATAATGACTAGCTGATATTGAAAGAACAATTCGGGTACAACTAAAGCAATGGAACAATTGCATGACAAGACTTACAGCATTGCACAGGCTAGCCAAACACTTGGGAAATCTGAATCCTCGGTCAAGATTTACAAGAAGCTTTTGACTACTCCCCGGTCTAAAGACGCGGGGATTCCCCGGAAGGAGTTTCAGCACTTCTGATAGGATCGACATGCGGCAGATCCCATAACCTCAGACGCTTAGGGCTAGTCAAACGCCCTCTACTCGGTTTGCCTTGCATTCCGACTACGTTTGCTTTTCTGCCAATGTTCCAGGCACCGTTACAGTCTGCATTGATGGTTTCACCATCGGCAGAACGATAAAGACCGCGCTTCACACGCTTTCCAGACGACTTCCAACCTTCGGGTTTTTCACCGTAAACGGGAATCTCATCCAGGTCTAGCGCTGAAGCCTGAGATGTATAACTCTCCTCCTGTTCTATAAAACGAATGCCGGATTGTTCACAGAGTTGTTCAATCCGCTTTTTCAGTCGAGCAGTCGGCACCTGGACAAACTTTTGATTCCCTTTGCGACCCATGTTGGAGCGAGTTTTCTGCCCTTTATTCCAGCCAAAAACTAGAGTGCCAATGTTGTTCTCTAGGCAGTGATTGATGACCGTCCGAGCCGCTTTATTGACCGCATCTCGCATCTAACGGTTTCGCTTGCCCGTGATGCGGTCTAGCAGGTTGCACCAAAACCCTTGAGGCTTGCCCTCTTTAATGTTGGCAACCCGTTTGTTGTACCCCTGGTTCAGAGACTTTAGATGCTTGCCGTCAACGATGAATGCATTTCCTAGACTGTCTGTGCAAGTCAGCCAGTTATCTAAGCCGGGGTCAATCGACAAGGCTTTTTCAGGGTCAAGAGCGACAGGCTCTACAGGCTTTCCCTCGCAGATCCAAACTGCGTCGAAATACCCCGCACGGGGCACAATCTGAAGCTCTTTGACCTTGCCCCAATCCAGGTTGCTCGGGAAGGGCAGAAAGATTTCAGGCAAGCCGAACCAGACTTTGCAAGCCGTCCCCATTGGCACCCTGACTTGACCATCCACTAGGCTTAACCAGCGTTTTGGGTAGCTGATTTGAAACAGTCCATCTGACGTTCGATAGTTAGGCGGCTTTGGTCTTTCCGGCAGCTCGCCTTTCCGCCAAAGCTTCAGCAGCTCCTTGAAGCTCTTAAATGCCTCACCCACGCTAATGCAGGTTTGCTGTGCCGCACTGGTATAGAGCGCTTTCATGTGGGGATTGCGTTTCATCTGAGTGGACAACCAGCGCCCATTCGAGAGTTTGTTTTCCTTAAAATAAAGCTGTCGGGCTAGATATACCGTGCAGTTGTAGAGCTTGTTGGACTCTCTGCACAGATACTCTAATGCTGCCCCTAAGTCCGGGCACTCAGGCAGTCGATTAACTTGCGCCACAAAAGGTTTAGCCATAGGACAAGTATACTATTGTTGTCGATAATATGCTAAATGTCTACATGAGAAAGCTATCCGAAAAGTATCGCAGAACGGCAAGGGCGGTTGGTTTGGCTAACGTCCACTTAGTTTGGATCCCGAAGCGGCGAAAGCCTGTTTTGAAAGGCGCTGTTAAGACCAGGCTGGCGACGATTCTGAATCAAGTCGCGACTGAAAAAGGGTGGCTGATTAGAGCCCTAGAAGTCGCTCCCGACCATGTTCATGTATTGGTTGAACACGCTAGCAACACGGCGATTCACGAAATCGCCAAAGCCTTTAAGGGCCGTTCGTCTCGATTACTCAGGCAGGAGTTTCCACACCTCTGCAAGCTGCCCAGCCTTTGGCCTAGAAGTTACTTCTACGACACGACCGGAGCGGTAACAACCGCCAGGATTGAGGCTTATATCAATGACCCTCATCATGGCGAATAAATTCGCCGTTGGCTTTTCCACCCCGGATTGAAATCACGGGGCTACCAAGCCGTTCGAGTTCTTTTCCGTGTTAGAGGCTTTCAGAAAACAGCCTTCACTTGTAATAGAACCTAATGGAAGTCTTACTCAGCAAGGCTTTGAACAATTAAAGAAGGCAGCGCATTTCATCCAAAAAGGCGATCGCATTGGCTATATCAAAGCGGTGTTTCAGTCCAATCCGAGCCTGGAATACCCCTTGACTGCCCCTAGCCAGCCTGCCCAGGCAACGAGCAGAAACTCTGACTATACGGGCGTTCAACGAGGAGGGGCACTGGTCAGACGTCGCCCAACTGCGATCGCAGCCACATTTTCAGAGTTTGATCAGGCGGCGGCTGATGGAGAATTAGCCCTCATGCAAGAGGACATTGCCACTCAGGTTGAAAACCTGGATGACCTGTTCTCTAGATATGCCAGAGCACGAGTTCAAAAAGCCTTCACCGAGATTGACCACACGGTTGAAGCTTTCAAGTCTAATGCCCTAGCGGAAATGGGGGTGGTCGCTGCCGACCCAAAGGAACAGGCAGCCCACAACAAGAAGGAGGTGACTTAAGGGATTCAGCACCTTCGAGGCAAAGCAAATTGGCTGTTCTTTTACTCGCGATCGCCACCTCGGCAATTCTTTTCGCAATTCTGTCTTTTCACCAGAACGGAGACCGAAATGACAGCGACAACTACCAAACAGAACTTCGCCACTGAACTAGACCAAGAACTTCAGGCTCTATGCGATCGCTACGGCATCGGCGCAGTCGGCAATGCACTGGCTCGCAAGTATGGTCGCACTCAAGCGATCGCGGCTTACCTAGGCCAACTGCCCGATTCAACCACCTCAGTTATCCCTACCAACCCACACTAGGAGGATTTCCCATGACCCCATCAGCTCTCCCCCCGGAAAACTCAACCCAACGCCGCCTTCTAAATAGCGTTAACCGCCTAACCATCGAGGTGAGCGACCTAGAGCGCATAGACGAAGGCACCAGCGATCGCACCAACGAGATCGCCGCTGATGTTATTGACATTACAACGGCCTATATCAAACTCGCTATCAAAGTCCTCGAACCTGTCTCGTAGCAGTACTTACGCAAAGAGGACCTGACCTATGACCACAATTGCTACCCTAGCCCACTATTGCACTGCCTAGTTCTAAGGCTTATCTGCATCCCTACGTCGCACGACCCGATGCCCTCGCAACTCTGCTCCGTGCTCAGTTAAACATCGCTCCCAGCCCCGACGATCAAAAATAGCTTTGACGTCTTTTAGCAAACCCCATTTACGCTCTTGCTGACTTAGCTTGGTGAATTTGGCATGGCCTGGATAGTCCTCTGTCACTAGCTGATCTTTCTGGTGTACTAGCGGTGGATTATCCTGTTCGTAGTCGCGGTAGCGGACGTGCAAATCACGGAGGGAGATCGCCATACTGGTGTGCAATGCTGGGTGCGGTTCCTTGTCAAAGCCGGGATAGAATAGATAGGTGATCTGAGGCTTCTGGACGTGGAACTTCACCACCGTAGCTTCTTCCGGTCGGCCAATGGTGCGGGAGGCACAGCCTTCGTACAGCCGCAGGAGCGGGTCGAGTTGATCGATCGCGGAGACATGCACCCACAGGGAATTGGGGCGTTGCTGACCGATCGCACTCTGACGACACCGTTCTTCGAGCAGCTCTGTGCGCCCTAAGCTCATCAGCATCAGGTCAGCGGCGGTGCAGGCTTGCTGGTAGCTACCGAAAAGAGCCTTGATGTCGGTGCGAATGGTGGGGGAAAGATCTTTGAACTTGGGGCGTTTGCCGAAATGGCTGAGGGCAAGATACACCATCAGGTCGTTGCGGCGTTTGTCGGAGATGGCATCCCACTCTCCCGCATCGGTGGCTTTCAGGATGACTTTGAACGCTCGCTTGATGCTGCCAAACTCTGCCTGCAGTGGCCTCAGAGCATCCTGGTCGAGTTCCTCCACCGCAGGCAGGCGACCGCGATCGGTGTAGAAATCCATCAGCGGTTGCAGCAGCTCGCGGCATTCCTCGAACTTGTTGACCTTGAGGCGAATGCGGGGAGCCGTGGTACGGGAGCGGAAGCGGGAGGCGCGGAAGACTTCGGCCTGGGCTTCATCACGAAAAACGAAGTAGATGCCGAGAGCAACGGGAATGGAATCAACGCCTAACACCTGGTCGATGTAGGACTTCAGCTCTTCCTGCTCGTAGTATTTCTGGAAGGTGTTGCGGCTAGTGATAATGCCGTCGCCATAGGCAATGACGCCACGGGTGCGATCGTCGATCAAAACTTGGGCAGCGACAATCAGGACCTTCTGAGCCAGGTTCCAGGCATTGAGCAGGGCTTCGCGTCGCTCGGCGGTGTCTTCGATGACGTTGATGACATAGCTCAGATTCACCACATCGGCAGACAGGTGGTCTTCATCAGGGCGATAGTAGGGATCCCAGCCCACGCTGGTGAGGCCCAGTCGCTTGATGTACTCAATGTCGGCACCATGACCACAACCGTAGTCGAAGTAGGTGGTGTTGGAGGGAAAGAGTCCGGCTTCGACGGCGAGGCGGACGGGTTTGGAGGCGGTAACGCGGGCGATCGCAGCTTTATGCCGCTGAATCTTGGGTTTCGCTTGGGTTGGCTTCGTGCCGGTTTGAATGGGGCAGGCCAGGTAGTGGTCGTGGATGACGAGGGTGCGATCGCGCAGCCGCTGTTCCCAAGCATTGCAGAACCCGATTCCCCGTGAGTCCTCTAGCAACCCCAGGACTTCCTCTTGCATTGTCAGCCAAGTAAAGGTGTCGTAGTAGGGATAGTCAGGAGTAACAAACGTTTCTTTGCGATGTAGCACCGGGGGATTATCGGTTGTACTGTAGTCCCGCTCTCCAGCTTCTAGTGTCTTGAGATTGACTTGAATACTGCTCTGCAGGGCCGGATGGGCGTCAGCATCAAAATCTGGGTAAAACAGATAGACGATTTGAGGCTTATTGAAACTGAACTTAACAAGGGTTGCATTTTGGGCTTGAGGCGTTGCCGTTCTTGCCTGCTGTTCTAAAATTTGTAATTCCGAATGCAGGGTACCGAGGGCAGAGACGTGAACGTACAAGGCATCTGGCAGCAGCTTACCGACTGCACTGCGTTTGCACAGCTCAACATAGGACTGCGTTTGAGTGGATACCCTGGCCATAGACTGCGGTTAAGAGTTTTACACCTGTTAGGCTAATGCGCCCCATGCTATCGGATCTCAACCTTTTCCAAAGCGTAACCGGAAAGCGTAACCGGGTTCGACCACAACCGTAAATCAATATTTAGTGTAACTATACAAGCGAAGACTCTATCAGTAGGGTGAGTAAGTGTTTGTTACATAAACCGCTCCCAGATGAAGATCTGCGCTGAAATGTTTTTGACTTTCAGTCTGGAGATTTCGACGGGGCATCGACATAATTAAGTAATACTTTTGAACTGTTTATTAGATGGCGAAATCATCGGTCAAAGCACCTCCAAAACCCACTGCTATTTTTGCTCGCCACGAAACTTTCCATCCTCGGTTTGGCTGGCTGAAGAAAGGCTATGACTTAGCCGTGAGTGATCCCAACATTTTCTTGCAGGAAGATGCGCCTGTGCTGCTGGGGGTGGGAAAGAACATGGTACGCTCCATTCGCTATTGGTGCGGAGCTTTCAAAGTATTGGAAGAGATGGATCGCCAGAGCTTTCCTACAAACTTTGGTCAACAATTGCTCGATGACGAGGGTTGGGATCCGTTTTTGGAAAACCCCGCCAGTCTTTGGCTATTGCACTGGAACCTGTTGAAGGAACCCTGCGCCGCAACTGCCTGGGCCTTTGCCTTTGACCAATTTTTGGTAACGGAATTCACCGCAGAAAACTTGCTAGAGGATCTGCGGGAATATGCCGAAGGGTTCAGTGGTAAGACGGCAGACTCGTCCTTGAAAAAGGATGTGAGCTGTATTTTGCGGATGTATGCGGAGCAAGAGAGCAAAAAGGGGCCAACGGAAGATTCCATCGACTGTCCATTTGCAGAGTTGCGGTTGCTCTACAGCGTGGGGGATGGGCGGCGCTATGAGTTTCAAGTCGGTTCTAAGGAAACGCTCCCTGCCGAGATCGTGGTGGCAGCCTGCTTGGAGTTTGCTCACGCCTCTGAGAATGAAAGTTCAGCGATGGGGATTTCGCGCTTGGCGCACTTGCCAGGAAGCCCCGGACGGGCATTTAAGCTGTCGGAGGCAGCGATCGCCGAAGCGATCGAGCAGGTCGCCCGTCAGCGCGAGAACCTCTACATTTCAGACAGCGCTGGATTGCAACAGTTGCAATACGATAGCAAGCCAAATGCCATGGCCGAAGCCATTCTGGATGAATATTTTACTGCTCAAAGGGTTGCGGTATAGTGACGACTCAATCTTTATCTGAACTCCTGTCGGTCAATCGTCGATATGCTCGCTCCGTCAATATAGAGCGTGATTTTGACATACCGGATGCGGTGGAAGGTTACATCCTCACGGAGCGAGCCGTGGATGCCCTAAGGCGGATTGTGGCTTCCATGTTTGGCCGTAAGCGCACGACCGCTTGGACGCTAACTGGGGTCTATGGCACAGGGAAGTCGGCGTTTGCTCATTTTTTGACCAGTTTGCTGGGTCCTGCCCATAGCCCAGCGCGGCAAATCGCCTTGGACGTTGCCCAGCAGAGCCTACATTTGGAGAGCCCCGAGTTTGAGGCACTACAAAAGAAACTGCCGGAGCAGGGGCTATTTCGAGCGGTGGCAACTGCCCAACGAGAACCGTTGAGGGCCACTCTGGTGCGGGCCTTGAACAATGCTTCTGATCAGTACTGGAAAAGAGGACAAGAGCCTGAAGTTTCTAAAATACTGACGGATTGGGCAACGGAAATTGAGTTTGGCCCCCCGCAGTTTAGCGATCGTGATGTGCTTCAGACGATTCAGCAGCTCGCTGAGACAGTCGATACCGACATCGTGTTGATTGTGGATGAGCTGGGCAAATCGCTGGAGTATGCTACCCAAAACCAGGCCACCGCTGACCTCTATCTGCTCCAGCAGTTAGCGGAACTCTCGCGGAAAAAGGGCACCCGCTTTTATATCTTCGGACTGTTACACCAAGCCTTTGAAGATTACGGACAACGGTTAGCCTCGCTAGAAAAAAATGAGTGGGCCAAGATTCAGGGGCGGTTTGAGGACATTCCGTTTACCGAATCCTCTCAGCAAATGCTGCGACTGATGGGGCAAGCCATTAACCGCACCCAAGCCGAGACGCTGACTTTTCCGGTTCACAAGCGGACCGAGCAGTGGTGTGAGATTCTGCGGGAGTCAGGAGATCTGGCCGACGTGTCGTCCAAGCTGTTAGAAGCGACATATCCGCTCCATCCGATCGCCTCCCTGGTTCTCCCGGAACTCTGCATCCGCTACGCTCAGAACGATCGCTCCCTGTTCACGTTCCTCACCAGTGCGGAACCCTACGCCTTTCAGCAGTTTCTAGAAACTGCCGAGCTACGGGACGATTCGCTGCCAACGCTGAAACTGCACCACCTCTATGACTACTTTGTAGAGTCTTTGGGCGCTGGGATGGGATCGCGTCCGGGCTTGCAGCGGTGGCTGGAGATTCAAACTCTGGTGGCAGATGCCAAGCATCGGGGCGGAGAAACCGTGGCGCTGCTGAAAACTATTGGTTTGCTGAACTTGCTTACCAGCACCGGGTTGCTGCGAGCGACGCGATCTCTGGTCAAATTCGCCCTGGTGGATCTCCCCGATGATGATGAAGTACTAGCGGCTTGGGAGCAGCAGATAAATGTAGTGTGCCATCAGCAGGGCATTGTCACCTATCGTCAGTCCCTAGACGAATTGCGGCTTTGGGAAGGGTCAGATTTTGATGTGGAGAGCACCATCCGCACCTACATCGACAAAGACACCCTACCCCTGGCGGACTTACTGAGGGACACGTATCCCCTCAAGCCGCTGGTGGCTCAGCGCCACAGCTATCGCACGGGTACTCTGCGCTATTTTGAACGGCATTATTTGGACACGACCACTGATTTAGAGAATTTAGCCTGTACCCAGCCGGACTGCGATGGGGCAATCGCCTACTGGCTGCATGAGCAACCACCCGCAACGGTTCCTGCCCAAACCACGGATGGCAAGCCGCTAGTCGTGATTGCCGCCGCCAATCTGTCTTTGTTGCGGGTGCGATCGCAGGAGTATCGCGCCCTCTGCCAGATTCAGCAGCAGGAAAGTGCCTTGCAAACGGATAAGGTGGCCGCGCGGGAAGTTCGTCATCGACGGGTGCAGCTCAAGCAGCTCTTGGATGAGACTCTCGTGCAGGCATTCAACTTTGGCACTCACCACAATGCCTGCTGGGTCGAGGGCAAATCGACGGAAATCAGCAGCCTGACCAGCTTCAATGCGCTGCTGTCTACGGTATGTGATCGCACCTATCCCCAAACGCCCATTCTCTGGAATGAGTTGATCAATCGCCGCCATCTCACCTCCCAGGGAGCCAAGGCGCGACGAGTGTTGATTGAGGCCATGTTGGAGCAAACCGACCAGGAACGGTTGGGCTTGCAGGGCTATGGCCCAGAAGTGGCGATGTACTATTCTCTGCTGGAACAAACGGGGATTCACCGTCAGGAGCAAGGGGGATGGGGCTTTTATCCGCCCATTGGAAAGACCAAGAATGCCGATCCCCTTTTGAAGGGGGGGCAGGGGGGATCTGACCTGACCCAAATTTGGGAGGCGATCGCCCAGTTCTGCCTGCAAGCCAACGGCAAGCCCCAATCTTTGGACGGGCTTTACCAACACCTGGAGGCACCGCCCTACGGTATGAAGCAGGGGGCGATTCCGGTGATGCTCGCAGCGGTTTTGTGGGTCTATGCTGACGAGGTTAGTGTGTACAAGGACGGCACCTTTGTTCCGGTCTTGGGGCCAGAGCATTTCGAGCTGTTGGTGAAAGATCCGTCTCGGTTCTCGGTGAAGCATATTGACGTGACCGGCGTGCGGGGACAGGTTTTCCGGGAATTGGAGGCCATTTTGCGCGGCGGGGTGACGAAGCCCAGAGGTCGAACAGGAGCCCGTAACCTGACGGTCTTATCGGTGGTGAAGCCGCTAATTCAGTTTGTGCGGAAGTTGCCAAACTACACCCTCAAGACGCGTCGGATGAGCGATCGCGCCCGTTCCGTCTTACAAACCCTGCTTTACACCCAGGAGCCAGATGATCTGCTGTTCAAGGCCCTGCCAGAAGCCTGTGGACTGCAACCCATCGTGATTTCAGAGGCCGATGACGGCAGCACAGCCCGCATCTTCCGAGAGCAGCTAGTCGAGGCGCTACGGGAAATCAACGCCGCCTATGACACTCTGCTCAATGAGTGTCAGGATTTGCTCTACAGTGCCTTTGGCGTGCATAGCGATCGCACGAAGCTCCGCTCTGACCTCCAGTTTCGCGCCAGTCGGCTGTTGGGTAACTGTGTGGAGGCGAGTCTGAACCGTTTCGCCAGAGCCGCAGCGGATGAAGGAAAAAGCGATCGCCCCTGGCTAGAGGCTGTGGTGATGGTCATCGCGGACAAGCCTGCTGAATCTTGGACGGATGAGGATGTCACTCGCTTTGAGCTCAGCCTGAGTGATCTGTCGCGCCGGTTTAAGAATTTAGAAGCGCTACAGGCTTCGGTGAAGGCGACCAGCAAAGGTGGCTTTGAAGCGCGACGGGTTACCGTGACTCGCCCCGATGGCACAGAAATCAACAAAATGGTCTGGGCGGATCATGAACACCAGGCCAAGGTCGATCCCCTCATTGAGCAGCTTTTGCAGCAATGTCCTGACCCGCAGTTACAGCAAGCCTTATTGACTCGTCTGACTGAACGGCTATTTGATGAGGCAGAATCAAAGGGAGACAATGCAGTTTCACCCAATGATGGGTGCAAGGTTGCTCAAGGTACTGTCAGGAGGAGCCATGACGCTTGAAGAAGCAGTAATCTCCAAGTTTCGGGGCTTGCCCCTTGAAAAACAGCGAGAGGTTTTTGACTTCATCGAGTTTTTATCCCGGCGGTTAACAGCCCCTTCACAGACAGAGGCAGTAAAACCAGATGAAGAAAGTTCGGTGTTTGCAGCCGCAGGGAATTTAATCGGCTGCGTAGAAGGCCCTAAAAATTTATCGCAGCAGCCAATTACCCATTTGATTGACGAGGAATGAGGGTTTTAGAAAACGCTAATGAGGTTGAAGTGATGTCCCTGACTGCTCAACAACTGGCGGATTTGATGCCAGACGCTACCCAACTAGAGAGTAACGAGCCCGAGATGGAAAGTTCGCTGCATTATGCTCAGCTGGCCCTATTGGTAGGTTGCTTGGAGTGGTTGTGGCAGGGACGTGAGGACTTCTTTATTGGTGCGAATCTCACTATTTATTTCAGCCGCGAACAGCTCAAGAATCGCGACTTTCGAGGTCCAGACTTTTTCCTCGTGAAACAAACAGAAAAGCGGCCCCGCAGGTCTTGGGTGGTTTGGGAAGAGGGCGGACAATATCCTGATCTCATTATTGAATTACTCTCGCCTGCGACGGCTCAGGTCGATCGCACGCTCAAAAAGACGCTGTATCAAGACCGTTTCCGCACCCCAGAATATTTCTGGTTTTCGCCAGACACGTTGGAATTGGCAGGCTATCGGCTGATGGGGCAACAGTACGTCGAGATTACGCTCAATGAAGCTGGCTGGCTTTGGAGCGAGGTACTGGACTTGTTTGTAGGCGTACAGGACGGTGTACTTCGCTATTTCCAAGCCTCGGGGAAAATGGTTCCCACACCAGAAGAAGCGGCATCCCAGGCAGAAGCGAAGGCGGCTCGCCTTGCTGAACAATTAAGAGCACTAGGTGTTGAACCTGAAGTTTGAACTCGATAGCTTTCCCTTAGTGACAATTCAGCATTAAGAAGCGTAACACTCCGTGTTTTTGCTGAGTGTCTGCCGTTGTCATTGGGCATGTTGACTAGGACGGTGCAGAAACCATTACGAACTGTATCAATAGCCGGATAGATTGAAATGGGGTCGAAGTTTGCTTTTGAGTGTCCCGACTGTGGCCATTCCGCTGTGGTATCTGGTGGACGGGACTTTGGCATGATGGCTGTCGTTCAAACGATGGTTTGCCAAGACTGCAAACATTTAGTGGATGTGCTGATTGGGCGCTTTGGCGAAGAAGGACCAACAGGTGATCCTGATTACGATGCACAGCTTGGTCGGTGTCCTGATTGTGAGGGGCGAGATGTTCATCTCTGGAAAAGCGAACATCCATGTCCTAAATGTGGTGTTGGCATGACCCGCAACAGCGACTTACATATGTTGTGGGACTAAGTAACAAGAAGCTGGATGGATGATGCGCCCCATTGCTGAACTGCTGGACTTCTTGGAAAACCAGATGTCGATGCAGGCGGTGTATCAGCCCGTGGTGATTTTGCACCTGCTGACGCACGGCGGCTTTGCGACCCGGACTGACTTGGCCCGGACCCTGGGGGGCTATGACGAGGTGGGACTAGAGCATTGGGATCGGATTTTGATGAAAAATCCCAAGCTTACGCTGGTTGATACTCACGAAATCCTGGATTACGACAAAACTCGCCAAGCGTTCACGCTGCCGTTTGATTTGTCAGATACCGAGGCTGTGACCCAAGCCCAGACTATCTGCGAAGAGGCGATTCTGAGCTGGATTCAGCGACGGCTCGCATCTGGGTCGCTGGATGAACCAGAAACCCTGCGCCACTATCGAGTGCTAGAGCTAGCCAAAAGAGGAGAGCAGTATCAGCAGTTCCATAGCCCAGCCGAAGCCGATGACATCGCGGTGGAAGAGTTTGCCATGCGGATGGCGGTGACGCACCTACAGCAGCAATACCCGGAGGCCAAAATCACGCAGCAGCCCTACAATACACCAGGGTTTGATGTGATAGTCGGTTCTGCGACTGAGCCTATCGCTTTTGTGAAAGTGATAGGCACTCAAAAATTAGCTCCATCATTCACGTTGTCAGAGGGCGATCGTCAGTTTTCTATCGATAACAATGACAGATATTTATTGGCCTTAGTCTATGAAATCAATCTTCACCAAGAGACCTATCAATTCAAAATTTACCGAGGGGCAATCAAAGCCAATTCTTTTCTGCTGGTGCCCTTACAGTGGCAAGTTAAATGCTTGCCTGAGTCTTAAGTTCGATAAACTGTACGGACACTTTTCCCCTAGATCATTTAGAAGTTAAGCCATAATCGGAGCATGAGTAAACAAGTGCGTCACATCATGGGTCTCTCTGGCGGCAAAGACAGTACGGCACTCGCTGTACTGCTCCATAAAGAGATCCCAAATATGGAATATTTCTTCTGTGATACTCATAGAGAACTTCCAGAAACTTATGAATATTTAGACCGCATCAAAGCAAGATTAGGGGTCAATATCCATTATCTCTCTGCCGAGAGGGACTTCGATCATTGGCTGGCTCTCCATAGCGGATATTTACCATCACCTAAAAGAAGATGGTGTACAGAGCAGATGAAGATCAGACCCTTGGAGAAGTTTGTTGGGGAAGATGAAGCAATCAGTTATGTAGCTATCAGAGCGGATGAAGACCGTTCAGGGTATGTATCGACAAAAAATAATATAAAAGCTGTTTTTCCTTTCAAAGATCACGGTATTACTCTTGAGGGTGTTTATAGGCTTCTTGAGGACAGTAGTATTGGCTTACCAAAATATTATAGTTGGAGAACAAGATCAGGCTGTTACTTCTGCTTCTTTCAGCGCAAATATGAATGGGTAAGACTTTCTGAAGAACATCCTGATTTATTCAAAAAAGCTCTTGAGTACGAGCAAAATCACAAGGATGGTCGTCAGTATACATGGACTGATGGTGAGACTCTTTTAGAACTTATAGCTAGAAAAGAGCAGATCATTGCCGATCATG
Organism: Oscillatoria sp. CS-180; assembly: GCF_028330965.1. GTDB lineage: Bacteria > Cyanobacteriota > Cyanobacteriia > Phormidesmidales > Phormidesmidaceae > Halomicronema. Next base: position 20,105 of record NZ_JAQMUB010000074.1, on the reverse strand, counting down.
AAAAAGCGATGTTCAGAAAAGCGAAAGAATCTCCTAACAAGCCCCTGGCAGAAGCTTTAGAAACTGTTCTCGATGAGGAAGATGATTTAATGCCGTGTCTGATGTGTAGTTATTAGTTCTAGTGGGAAAAATAATCTCTATAACTAACAGCTGCTTCAGTTTTTGCCCCATCAATCTGAGAAAAATTTCATGTCTGGTTTACAGCTCAGTTTCCACGGCACGTTTGCACTTAAAAAAGAGGATGTTCTCAAGATCCTTCAAGCTGCACAAGAGGAACAAGGGCTTAAAGATAGCCGCCAAGGGCTGATGGATAGAACTGGTCTGGGAAATGAAAAGGTTCTACGGATTAAAAGTTGGGCAATTCGAGCCGGACTGGTGCAAGACGACAAACTGAGCCCAGAGGGTGTCCTCATTCTTGAAAAAGACCCCTACCTTGAGTCGCCTCTTACCGATTGGTTTATGCACTTCTACCTCAGCTTTGGCGACAACGGTCTCACTACCCCGCCCGACAATCCCGCTGATTGGGGGGGCTGGACCTGGTTCATTTATAGCTTCTTGCCCGACCATCGCAGCTTCACCCACGATGAACTGGTCGGCTATGCCAGCACCGTCTTCCCCGAAGAGACCACCAAAAAGCTGACCAAAAACCTCAAAATCCTCCTTCGCGCCTACACCGAAACCTATGCCCTTTCCGGCAGTCGGTATCTCTACACTGAAAGTGACGACTACATCTCCGGTCAGGGGTGGCAGCCCAACGAATACTTAACGGGTTACTTTCTCGCCAAAATTTGGGAACGCGACTATCTTGGCCAAACCTCGGTGCTCACCGAAGCGATTTTGAGCCACAAACTTAGCTTAGCCGCCGCCTTAGGCATCTCCACCGATACTCTGCAAGAGCGCTTTAACGCCCTCGAAGTTTTGGGAATTATAGAACAACGGCGCGAAGTGCCGCCCTTCCAAATCCTGCCCCGTTGGGATAGCCCCCTAGAGTTGCTGGAGCAAGCCTATGACCACAACCACTAGCCTGCCCCTCAAAGACGCCCGTCCGGATGATCAGGCTCACCTGCTGATCTGGGATGCGCCCACTAAGCAAGAGCTGTGGCAACTGGCTTACTACAACAACGCCGAGCAGGTGAACTATCGCGAAAACCTCGTTCAGCGGATTGATCCGGACGACAAGTTTCTCAATCTGCACTACGCCATTGATGAAGAACTCGCCGCCATCAAAGATATTTGCCGCGACTCCTCTCGTCCGGTCGTACTGCTCGAAGGGCTAGATACCCTTGTTACCTACTTGCGCGTCAAAGCCGGAGGGCAAGTCACCCTCTTTTGGCAAAACCTGGAAAAGACCCGCAAGCTCGAAAGCCTCCTATGGGTTTTGTTACCCCAGCCTCTCGCGCCGCCCAACTGGCCCGAAAATCGGATTCTGCGGGTTCCGACCTAGCCTTGGCTTGCTTCGGGCAAGTTCCCCCCTCCCTGTTCCCCCTTCATCCCTTTTGCTGATACATCTCAACCGTTCTACAGGCCGTTATGCTCCTCAAAGAACTCGTCGAAGTTAACCAAAAAGGAAACGTCGCCAACGCTGTCAATTTTGATATGATGGACGACCCAGAGACGAACCAAGATCTCTGCGACAGTTTCATCTTCAACTACGACCCGAAGAAGCCGGAGTTATCGACCGTCGGCATTCTCGATCGCCTCAAAGAGAGCTACCACAGCCGCAACGAGCCGAACGTCCACATGATGATTCAGCAGTACGGTAAGGGTAAATCTCACTTCGCCGTCGTACTCGCCAACTTCTTCGGCAAACCCGCCAATAGCCCAGAAGTCCACGGCATTGTCGATCAGGTCGATAAAGCGACTTCCGGTTCTTCCAAAGTCATTGCCGAAAAAATCAAGAGCTACAAACAACGCCAGGAAAAACCTCACCTAGTGCTGTGTCTCAGCGGGGACAAAGGCGGCGATATCCGCAAGCAGTTCTTGCAAGTGGTGATTGATGAATTGGCAGCGGCTGGGGTCGATAACGCGATCGCCACCCACATGTGCCGCGAACCGCTGAACTATCTGGAAGGACTCAGCCCAGAAAATAAAGCCAAGGCCGATGCCTATCTGGAAAGGCTGGATAATCCCGATGGCGATGTCAACAGCCTGATCAAACAGCTTCAGAAAAATAATCCCGGCGTTATTCGCGCTGTCAAAGATGTCTGCCGTCATGTTTCCAATGTCACCCCCGACTTTCAGCACGACATCAACGTTGAAGCCATCCTCCGCGATCTGCTAGATAATCTGTGCTCTGGCGAAAATGCCCGGTTCAGCGGTATCCTCATCCTGTTCGATGAGATGCGGTATTACCTGCAATCCTGGGCAGCCGATCAAATTGGAGCGGGTGGCACCGCCTTGCAAAACATCACTAACATTTGCGCACTTCCTGAATACAAAAGCAAGATCGCATTGTTCAGCTTCACTCAGATCCACCCTTCGAAAACTACGGGGATATCGCCAAGCGTTCAGAAAAACTATGAACAAATTGCAACTCGCTTAGCCCCCGAAGAGAGCACGTACGATGGTCCAGCATCCAGCCTAGAGCTCGTCATCGACAACATGCTGACCCAAAAAGAAAGAACATCGCAATGGGAAGAATTTCTTCATCGTTGGGATGATACCTTACTGTCTTCAGCCCGTGATGCTTTTGAAAAACGCATTAAAACCTACAAACAACGGGGCTGGACCCTAGAGTATTTTTATACTCATCTCTCAAAAGGTTGTTTCCCCATACATCCAATTGCTGCATATCTACTGTGCAATCTCAGCTTTACCCAAGATCGTACGGCCATTCAATTCATTAAAAAGCACGTTAAAAAATTTATTGAGGAAACTCCTGTTGAAGACGTAGGAGAAAGACTTAATTATATTCATGCCATCCAACTTTTTGACTTTTTCAGAAAAGACTTTTCAAATGAAGGCATCTATAAACGTTATGAAGAGGCCGAAAAAGTCGTATTGGGCTCTAATAATCCCGATGAGCTGAAAGCACTCAAAGCATTATTCCTCTACTCAAGCAGTGGCCAAAAGCTGACAAAAGACGATCGCGATAACCATGAAGAGCTCCTCGGAGCGCTAGCAGGGATTTCCGAAAGCCGCATGAAAGTAGCCCTGCATAGTTTGATGAATACCCGCGAACTCATCTCCTACAAACCTGAAATTAAGTTATATCGTTTTTGGGAAGGTATATCTCCATCAGGCATCAAAGACGAAATCCAAGACCTAACGCGTAATCAGCCTACTCACTTATCTAGCGTTGTTGCACATTGCACAGCCAGAATGAATTTTTTCTTGAAAAGCAAGTGTGTTGCTGGCACTGATTTTGTTAAAACACATGGTTTGCGATATGAGGATTGGCAATTTGAACTTCAATTTATCGGTATTGACCAAGTTCTAAGAAAATTATCAAGCCCTGGAAAACTTACGAATCAAAGAGGGCTGGTGCTTTGTGTGATTGCGGAGTCAATAGAGGAAATACAAGATTTACGTAGAGTTATTAACGACGCTCTGCAAGCTTCTCCTTATAAAGAAAAGGTGGTTGTTGCAATCCCTTCATTAGGAGTTGGAGATTTACCGAGAATTAAGCTTCAACTAGAAGAACTAGGAAATATAGATCCAGCGCGTAAGAGAATGTGGGGATCAGCTGCTTGTGACCAACTTGAGCAACGTTGGGAAGAACAAATCAACACAACAATCCTGAAGGTTATCAAATCATATACTCATCACTGTATTGTTAGCGAGCAGACTCTAAATAAGTTCCGGAAAAATTCAACTCAACAAAGCGATGTAGCTCTGTTTGTCAGTGCTATGCTCGAAGAAATGTTCCCTTTAGTGCCAACAGTTGCAGGTATTGATAAACTCCGTTCTGACCATAATACGGGTAAGCTTATTGTAGGTACTGTTGCCACACAGCTACTTTCTAATACCCTTTCACCTCAAACACTGCCAACACAAAAATTCTATAAGACTGTTGTTGATAGTGTTTACGTAGAAGAGTGGGGCATTTTAAGAAGAACTCGGAAGAGCTACATTCCTAAAGAGCCTACAAATATTCAGGTGAAGGCCGCGTGGGAAGAAATATCGGCTTTTACAGATTTAGGTGAGCAGTCTGAACAAAAATTTCCTTTAATAAAAATATGGGAGAAATTATCTTCACCTCCTTATGGATACAGTGAATATAATTTTTCAGTCATTCTAGCCGCGTGGTTGGCATATCATCGCAAGGAAGTCTTACTGGAAGGCCCTGAACTAGTCACTAGCAGTAATCAGCTTGTTAAAGTTAAAACACTTTCACTTAAAGAATGGGCAAACCCAGACAGCGATTTATTTAAAGATCCTAAGAAGTTTGTTAATACTTGGATTGTTAAATGCAAGGCAAAATTAATTCGAAGAAAAGGAATAGATGTTCCTGAATTACCTACACCTCCATTAGACCTAAACCAGGTTCAAGAATATTTGGAGAAGGCGAATAATTTCCTACAATCAAATGAGGCAGAACCTGGGGAGGTAACAGGCGTCCAACGTATTAAAGAAAAAGTCGAAGCAGCCTTAGAACCCATCACTGCTTGGTTCCAACCGGTTGAATCAACCGAGGCTTTGACCGATGATGCTGAGATTGAAACGCTCCTTAATTTGTATCAGCAGCTTAAGCAACCGCTGCCGAGCTATTCTCTAAATTCTGACGTCATTTCTGTACGACTCACTACCGAGCAGCGCTCTCGTCATGATGCGGCTAGTCAGGCGATCGCTACCCGCATCGAACAATACACCGAGCAAGTGAGCTTGCGCTCAGAAACCCTGGAAACTACTGAAGCTTGCAGTACCTATCAAGCAAATCTCCAGAATCTGATCAACACCTTCCAACAAACGTCGGATCTGCCGGAGCATTTGCAAGAGATTTTGCAAAATGCGCTGAAAGTAGCAGAACGGGTACGCGGTTCCCTTGAGGAAAATGCCCGCATCCAGCAATTGCTAGAGGCCGCTCAAGCGATCGCTCAGCCGCTTAATGACTACTCCAGTCAGGCCGATTTTACTCGGGTGATCGGCGAGATTGAGGCTATCCGGCAACACATCCCAACTGAAAAAGCCGAAGCCGACGAGGTTCAGCTTTTGCTTCAAGACATTGATCGGCAGTACCGAGAGCTGAATCAAAAACTAGACGCCTGGGAAGAGCGGTTGACCAGTGCTACAACTCAGAGCCAAATTGTTGCTTTGCTGCAAGAGACGGCGAAACACCGCGATCGCTTTACTGATCCCAAAAGCCGTGAGCGATTAGATCGCTTAAACGATAGTCTGAATCGTGAACTTAAAGGCATTGAAGACAAGAGTCAAACTGAAAAACTCCTGAAGGCAGAACTCGATATTGCCCGTCAGCCTCTCCAGCGACTCCGAGATTTACCGGATGCCAGAATTGTTGAAGCTTTCCAGGCTTATCAAGAGCTGAAGGGATTCGAATTCACCCCCGTTGACGATGCAGAACTATTGCGGAAATACCAAGAGCCTTTAGAGGGATTCAAGACCCAAGGTAACGAGCAAATTACTAAGCGGTTCCAACAAATCTGCGATCGTAAGCTCTCACGACTAGAGCTTTATGAGAATAGAAAAGAATCACTTCAGAGAGCAATTTCTGCTTTAGAAGAAACTGATGAATTTGCAGCGATTAAAACCAGTCTCACTCAAAGCCTAGGAGAATTAGAAGCTCAGGCAGAAACCCTGAGGCAGCAGGCGGATACTCAAAGAAAGCAGGCTGAAGATAAGCAAACTATCAAGGAGATTCAGCAGTTAAGACCCAATCAGAACAGCTCAATTCATGCCTGCGAGGAGTCCCTTGCCCAGATACAAATGCTGCAGGCTAATCTACATTTTCCTGAGCAGTTTCAAGCAGAGATCAGCCAGATTCTTCAAGCTTGTCAGGACAAAATCAACAGCCATAAACAAAACTTGAACGCCCTACGAGAGCAACTAGCGACTGTTAACACAAGTGAAGTCTTAAATCGATTACAGCTATCCCACGCCCGGTTAGAAGCTGCTTTTAGGGATTCCTCTGAATCTGAAGCTTATCAAGCGATCGGGGCAGCTATTGACGATATCCAAGGTGACCTAAAAACCCTAGACAAACTGGAAAATCGATATCAGCAGGCGGATGGTATTGCTGCTTGTAACGAAATCCTGGAAGATCTCGCCCAGTCAGAAGACTTACTCAGGTATCCAGAGCGCTTCCACGAAAACCGTCTAAATCGTTTGGAAGAGCAAACAAAGCAGAAAATTGATACTTACCAACGTGACCTGACACAAATTGAGCAGCAGTTAACCTATGCCTCAACTCCTACAGAAGTTCGCAAACTACAACAAACCCTCTTAAAGCAGTCATTTTGTTATGCCAACTCTGATGAATCGGAACGAGTAGAAGCATTAACTGCCGAGATTGAAACGCTTGTGCGTTTGATGCCCTTACTAGATATGGCTAAAGCTGCCAATCTTGATGCCTGCAACCGCCAGATTGACCAATTGATATCCTGGCAAAATTCTTCTGAGGGCATATCTCAGGGAATTCAAGATCGGATTAGTACTGCGCTGGAGGAACTTAGCAAACGGCGGCAGAAACTTCTTATTGAAAAGCAAGAACATGCTCGCTCTTGGCTCCAATCGCTCAATGACAAAACTTCTCAAATGCTTAATGCCATGCGCGAGAGCAAGAAATATGATCTTGCTAGTGAAGTCTTGAAGTTAATTCACGATTCACGAGACGAGTACGTTGAGTTCTTAAACACGGCAGAACAAAAAGTCTTGTTTGAAATTGAACGTCAGTGCCTCGACGAACAAAACAAGCATTCAGGTAATCAAATCATCACGATGTTTAGACAGCTTCCTCGTTCACAGCGGCAAGCTCTTTACAAACATCTAGAACGATATCTCGTTGATCAGACAGAAGCAGATTTGTCAGGTAAATCGGAGGAAGGCTGGTGGCAAAAGTTATTCCGTTCGGACAACCAGAAAACGAATCAGAACGACTAGCGATCGTCTACCTGCGTGAACATCTACCTGATGAGAATTACACGCTCTATACCAATCTGGAAATCATGCAGGGGGATGAGCCCTATGAGGTTGATATCATCCTGCTGACTCCTCACTGTGTCTACGCGATCGATGTTAAAGGGGTACATGGCACAGTTAATATTGACCGGGATAAGTGGTATCCGGGGCGGAGTCAGTATTACCCTTCGCCCCTGAAAAAACTGCGAAAGCACTCTAAAGTTTTGAAGAGTGCCATCCTGGATATCAATAGAGCGCTCAGAGCCCAGCTTGATAAGGTATGGGTTGGTGAAGCAGTTTTGCTGACGGCTGATAACGCCGATATCATTCCCCGACCTGGGCACGAGCGAGAGCTTGAAAAAGTTGTTTACCTCGACAAAAAGGGAATTAATTTCTTCAGAGACCACACTCGAATTCCCTCGCGGTTCACGAGCGATATTCGTCGTTATATCTCAATTGTTGATAAGGCCATCCAAGGCCGTAGTCAGGCCAACCGAGTTCCGAAATTTTATCGAGATTGGGAGATTGAAGAGTCATTGGGTAGTACGGATCGCTATGCAGAGTACCGTGCTAAGAAAACGACCTTTGGCGTCAGTGGCCTAAAGTCACGGCTTAGAGTCTACAAAGTTGATCTGTTTCTTGAGCCTGAGGAGAGACAGAGGACCTTTCAAATTATTAGTACAGCTTTTATTGCAGTTCATCAAATTCCTCCCCATCCAAATATTCTAGGGTTTCAAGAGTCACCCTTTGAAAGCTCTGATAGTGAGGGATTAGTCATTGTTTATGAAGATATCCCTGGTCAAGCACTCAGTCAGTGCATTAAACAGGCTGACCTCAATCCTGAAGAAAGGCTCAACATTATGCGGGATGTTCTACATGGCTTAGAACATGCTCATAAGCATGGCGTTATTCACCGAAATATCACTCCCGATACCGTTTTTGTCACGACTGAGAGACAAGCTAAACTTACGAGTTTTGACTACGCTCGCATCACTAATCGAACTAGCACTATTGCTCCAGATATTGCAGAAGAACTAGAAGAGTTTTCTGCTTATCAAGCACTTGAGTGCCATCAAGATCCTTCCCAAGCTAGCATTCAGTCCGACCTGTTTTCAGCCGGGTTGGTGTTTTACGAATTGCTGACAGGTCAAGTTGCCTTTCAAGACGTTCATGATCTCTACGAACGCGAGTCACAGCTACCTCAATCCGTCGCTGAACTGAATCCTGACTTAAATCCAGGGTTCGATCAGTGGCTACAAAAGTTATGTGCTTTTGATGCTAAGAGCCGCTTTCAAAATGCTGATGAGGCTCTTAGAGCTTTGACACCGCTCATTAGTTTGCCAAAGCCAGACTTAAGAGATCTGCCAGCCGAAACAGTTTTAGACAACCGATTTCGTGTCGTGCAGCGATTAGGTAAACCGGGAAGCTTTGCTGTCGCCTATAAAGTCTTTGATACTTTTGGAAAAAGTCACTGTGTAATAAAGCTTGTTACTCGCGATCGCCGTTCTCTTTTTGAACGAGTTCAACAAGAATATGCATTGCTTCGGAAAATTCCTAAGCACCCTCACATTGTTGATGTGATCTGGGCTGATAGGCTGACTGATTTTGACGATACACCATTCATTGTTTTTGAATATCTTGACGGTCAAGACCTTGAACATGTCCTTCAGGAACAACGACTGACTACAGATGAGGTTTTGGAATTTGCTCAGCAAATTTTATTAGGTATTCTTCACCTGCATCAGCATGGGTTCTACCACCAAGACATCAAGCCCTCTAATCTTCTCCTAACGGTTGAAGGAATCAAGATTATTGATTTCAATGTCGCTGTTGCTGAGGCAGACGAAGCTGCTATCACCGCAGGAACTCGTCGCTATCTTCCCCCTGATCTGAGACCAACCTCGACCCCTTCCACTGAGCAAAGAGTCGATCGCGATTTATACGCCTTGGGCATTACTCTGTATGAATTCATTACAGGAGAATATCCCTTTGGTGGGGCTCAACCGCAGCTTGGCGAGAGGTGTCACGACCCACGAGTATTTGAAGGGTGTGAAAGCCTGAGCGAAGGACTTGTGGACTTCCTGAAAAAAGCCATTGCGCCTAAACGGAGCGATCGTTTTTCTTCAGCTACCGAGTTTCTTGAAGCTCTCAATTACATCATCTCTCCCCAAGAATCAATATCTGAGGATGTTGAGGTTGACACCATTGAGGTCACCTCAGAAGAACGAACTGTTCTTCCTGAAGAGCTGATAGAACCAGAACCAGAGGACATTCCTGTTCAGCTTGTTGATGAGCAACCCATTGTCAATACGGCTCCGATTGAGACCGTACCTATACAGCCCGATGAGCTACCTTTAGTTGCTCCTATCGCTAGACCTAAGCCTGCTGTTGCGGCAGAGCCAGAAAAATCATTTCCTGACATCGCCTTCAATCTATTTGAATTGCCCGCTTCGGAACAGCAAGCTTCCCCTAATGCCGAAAAACCAATTGTCTTAGATCCTTCCAAAGCCTACCCCCCCGATACCGGCAGGTATACTGTCATCGACACCGAAGCGGACTGGATGCGTCATTTTGGCATTAGCAATACGCCCTATTGGGTGCGTGGTAAGGCGCTATGCAATTGGGCAGAAGAGTGGTTGCGGGGCTGGAACCGGACTCATCAAATTGCTGAAATCAAACGTTTGCCGCATGAAAGGCTTGCTGAACTGTTAGGCCCCGTAAACATCCCAACCGATTGGACTAAAGAACAGTGTTTAGCGGTTGTGATGCACTTAGAACGATACGAGACAAACTCCGTTGCCAATTTGCTCGCTGAATTAACCAAGAGTGATCCGAGTATTTGGAAAGATGCTCCCTCTATCGAAAATCTGGCAGAGTGGTTGGCGATTGAAGTTCCTCAAGAAGCCTGCGCTCTAGAGAAAGCTTGGCAGGCTCAGTGTCCTAAGTCCGCTTTGACTTCCTACTATCAAACTACCGACAAGCAACAACTCCTCAAGCAGTGGCTTGGCATTGCCGATTCTAAACTGAGTGAACTCGGTTCCTATCCGTTCCTAGATGTCCCCTTGTCATTGAAAGCCGAATTCGAAGCTTTTTGGGAACGTGAACTTTACCGCACCCATGGAAGAATTCTTGACAATTTAAATTTCAATACGCAACCAGCTTCGAAAAGAGTTGCCGAAACTGCGTATAAAGTCCTTCAGCAGCATCCTGATTTCATTACATCGGAGCGCCAAAAGCACCTCAAAGGTTACATCGCTTATCCGCAGTACGAAGAACTGACGCAGTATCAGCGTCCCCCTGAACCCCAACCACTATGTTTAGATGCTTCTACTTCAGACGCTTTGCAATGGGTGACAGATCAATACTTACCGTTGCGGCGATGGGAAACCAAAAGCACGAATTTGCCATTAGAGAAAAAAGTTTGCGATCGCCTCGCTGCCAGCTTCGAGGAATGGATACTCAAGCACTATCCCAACTTAATCGTTGATGCTGTTTCCAGTTCTTGGCTCAACTATAACGTCAGCCATCATGTTCAAGAACTCTGCTCTCAAGGGCCTGTACTCTGGGTAGTCGTAGATGGATTAGGTTGGCTTGATCATCAAGTGCTTTTAGACTTGCTCACTGAGCAAAAGCAATTGCAACTGGAGCGCAATTTGGAGCCTCGATTTAGCATCCTGCCGACTAAAACGGAATACGCTAAGTGGAGCTTATACAGCCAGCGTCGTCCAGGTCATAGCTCATGGAAACCTAGTGCTGGCGAAGGCTTCATAGCCAATGATTTACTGACTCAAAACGGTAAGCGTTATACGGACCATGATGTCAAACAACAACGGTTAAAAGAGGATCTTCTATCCGGTAACCGACAACTCTATTGTTGGGACACTGATCGCTTTGACAAACTTTTCCATGATGAAGTGGATTGGGAAGAACTCTATAAAGTTCAGCGACCTAGAGAGTTACGAACGATCACCGAAGATATTTTACGCTTTGTAGATCTGCATCCTCAAAGAGAAACCTTACGAGTCGTCGTTGCAAGTGACCATGGTCAACTTATGGGTAGATCCAACAAACTGCCATCATTGTCCGAAGATTTGGAAATGAAGGGGCGAATGGCGATTGGTAAAGCTGATTATCCACAACTTGTAGTTCTCGACAAAGAACGTTTTGATCTACCCCACGACATCAGTGTTATTCGAGGCTCTGATAGCTTTAGTTCCTTCAGCTATGCCGACGACAAAAGCATCGTGGGGTGTCACGGTGGTCTCTATCCAGAAGAAGTCGTCATCGGCTTTTCTGTGCTGACACGATTAGTCAAACGCCTGCCTGTTATTGTTAAATGTTCCGGCTCAGGCCGACCTAGCGAAGCGGGCATTCTCAAAGTTGAGATTGATAATCCCAACTCCGTCGCAATTGCTGACCTCAAACTCGTCGTCAATCAAATAAAGGGCCTTCAGCAAGGTACCGAACTCATTGGAACTGTCAGTCCGAAAGAAACTCAAACCTTCGATATCGAAACTCCAAATTGGCCAGAGCTGCCACCCACTCACGATGGCAACGCTCTACTTTTGAAAGGCAAACTCGAATTCCAGTATCAAAATGCTGAAATGGGAACGGCTGAATTGGATCAAGATTCAGTCATTGAAGTGAAGCAGATCTTTAGCAGTGGATTGGAGAGCGGACTTGATGACTTCTTTGAATAGCTCTGTTTATAACAGCGATCGTGTCCGTGAAGTCTTCGGTAACCTCAGTATCGATAAGGCTCGCTTACCATCCAGTGGCCTTACTGGGGCAGGAGTACCCAGCTTTGTTGCCGAGTGGCTGCTTGACAAAGTAGTCCCCGGTAGTGGAGCGCTGTCAACGGCTGAAGCAGAAAAAATCAATGCCTTTGTGAGCAAAGCCTTTCCTCGTAAGGACGATGCCAACGTCATCAACTTCAAACTGACTCAAGGTGATATATATAAACTCATTGCTCTGCTCAAAGTCCGGGTCAAGCTTGAGCAGGGGAAAGGTGCTATTCCTGATCCTGAAGCACAAATTCCCGTCCTCAGCCTAAATAAGTGCGCCATCCCCACAGACCTTATTGAGCGCCACGAAATGCTGCTACGGCAAGGAGTATGGGGCAAAATTTCCCTAGGGTTGTTGCCAGATGGTACCCCCGAAGTAATTGATTTCGACCCCTTTCAATGCTCCAACGTTGACCTGGGAGCCTATGCTGAATGCCGCCAACAGTTCAACACTGATGAATGGCGCGACCTCATGTTTTGCTCTATGGGGTACAACCCAGATCACCCTAGATATACCCTTGATGCCAAAACCTGGATGTTGGCACGTTTACTTCCGCTCGTTGAAGCTAACTACCATCTAATGGAACTAGCTCCCAAGGGTACTGGCAAAAGCTATGTTTACGAAAATATCAGCAGTAAGGTCTCCCTCGTCAGCGGTGGCAAAGTTTCTCGTGCTCAACTGTTCTTCAACGCTAGAACCCGTGAGGTCGGGATTCTCGGTCGCCATGATGTCGTTGTTTTAGATGAAGTTCAGAGCCTGACTTTTGATAACCCTGATGAAGCGATTGGGCCTTTGAAAACGTATCTTGCTAGTAACCGATTTAATTGTGGTGGCTACCAAGAAATCTCTAGTGACTGCTCACTGATGTTGCTTGCCAACATCGAGCTAGACGGTCGCTTGCAACCTAAAAACCCAGATAACTTGATTGTCGATCTTCCCAGCTTTTTCTCTGAAACCGCTTTGTTAGATCGCTTCGCTGGTATTATTCCCGGCTGGGAGATTCCCAAGTTTACCCGCGACATGGCTGCATCTCAAGTTGGCCTCAAGATGGACTTCTTCGGTGAGGCCCTCCTTAGCCTTCGCCGCGACAACCGCTACTTCACCTACGCTCAAAACCACACCCAGTTTGATCAAAGCGCCTCCGCTCGTGACCAAAACGCTATCCTCAAATCCGCTGCTGGATTCCTGAAAATTCTCTATCCCCATTTGGACCTCACATTGATGGATTACGAACGGGATTGCCTCAAACCAGCCCGCAAACTTCGACAAGCTATACGTGACTCTGAGTACACCCTCGACGATGAATTTCATCAATTTGGTCGCGATATCTTGGTGGAGAGTTGTTGAGAAAACTCAGCCGAACTACCTTCGATAAAGCTTAGAAAGCACCTCCAAAAAATCAATCCCTTCCTCTAGAGAGCTAAACACTTTCATAGAGGCAGCTCTTAGCATATCAATGTATTTTGCTTGTTCATGTTCTGAGCTTGCCCATTCATCTATAAAGATGACGACTTTGCTTAGTGCTTTAGCGTAACCCAACTCTAAAGCCAGAGCATATCCCCCAGGATTTGCGTTTTCCAAATATGCAAAAACTATATGTGACTGGGCAACTCCTTCCAAATCCCACAATGTATATTCGACAGGATCCGTCAAGTTATGTTGTCTGGGGTCTATATATTCAAACTCAGGCACTGCTAACTTCACTCGGTCCTGCCAATCTGAACAAAACCCACCAGCCAGATAAACGGTTGCCTTCCCAGCAGGGGTTCCGGTCTGCTTGCCAATTTCAGCCAAACGATCCTCTTTTTCTGCTTCGTTACTGAGAGCAATAAAAGCCATAGAAAATGGTATCTGAAGAGAACGCCTATGAAACTGATAGTATCTCTCTAGAAATGGAAGCGACATGAAGAGGAGAGCAATCCATATCACCCAGTTCATCGTTTGAACACTTGAGACCATGCCAACTTTCTGAAGTGCGATTAAAAGTGCCCATAACAGAGCAATTAAAATTAGGTCTGTAGCAATTCCTAAGTTCAATAAAGAAATGAAAACGAAGCGATAAACGAGAGAGTTATCCGTCGATGTCGATAGAGCCAGATTTCTCCAAAAGCCAAAGCCCTTCTCACTTTCTGGAAAATCGCTTAGTGATGGGAATCTCCTTGAAATCTTACTAACAAAGCCAGAAAAATCTGCGCGCCGTTCAATCTGCTCCCTTAACTCTTTGCCTGACTTGATAAAACTGAAATATGTGGAAAAAGTGGGGCATACTTTAAATAGTTTTTGAAAGGACGGCTCAATAATGAAACTGGTTAATCCCTTTCCAATACTTGAAACAGCATGGCCTGTAATGTAAGAAATGGCAATCAATAGTATCCATCCCGACACATCACCTATTGGGAAAAGCTGAGTCGAGCCGAATAAATTTGGCTGATCCAGAATCACCCAAATTCCTAGAATGAGAATGCTTCCTGGAATAATAGTCCCAATAATGTCAATAAAGAAGCGATCTAGAGCCGCAAATACTCCTTCCATCACTGCAGTTTCTCTAACTCTTTAAGGTATGCTTCATCATATGCTCTAATTTTATGGTTCACTACTCTAACGAGTATATTCAATCATCAAAAAAATCTAAGATAAATGTTTTTTGAATTGCTTATTGGAAAAGCACAAATCGTAATTGTCCACTATCTAGTATTCGATGATCTACCTCGATTATCATTCCACCACACCTGTTGATCCTCGCGTTGCCCAGAAAGTCCTATGGGCTATGACTGATGGCTTCGGCAATGCTAGCAGTACTGATCACGAGATTGGCGATGCAGCCGAAGCTGCTGTCACAGTAGCAAAGCGATATGTGGCTGATTTGGTGGGAGCTGCCCCCCGCAATATTATCTTTACTTCTGGCTCTACCGAAAGCATCAACCTCGCGATTCAAGGAACCATTCAGTACCTGGAAAACAAAGGCATTCATCCACATATTGCACTCTCTGTCGTCGAACACAAAGCTGTCCTTGACACCTGTTTTGTCCTGCAAGACCAAGGTCGCGTCAAGCTCTCAATCCTCCCAGTAGATGCCCAAGCTCACATCGATCTCGCCCAGTTAGAGGAATCCTGTGCCAGCGGCATTCACCTCATCTGTATCATGGCCGCCAATAATGAAGTTGGCACTATTTATCCCATCGATAAAATTGCCCACATCGCTCAAATCTACGACGTTCCCTTCTTATGCGATGCCTCGCAAGCTGTCGGTAAAATCCCTATTCACTTCCAGGATTGGGGCATCACCATGCTTTCTATCTCTGCCCATAAATTTTACGGCCCCCAAGGCATTGGAGCCTTAGTTGTCAAACGAGGACATCCCTTAGAACCGTTACTCTACGGAGGTGGACATCAGGGAGGGCTACGCTCAGGCACGCTGAACCTTCCTGGCATTGTTGGCATGGGCGAAGCGTGTCGATTACGAGAGATCGAGATGGAAGAAGATGAGAGAATTATTGGCGGGAAGCGCGATATCTTCCAAAAACTTTTGATCGAAAAAATTCCGGGGCTTGTCGTGAACGGCGACCAAGAAAATCGTCTTGCCGGAAACCTACACATTTCTCTTCCTAAAATTCCCAACAGCGCCATTATTGCCAGAGTCCGACGTAAGCTAGCCATCTCTACAGGTTCTGCCTGTTCCTCCGGAGTTGAGGCACCCTCTCATGTCCTACGTGCTATAAATCTTAATGAAGATATTATTGAAGGCTCACTCCGCATCGGTCTCGGTAAATTCACAACTTATGCGGATGTTAATCACGCAGCAATTATCATTCAAGAGGCAGCTATGAATATTCAGGCACTTTTGTAAATACTCATCCTATATGGAAAGCTTCGACCGTTTTCTACGTGTAGCTGCCGCAATCTCAGTTTGTAGTCGTCGTTGTTTTTCGAGACTGGTGGCGATTGAACTTTTAGAAAACTATCGCAATTGACGATGACGATTTAGTATGAGACGCCGTCTGTCAGCGAGCATCGTCAACAATGAGAGGGCTTTTGCTAGTTGATTGCTGCAAGAAGACTAATGGGTAAATTAGCCGCCTATCGCCCATCAGGCTTGATTGAAGGCTGAGCAGGTACTTTTGAAAAGTACTTTGAACAGCATTCAGGCAGCTGTTTGGTCTGCTTCATCCCTGATAGAAACACACCAGCAGATGAGGACGAGATCGTAGAGGGCATCGGTGCGATCGCCCACAAATTCCTGCATTCGCTCCACCTGCCAGCCCTCCAGTGGAGGCGCTTCATCGCCCACCTCTGGCAGACACTCGGAGGGATCAGGCCAAGTGAGGGCGAAGTCTTCGCGGCTGAGGTAGAGAGACATTGAGCGGGAGTCCCCCACTCGAAGAGATCGAAGGTTGTCCAGGTTTCCATCGGGAGTCAGTATCGCCAAATGGAAGGTGTTGTGGGTCTCCGTTGAGGCGGAGTAGGTTTCGACGTGAGCGACTTGCTAGGCTTTATCGTCCCAACGGCGGATATCGCCTAGCTGCAAAGGGATAAGACCGATTTCAAGAGAGTGGCCTTCATCTTTGTAGGTCGGAGAGGTTTCTCTGGGTCGCAAAAAGATCAATTGCGTGATGTTCATGAAAGTTCTCCTGTTTTGTCAGGTGAAAGAAAAGATTGGTCTAGGACTCGCGAGTTCTGGAAATCCGTTGGTTCCATGTAGAGTCTCTGTCCAGCGCAAGCGAGCCTATCACCAATGAGATGCATGGCGATTAGAAGCAATGAGGAAGTTGTTCGAAAACCAATAGTCCAAATCAGCGTGAAGAACTTTGCTGACGGTTACGGGCCTATTCTGCTGGCTGAGCAAGCTTACAGACTGTCCTTAACTTAAAGGTGGAATGCATTCAAGGATTCAAACTGACCGACATTGAGTTCGGGGTTACTGAAGCGTAATGTCATCGTTCATATCTTCGATGGACTATCTTCTTGGAAATTGGAAAGTCTGGCTTGCGGTCAGATGAGATTAATCATCAAGATTGCTGTTGGCATAGTCTACAATTTCGCCTGGACTAAGATCCTCGGCATCCCCCTTTAAGATTTGAACCCACATTTCATCTGCGGTAATACCTCGCTTTTTTGCAAGATAAGCAACTCGCTCTTTGATACGGGTCTCTCTTTCTTGCAATTTGGCGCATAACAAGCTGTTTGCCTGCGCTGATGCGGTGCGGGCATTGATCCAAGCATCTATCTCGAGCAAGTCGCGATAATACTCACCAATTGGAGAAATACTGAACCGCTCTCGACGGGGCATAGGCTCTCCAGAATTCTTCAGACACATCTCTATGGTGTCCATTTTGCCCTGAATCGTACCTGAAGCCATGAGGAAAATCTCCACAAGTAAACTTCTAGCATTATTGACTGAATATTGCCTGAATTGTACCTGATTATGTTATCACTTTAATGAGACGATTCAGAAACGTTTCCGAACCCTTTCAGAAACCGCTGCATCGTTTCAGAACCGATTCAGAAAAAATGCCCATGTATTCAACTGCTGATATTGCTAAGCGTCTGGGCTGTACAGTCCAGGCCGTCAACAAGTACCGCCGCAAAGTCGAGAAACAGATTGGGAGACGTTTCGGAACTCCAGATCCGAGCGATGGCCGTCGCACGCTCTATTCCGAAGATGAGGTCAGCCAGATTGCGGAGATGGCTCCCAAAATTCCAGTGACGGAGATTACCGAAGAAGACAGCATCGAAGTCGAACTGATCGACGGCCCTGATACCCAGACTGTGATTGCCCCGACCCGCAGTTCTCTCGCGCTGCGCCACGCCAGCTTACCTGCGGCAGAACGCCTGCAATTCAATCTCGTGGATGCCGCTCAAACCACTGCCGATGTGGAAGCCCATACGGCTCGAACCGCTCAGCGTGCCGATTCACTGTTGTCTGACTTTGCCGTTACGGAAATGCTGGGAGCTGTCGCAGATATCCAGCAAACTGTGGCCACGATGAAGGCAAACGCGATGGGGGATGCGACCGCAGCGCTGGGAAAGCATACCGGGAAAAAGCTGGAAACGTCTGGATGACAGCGACTTCCATCATCATGTTCGCTTTGCTACCGCTATCGATTTTGGGACTTCTTCTGTTGCCCTACCCCTGCCGAGATCACGCTTCTCAAAGCCATGACAACAACTCTCACCCAACCTCAATCGACCCAAGCCCTTGATCTTGAGACGACCCTTCAAGACCTCTGCGATCGCTACGGCCTTGGTGCAGTGGGCAACGCCCTGACTCGCAAGTATGGACGCACTCAAGAGATCGCAGCCTGCCTAGGCCAACTGCCTGATTCAACCGCCTCAACGGTCCCCGTCATCCCTGCCAACACCCGCTAGGAGGATATCTCATGACCTCACCTGCCAGCCCTCCCGACAACCCAGCCCAGCGCCGAGTTATCGAAAGCATGAACAAATTATCAAACCAGTATGTCGAACTGGAGCGCACGGAGGAAAGCATTCACCCTCGCATCAATGAGCTTGCCGCTGACGTACTCGACATCATTACGGCCTGCATCAAGCTCACCATCAAGATCCTCCGCAGTCCGTAACGGCTTGAGACCCTGGAAATCGTCAGTCCTATCCATCTTTCAATCAGAGGAATCCATTATGACGACAACAATCCTAGAAACCCCAACCCCCTTTGCCCAAGATCGCGCGGCTCACCAACGCCGTCTCCGAGAGTCCGTAAAACGCCTAGTCATCGAACTGGGCTATCTCGAACACTGTCTGACCGAGGGCCTGCAAGTCCCCAACGTCCAAACCGCTGCCGCTGGCATTGATACCGCGATTAACTGCCTGAACGAGCACCTTGCGGAGTGAGGGAAGCCCTATCCGCCAGCTAGTAGTCCAAGCCAAAGGAGCAGGAATGGCACAACTACAGAGGAAATCCAAGAAACCCAAGACCAATCGTCGGGCGGAGGCAGGGCGAGCTGGAGCCGAAGGCAACTTCCCCGTCGTTCCCCTCCTGATCGGCGTCACAGGCGTCAGTGTGGGCGCGATTTGCACTGTTCACTACCGCTCACCAGAGCAAGTCACCCTGAGACAGTTGACCGCCCAGGCCAAACAAGCCGAGAAACAAGCTCAGGTCAATCAACTTGAGCGCGAACTGGAGAAGGAGGAGCGACTGGCGGAGGCTGAAAAAGCCCACGACCGCTATGAGGGGCTTTGCACGATGCTGACTCAGGCATCGCTGATGGGCGAAGGCTACGACGAGGAAGACACGCTGCAGGTGGTGGCCCTCACCGCCAACACCGTTTACCGAGACATCAGTAACGGTCAGATCTTGCCGCCCAATCAAATCGTCTGTGATGACCGAGGCGTCACGGGCGTGATTATGGCGGACGACCCTGACACGCCTGACATTAACGAGCTGGGCATGATTACCGACATTGCCAAGGCGACTGAGGCCGATCTGGTGAACCAACGCTACGCCGATCAGATTGGCTGGAAGAGTGGGGCTAAACGCTCGTTTGTTGGGGAGTTGTCCCTGACGGACTCGCCCGAAGCAACCCCCGCCATACTCAACAGCCCTCAGTTACTTAACCCTGAATAACCCTGGAGGTACAGTCATGACAACCCGTTCAAAGCGAGGCCGGACCAAAATCGCTGACTTGTTCAATCAGGACGGGGGGGGTAATCGCAAGAAGCGCCAATTTAACCCCTTCCAATCGCAACGAGATCGCGGCAACCCCAACCCCGACGAAGCATCTGGCTGGATGGGCGGGTTAACCGACATCCAGATTAAGCATCCTGGCATTTACATTTCATGCGCCATTCTCGTACTGGCGCTGGTGCTGTACGAGTTGAGTCCCAGGGTGATGAGCTGGCTGCTCTGGCTCCCAACGGGGTTCCTTGTCTGGAAGTGGATTCAGCGCTTCATTGGTCATAAAAACAAGGTTTATGCGGTGACTGGCTTCATTGCCTTTTGGTTTTTTGTGAGCATCTTATTCATCATGTTTTTGGAGTCGGCCCAGATCTACTCGGGCATCTTCACCGAGATGGCGATTAATCAGCCGCCGATCAACTTTCATCGCATGGGGGCAGACTTCTTTCGGCCCATCCCCTTCGGTGTGGGCTGGCTGATTGCCCGCCTCCTGACGATTGTTGGGGATACGCTGACCCGATTACAGATCACGATGTTCGGCTTTTTGGGCGTGCTCTGCTTCGCCGTTATTCAGTTCCTAGAAGGCTTTCAGAGTGGTGGGCGAGTTATTGAT
>NZ_JAQMUB010000073.1 GCF_028330965.1 Oscillatoria sp. CS-180 | reverse complement strand
GCGTTGCGGAGGTCGGTGTAGCGGAGGTCGGCGTTGCGGAGGTCGGTGTAGCGGAGGTCGGCGTTGCGGAGGTTGGCGTTGCGGAGGTCGGCGTTGCTGAGGTTGGCGTTGCTGAGGCTGGCGTTGCTGAGGCTGGCGTTGCTGAGGCTGGCGGATGGCAAGGAGATTCTTCGCAACGAGCGATTGGCATCGTTGATTTCTCCAAGTGCCCTGGTCAATGGGACATTGCTAATTGGATTGTTCGCTGGGTCGTAAGCATAGATTAAATCCCAATGAGGGCGCAATCTAAAGTAGGTTGCGGCTTGGACGCCTGCATAACTGGCTGCCATTAATGGAATAACTAATCCGGCCACGGTGAGTTTTATTCGCCCCCTACGACGACGGACGAGACTCTTGCTGAGATATTTTCTAGCTTCTTCAGAAAGAGGAAGGGCTTCACCGTGCTGTTTTTGAAAGCGTCGGGCATCGGAGAGTTGACGACCTTCGAGGAGGTAGCGAGGCTGTTGCTCTTTGGGCTGCTGGCTCCATTCGGCAGCAGCTTGCTCAATTTTGCGCTGCTGGCGGAGTAGGTCGCGGTTTTCGTCGAGCCACTGGCGCAGTTTGGGCCAAGTGCGGATCAGGGCTTCGTGGGCAACGTCGAGGGTGGCGGTGCGGCCATTTTGAGAAGCAACAATGCCTTGTTTATTGTTGATCGTAGGGTCAATCGTAAGGTCATTAGAAACGACAAGATTGGCGTCGGCGAGCTGCTTGATGACCTGGATGACTTGAGGTCCGGGGTGTTGGGCGGAGATGAGGCTGGCTTGGGTGATGCGGCGGCGGGTGTCTTCGGAACCTTCGCCGAGTTGAGTGAGGCTGAGGAAAATGTGTTTGGCGGTGAGCTGTTGCTCACGGGTGAGGGCGTTGTAGACTTTGTCGGCCGTTTGTTGCAGAGCGCCGGTGACGCCGCCGAGCTGCATATAGGTAGAGAGTTTGAGCTGGTTGTCTTGCTGGTTTTCCCAAAGTTCGGTGAGGGTGTATTGCAGCAGGGGCAGGCTACCGGAGGCCGGATCGACGTCTTTGAGCAGGGCTGCGACGAGGCCGGGTTCGAGGGAGCAGCCGGTTTGGCGGGCGGGTTCTTTGATGGCCTGGGTGAGTTCGTCCTGACTCATGGGCAGCACGGGTTCCAGGTTGTTTTTGACCAGGGTAGCAAGGCCGCTGTAATCGTCTTCGAAGCATTTGCCGACGAAGTCCGATCGCATGGCCAAGATCACGCCCAGCCGCTTGGGAACAGCGGCAAGCGCACCGAGCAGGGTGGCGAAGAAGGTTTGCCGTTCGGTCTTGTCCTGACAGAGGGTGAAGGCTTCTTCAAACTGGTCGATAACCAGTAGAACGCGATCAGTACGTGCAATTTCAATCAGGCTGCTGAGGCCATCACCTTTTTGAATCAGGTTTTTAATCTTCTGAAGCAGTTCAGCCTGCTCGATGCGACTCAGATTCTTGTCCACAAAGGCCAGGCTGAGATTTTGCAGGGGATGTTCACCGGGAACCAGGATATGAATTTCGGTGTCGCTGTGATTCTTGATGTCCTGGAGTACTCCAGCCCGGAGTACGGAGGATTTGCCGCTACCGGAAGCGCCGACGATCGCCAAGAAGTTTCCCTGCTCGACTTTCTCTAGCAGGATTTGGGTCAGGGTTTGGCGACCGTAAAAGTAGTGATGGTCGCGATCATTGCAGTCGAAGTAGGACAAGCCTTTGTAGGGACAGATGGCAGGCAGCGTAGCGATTTCTTTCCCCTGCACTTGGTTCAGAACATCTTGCAGGGTTTTCAGTCCCGGTCCACTCTTCTCAGCCCAGTTGAGAAGTGCCATCGCGCGATCGCCCATTGCGGCCTTACTGGTCGGCAAAATCTCAGAGGGGACATCAAGCGTAAAGACAATTTGGTCGAAATAGCTCTCTGGCAAGCGGCTTAAGGTCTGAGCAAGTTCCTGGCGATCGATGGGTGGCATAGGGACCTACTAAAAATCGCTACGGTCAGCTTCACCCAAAATACTGGAGATTTCGGCCAAAATCATAGGTTTGTCAAGAGAACCGTATCGCCTGACTCGGGTGACCATCCACCCATGCCCCACCCAGACTGTACTAGGATTAGAGGATTGCGCTGCGGGCTTTTATGGGCAACACATTCGGACATCTTTTTCGCATTACGACCTTTGGTGAGTCCCACGGGGGAGCGGTGGGCGTTGTGATTGATGGCTGCCCGCCCCAAATTGAAATCACCGCCGAGGAGATCCAAGTCGAGCTAGATCGGCGGCGTCCCGGCCAGAGCAAAATCACGACCCCCCGTAAGGAAGCCGATCGCTGCGAAATCCTATCCGGCGTGTTTCAAGGCAAAACGCTGGGCACGCCAATTTCCATCCTGGTTCGCAACAAGGACACGCGCCCACAGGACTACAGCGAAATGGCGACCACCTATCGCCCCTCCCATGCTGACGCGACCTACGATAGCAAATACGGCATTCGGAATTATCAGGGCGGCGGGCGATCTTCAGCCAGAGAGACCATTGGTCGGGTAGCGGCAGGGGCGATCGCGAAAAAGATCCTCCAGCAGTATTCCGGCGTCGAGATTATCGGTTATGTCAAGCGCATTCAAGACATTGAGAGCGTCGTGGAGCCGGATACCGTCACGCTGGAGCAGGTAGAGAGCAACATTGTTCGCTGCCCCGATGCAGAAGCCGCCCAGCGCATGATTGACCGGGTGGAGCAGATTCGCGACCAGGGCGACTCCATTGGTGGGGTCGTTGAATGCGTGGCCCGCAACGTGCCGAAGGGATTAGGCGCACCGGTTTTTGACAAGTTGGAAGCCGATTTAGCCAAAGGCGTGATGTCGCTGCCAGCCAGTAAAGGCTTTGAGTTAGGATCGGGCTTTGCCGGAACGCTCTTAACGGGAAGCCAGCACAACGACGAGTTTTACACGGACGCTGAGGGCAACTGGCGCACGCGCACTAACCGATCTGGGGGCACTCAAGGCGGCATCAGCAACGGCGAGAATATCATCATTCGGGCAGCGTTTAAGCCCACGGCAACCATCCGTAAAGCCCAAAACACGGTGACGAATGCCGGAGAGGAAACCGTGCTGGCAGCTAAAGGGCGACATGATCCCTGCGTGCTGCCCAGAGCGGTACCAATGGTCGAGGCAATGGTGGCGTTAGTCCTCTGCGATCATTTGCTACGTCATCATGGACAGTGTGAGCTGTTTGAAACGTAGGGTTTGCTGTGCCTCAACGTTAAAAGATCCATAATTTTCGGGTGGCGTAACCAGAACTACAGCAATCGATGAAACTCAATTAGCAGTATTGAACTGATTCAGTGGGGCAGCTTAGAAAAGCTAGTTGATACAGCGTCAAGCTCGAAATTGTATTGCCAGTAACTCAGTCTTCGTAAGCTGGCGTAGGACGAAGTGCAGACCTTGTCCGCTGGCAGAGTAAACCAACAGTGGCCAGGAAAAGTTGGGTTTTCTGACGGCAACCCAGACAAATTCGAGCACGACAGACCACTTGTCCGCCTGAAATTTTTCAGGACTATACCGGTGAGCTTAGGGCATTGAGCCTAACCCCTCTTGGGAGCGAGATGAAGCCAAAAATTATTGTTTGTGGATTGGGAGATACGGGATATCGGGTCTTTTCGCTGCTGCAACGACAGGGAGTCCAGGTTGTTGGCATCAGTAATCAGCCCTCTGACGAATCAAACATTATTGTGGGGGATATGCGATCGCCTGACACCCTCATCAGAGCAGGTATTCACGATGCCTTGGCCCTGCTTCTGATGACCTCCGACGACGCGCTGAATCTTGCCATTCTGACTCAGGCACGGGTGCTGAATCCTCGCATTCGCATCATCAATCGTCTGCTGAATACCCGCTTGGGCGATCGCCTCGACCAAACGCTGGACTACCACGTCTCGATGAGCGTCTCCGAACTAGCAGGACCGATCTTTGCTTTTGCCGCTCTGGGCAATACCGCCATCGGACAAATCGACCTGATGGGAGCCAACTGGCCGATGTATGAGGAATACATCAGCGAAAGGCATCCCTGGAACGGCGCTCTGCTGCGGCATTTGTGGGAAAATCGCGATCGCATGCTGATCTACTACTGTTCTGCCAACCAGAAAGTGGACTTGGTCTCGGCAGTACTGACCGAGCAGAGATTGGAGACGGGCGATCGCCTCATCATTGCCACCCGTCCTAAAACCAGCGGCATTCAGCGCCTCACTTGGGAGCGGCGACTCAAAAGCTTTTTTGCTGGACTTACTCAATTTCGTCGTCAGAGCCAAGCCGCGCTCTTCATTACACTGATCCTGCTGCTGCTAATCACCTTTTCGACCCTGCTTTACCTCAGCGTCAACTTTAATGTCTCTATTCCAGACGCGCTGTACTTCACAGTAGGCATGTTGACCGGAGCAGGGGGGCATGAGGAGGTTGCTGAACAAGCACCCGTTGCCGTCAAGGTGTTCACCGCTGTCATGATGCTAGTGGGAGCCGGGGTGATTGGCGTTTTTTACGCCATCCTCAATGACCTGGTTTTGGGCAGTCACTTTCATCAGGTTTGGAACGCCGTACAGCTACCCCAGCGTCATCACTATGTCGTCTGCGGACTGGGGGGAGTGGGCTTTCAAATTGCCAAGCAGCTGAAGTTGGCCGGATACGATGTGGTCGCGATCGAGCGAGATCCCCACGGCAGATTCGTCAACAGTGCTAAAGCGCTCAAAATCCCCGTCATCACTGAAGATGCTAGCGTTCCTGATATCCTAAACAGCGTCCACGTCTCCAAAGCGCTGGCCCTGTTGGCCGTCACCAGCCACGACACCGACAACTTAGAAATTGCTCTGACAGCCAAAAGCCTGGCCCCTAAACTGCCTATCGTTGTCCGCAATCAAGATCCCCACTTCTCGCGACAGGTGCAGCAGGTTTTTGGCTTCGAACAGGTCCTCAGTCCCATCGAGCTAGCAGCGCCGTCCTTTGCTGCCGCCGCTTTAGGTGGACAGGTCTTGGGGAACGGCATCACCGGGCACAGTCTCTGGGTAGCGCTGGGAACGCTGATCACCCCAGCTCACCCCTTCTTTGGCCGAACCATCGCCAACGTCGCCGCCGAAACCGATCTCGTACCCCTGTACGTTGAAACACCTCAAAGCACCATTCACGGATTCGATCTGCTCTCCCACGTGTTGAATAGCCAAGACGTCCTCTATCTCACAATCCCAGCCAATCAACTGGAGGAACTCTGGCGTACCGTGCCGTCGCAACTCACCGCGCATTAGGGATGGGGAATGGGGGAGAAGGGAGTAGGGAGAGTAGGGAGGGTGTTTTAGCGTATTGGCGATGTCCACTACAATCCGGTAATTTATGATTTGTTCCTCAGAACACACTCGTGAACGATTAAGATTGGGTTTGGGTAGGGACCTGGTTCATCATTGAGAATCTGATGTTTGCCATGACTTCTACTATGACTTCTGACTGTCCTTGCGGCAGTCGGCTCTCTTACGCGACCTGCTGTCAACCCTATTTGTCAGGAACGACGATCGCCCCTACAGCGGAAGCGCTGATGCGATCGCGCTACACAGCCTATTGCAAAGGCAACATTGACTATCTAGTTAACACCCACCATGCTTCCAAACGGACGGCCAATATTCGGGTTGCCCTCAGCAAGAGCATGCCGCAAACGACTTGGTTGAAACTCACCGTGCTGGACACCGAACAGGGTCAACCGGAGGATAACACTGGCATTGTTGAGTTCATCGCCCGCTACGAGGCTGAGGGCTACGGACAAATCCATGAGCGATCGCGCTTCAAAAAGCAGAAAGGCCGTTGGTTTTATCTAGACGGCGATCACTTACCCCCCGTGGAACCAAAACGCAACGACCCCTGCTGGTGCGGCAGCGGCAAGAAGTTCAAACAATGCCATGGCAAATCCTAGCGTTGCCCTAATAGCGTCCCTTCAAAGCCCGTTCTACCTCTCGCTTCTCCTGCTTTTGCTTCAGCGAATCACGCTTATCATGCAGCTTCTTCCCTTTCGCTAGGGCGATCGTCACCTTGATCCAACCGCGCGTAACATACATCTTCAGGGGAACCAGCGTCAGTCCCTTCTGCTCAACCTTGCCGATGAGCTTACGAATCTCACCCTTATGCAATAGCAGTTTTCGGGTCCTGCGGGGATCGTGGTTGTATTGCTGAATAGTGGTGCTGTGAGGCGAGATGTGAACATTCTGGAGCCACAATTCGCCTTCTCGAATTTGGGCAAAACCGTCTCGCAGGTTCACCTTGCCAGCGCGGATCGACTTAACCTCAGTCCCTTTCAGCTCTAAACCCGCATCATAGGTTTCGAGAATTTCGTATTGGTGTCGCGCCTGTCGATTGTCACTCAGGACTTTGTAGCCATCACTCGACTCTGCCATACCGTTTCCCTATTCCACGACAATGCACCACTCGTGCAGTTCATATTCCACACACTGATTTTTGATCAGCGGATCAGCCTCAACGATCGCCGCCGCTTCTTCCATAGACTCGGCCTGAAACACTAACATACCGCCTCCCCGTTCTGCCCAATATCCAGTGCGAGCCTGATGCCCTTTCTCCACCAGATCCTTCACGTATGCAACGTGAGCCGGAACGTGCTTGTCAAACGCCGCTTTCTCAATAATGCCGTGTTCAATTTTGACAAACCAGGGCATGGGGATGTTCCTGTTGGGTTGAGCGAGCGGGGGACAGTGGACAGCTAGTCCCTAAGATCAGGAGTCAGCGACTTACGGGCTGATGCTGCTTTTCAGAGGTGAGCAGAACCGCCAGGTGATTTATCTTGGGACAATCCCAACTCTTTGGCATTGATTTCAGAATTAATTTCTCAGAAAGGTGTAAGTAGAGGCTCTAGCCTAAATTCTGGATTCTGACTCCTGAATTCTATTCTTTTCTCCTGATTTCATTTACTTTTCAGCATACTGAACCTTAGCGGTGATTTACAAACAGGGTTTGTCGATGTCCTTTGACCAGGCTCAGACGTCTTCTGCAAAAACGACTCGCTTTTTCATAGCGCTGATTCCTCCCCCAGACGTACAGGCTGAGGCAACTAAGCTGAAGGAATATTTTCGCGATCGCTACCGCAGCAAAGCAGCCCTAAAGTCGCCGCCGCACATCACGCTACAGGCTCCCTTCAAATGGTTGGATGAAGACCGCGATCGCTTGATTGCGACCCTGGCTCAATTCCAGTGTCCGTTCACCTGCATTCCGATTACCCTATCGGGGTTCGGGGCGTTTCCGCCTCGTGTCATCTATATGGATGTGCAACATACCCCCGAACTCATGACCCTGCAAACAGAGCTAAGCAGCTATTTAGCGGAGACGTTGAATATTGTTGATCCGCGATCGCAGACTCGTCCTTTTCGGCCCCATCTCACCATCGCCTTTCGTGACCTCAAACCCGTTTCGTTTCGTCGAGCCTGGCCTGAATTCGAGCACCAAGAGATTCACTACACCTTCAAGGTTCAAGATCTAACGCTGCTGCGTCACACCGGGCAAAAATGGGTGTCTCACCAGCAGTTTTCCCTGGATCTACAGGACTTGTCCAAGGAACCCACGCCAGATATAGAGTAGGGGATCTCCAGTAAAGAATTAACCGCTGGTAGGGGGCATTAGCGCAGCGTCATGCACCACAGTCGGGTAGTCTCATTTTAGAAATCTAGGCTTGAGCACCCAACAGTGTCCGGGTGCTCAGCACCAGCCGGATGGCTTGCCGTCTTGTCCTGGCGGGACTAGCGACGGCCATGGCATCGAAAATTTTTACGATTGCGATCGCCCCGATTGCCACACTCTGGAATTGAACGATTAAACTAGGGATTGCAAAAGCATTCTGCGGCAACCTGTACGCAGAAGCTTGGTCGCTCTCATAGGTATGAATTAAAGGCATAATCCATGGCAAACCGTTCGCGTCAACAGGCTTCTATCCGTCGAACTGCTCAAGTAGCGGCATCCGGATTGTTGACGACTACCTGGTTTTTGATGCAAAGCCTGGTAGCACTTCCACCCGCAATGGCTCAGACTGAAGAAGACGATGAGCTGACCTATGGCGAGTTTTTAGAGCTGATTGACTCTGGACAAGTGGATCAAGTAGATATCGACCCTAACCGTGGACGGGCCGAAGTTAGGCTCAAGAGCGACCTGGAGGAAGATCCACCTCAGGAAGTTATCCTATTTCAAAATGATGGCCGTAATCCCGAGCTGATCCAAAGACTGCGTGAGCAGGATGTGGATGTGGAAATTCAGCCTGAGGGAGGCGGCAACAATTTTGCTTGGATTGCCACCAACACATTGGTTATTATGCTGCTGGTGTTTGGTCTACTGCTGATCCTACGGCGCACCGCGAACAGCGCTGGGGGAGCAATGAGCTTTGGCCGATCGCGAGCACGATTTCAGATGGAAGCTAAGACGGGCGTGCAGTTTGATGATGTCGCTGGCATTGAAGAGGCTAAAGAAGAACTGCAAGAAGTCGTCTCGTTTTTGAAGAACCCTGAGAAATTTACCGCCATTGGCGCCAAGATTCCGCGCGGTGTGCTGTTGGTTGGTCCTCCAGGAACTGGAAAGACACTGCTTGCAAAAGCGATCGCGGGGGAAGCAGCTGTTCCATTCTTCAGCATTTCAGGCTCCGAGTTTGTCGAGATGTTTGTGGGGGTTGGTGCCTCACGAGTCCGCGACCTGTTCAAAAAGGCCAAGGAAAATGCCCCCTGTATCGTCTTCATTGACGAGATTGATGCCGTGGGTCGTCAGCGGGGAACAGGCATTGGCGGCGGCAACGACGAGCGCGAACAAACCCTAAACCAGCTGCTGACCGAAATGGATGGTTTTGAAGGCAACAGCGGTGTGATTGTGATTGCGGCCACTAACCGAGTCGATGTCTTAGATATGGCATTGCTGCGACCCGGTCGCTTTGATCGCCAGGTGATCGTTGATCTGCCCAGCTATAAGGGTCGTTTAGAGATTCTGAAGGTCCATGCT
>NZ_JAQMUB010000072.1 GCF_028330965.1 Oscillatoria sp. CS-180 | reverse complement strand
CCACCCCACACCCCTCGCAGGATAGACTCAGATTTTGGCAGATTGTGGGGAGCCACGATCGCCGGTTTGAGGCTGAATCCTGGAAGTTGTAGTTTGCCGCTGGTAGGGTGTCATTAGCGCAGCGTAATGCACCATAGCCGGGCATTTTTAGTTTCAGAAATCGCCTTAATCCTGGAAGTCGTAATCCTGCTCTGAGAAATTTCCCGACACCACAGGATTAATCGGCAACGACCAGCTGCGATCGCAGTTGACTGAGCTTGGACAAAATAAGACTCAAATCGTAGGCGATCGCCTCGCGATTATAGGCGTTCAGGAGCGGAACGTGAATAAACAAACCATTGGTCGAGAGATGATGCGTCTCAATATAGGTCAACAATTGAAAATACAGATCGTTGCAAACATAGGTGCCCGCGTCATTGCTAACTGTTGTCCATTGGGTTCCAGAACACAAATACGATAGGTCTACGGGCGTTTTTAGAACCGTACTCTGTGAGCGGGCGCACTGCTCTAAGTTAAGCAAGCCTCTTTTTTCAGCCATGCCACAACACACGACTGCGGACGGCTGATGCTTTAATAAGGCGGAAAGGACCTGGCAGGAGGCCAGTTGAGAATGAACGGGCAAATGCCTAACAACGATGGTGTTTTTAGGCAAGCGGCGCTGAGATTGCAGAAGCGCAACAATATCGTCCGAAGCATTGCTATTCTGATGTGCCTTCCAAGGGGCAAACGAGGTGAGCAGTAGAGACATGCCTTTTGCCCTCACTTAACATGCCTCTATAATGGCTCTTTTTCCGTTTCTGGCTTTTCCTCGCCGATGAGGAGAGCCATGGGGAACTTAGCGAGCAGCTTGCTGACTTCGATCGCCTCTGGAGAATCGAAAGATTGACCGCCAATCCAGTCGTACCAGCTAACGTCATGTTTATTAGGAAAATCTAACGTCAATTCGTCCCAGATACTGCCGATGGGATGTTCTCCAGGCTGAATCAAATTGGTGAGGAAACGAGGTGCGATCGCTACTAACCACTGACGGCCATTCTGACGGGCAAAAGCGATGATGTGATCTTCTGCATCTCCCCGGGCCATAAGGGGCTGATAGTCTCCTTGTTGAAATAGATCAGCGTAGGTCTGGCGGGCTGCCAAGCAGCGATGGGTAACCCAAAGCTTGATACGACCGTCTGAGCGGTAGTCCAATAAGTTTTTCAACAAACCATCGCGATCGCTCTCGGCCTGCTGGCACATCTCATGCAGCCAATAGCCCCGCAGGTCGTAGTCAACCGGGCGACGGTTGTCTGGATCGACCAAGCTGAAGTCCCAAAGTTCTTGACCTTGATAAATGTCAGGAACGCCAGGCAAGGCCAGCTTCAACAGGACTTGAGAGAGTGAGTTATAAATGCCGTAGTCTGCGATGCGGTTCTGAAATTCCCGGAATTTTTCCAAAAAGAGGTTTTTATCACCCGGAGTTAAAATAGCGCGGGCAAAGGCCACAAAACTGTCTTCATAGTCAGTATCAGGGCGTAACCAGGCCGTATGAACTTTGGCCTCTCGGACTGCTTTGACGACATAGTCCGCGATGCGATCTGTAAAGCTTGGCAATTCTTCCTCTGAGAAGGGAAACGCGCCGACAAGGGTCTGGTATAGGAAATATTCATCGTTAGCATCTGGGACCACGCGATCGCGCAAAACTTTCTTGTAGCCACTATTCAAACTGCGCCAGATGCCAACTGCTGCTTCCCACTCTGATGGCAACTCCGATAACACATTTAGCCGTGCTCGGACATCCTCACTTCGCTTGGTGTCATGAGTCGAGGTGGCGTTCATAGCATGAGGCCATTGCCCTTGACGATGCTGATTAAAGTTGTGGAAGCGTCGTAGTGAAATCCCGAACTGTCCAGGAGATCCACCCACTTCATTAAGACTGATGAAGCGATTGTAGCCGTAGAACAGCGTATCTTCGACTCCCTTCGCCATAATTGGGCCGGTGAATTGCTGGAGGCGCATAACAAATCGTAGCCACTGCGATCGCTCCCCCTCGGTCAGAGAGTCTTCATATTCCAGCAGTAAAAATTTCTCAAGCAGGTTTAACTCATTGACCAGCTGAGGAATTCGTCGCCTAGCGCTCTCAATTGCGCTGCGAATATACTCAACGTCTCGCTTGGATGTCTTACCTTGGTTGACATAAGTACAGTAAATGGGGAACGCAATCAAGACTTCCTCGATAGCCGTCCGTAACCCATACAGCGTCAGGTCGCGTCCATAGCGGTACTGCTGGCAAACTCGTTTCAGAAAGTGGGCTAGATTGTCGATATCACCCACTAAGTTGGTTTCCGCAATCAACCGCTTCTTTTCGGTAACCAAATCTTCATAGGCTTGGGTTTGGTCCGTCAGCTGTCGATAGAGCCGGGTAAATTCTTCTTGAGACGCTTGCTGGCAAAACACGCCGTTGATGTGATTCAAACTCTCATAGCCTGAGGTGCCCTGGATGGGCCAATCTTCGGGTAGACGCTCTTCTAACTCCAGAATTTTTTCGACCACAATGTAGACGTCGCCAAGGCGATCGCGCAGTCGACATAAATAGGTTGTTGGATCGTATAGTCCATCAATATGGTCAATGCGAACGCCATTGAACCTGCCTTCGTGGATCAACCGGCAAATGAGATCATGGCTCTGATCAAAAACCTCTTCATCATCAACCCGTACACAAATCAACTCGTTGACGGTAAAGAAGCGGCGGTAGTTGAGTTCCTCTGCTCCCACTTTCCAGAAGGCCAGACGATAGAACTGTTCGGACAACAAATCGTCTAGCAGGTTGAAGCTCTCGGGTTCTTCAGCAGTGCCATTGAAGGATGCTAGGTTCTGGTTGAAGAATTCTCGAACATCTTCACTTTCTTGATAGACGTCCCACAAGAGATCCTTGGCAAACTGCACCTGCTCTCGATAAGCCTGTCCAGTCAAATCGGCGATCGCATTTTTGACCAAATACAGAATGCCTGAGATTTTAATATAGGTCCTGTCCTGCTCACCTAGCTGCTGTGCTAATCGCTCTAGGTGATAGCTTAAGAAGCGCCCATAGGTTTCAATCCGGACCGGAAATTGGAGGCTGTAGTAATTAACGCTGAGTCCAGACTCGTCATAGCTCAGCTGAATCTCACCGCGTTCCAAACAGCGGTCATAAAAGTCACCCAGCATCGGAGCTAATACCTTACCCTGATGCTCTTCCAGTCGATCCCATTCGATGTCGAAGTAATTGAAGTATTCCGAATCAGGACCATACATCAACACATCCATCAGATATCGATTCTGACCGTCATAGGCCATGTGATTCGGCACGATATCTTGCAGCCATCCCATCTCGTGATGATGCAAAGTATCCATTAACGGCTCAAAAGCAGCCTTTCCTCCTAACTCAGGATTAAGCTGGGTGGGATCAACCACATCGTATCCATGAGTACTGCCAGCTCTTGCTTTGAAAACCGGTGAAGCGTAGAGGTCAGAAACGCCTAGCGCCTTCAGATACTCCACAATGTTTTGAGCGGCTTTGAACCCGAAGTCGGGGTTGAACTGGATGCGATAGGTAGCGGTCGGGATACGCATAATGAGTCCGTGAGTAACGTAAAAGTGACTTATCAGGTAACCAGCACTTTATTGAAGTCGCCGGGATCGCCTTAGGCAATCCAGTAGAGAGCTAGACTGAGTGGTGCCAGTTCCAATACCTGAGTCTCCATAATCTTTTCAGGTAAAGAGGAACCCGGTCCCTGCCATACTTCTGCCGCAGAGTCGATTTTTAGATACCAGTCCTGTTGGGGAGGAGCGACCTCGACCGTCGTTACACCATCGTTAAAGTTCATCAGGACTAGCAGTTGCCCGTCAGCCATGTCTCGCTGATAATATACCAGGCGTTTTTCTTCGTCGCTGTTAGCCCTGATGTCTTTAGAAAAGGAAGGAGCATTCAAACCAAGCTGCTTCCTAAGCTGTAACAGTTGCTGATAGTACCGCCAAAGGACGTTGTGTTGACCTTCCTGCTGTAGCTCCCACTTTAGCTTGACCTGTTCAAAAGTGGCCTCTTCATGAGCTGGAATAGGTTCACCTACCGCATGAAATTCTTCAAATTCTTTCTTGCGGCCTTCGGCGACGGCTTGAATCAAATCAGGATCGCCATGGTCAATGAAGTAGAGAAACGGGGACGGATCGCCATATTCTTCACCCATAAAGAGCAAAGGCAAATAGGGCGAGGTAATAACGGCACCTGCTGCCAGTTTGAGGGCTTCAAAAGAGAGCTTTTGCGTGAATCGTTTGCCTGTAATGTGGTTGCCTATTTGATCGTGGTTCTGGGCACAGACGACGAACTGAGTAGAGGGTAAGTCGGTGGCAGAATTACCGTGGCGGCGACGGCGAAAACGAGAAAACTGACCGCTGTAGACGAAGCGATCGCGAATGGCCGTAGCCAAGGCCTCACAGCTATCAAAATCCTGGTAGTAGCCTTCGCTTTCATGAGTCAACAGAGCATGAAGCGCATGGTGAAAATCATCACTCCACTGAGCATCCAACCCATACCCTCCTTGAGTCGGAGGTCGGAGTAAGCGAGTATCATTCAAATCGCTCTCAGCGATCAAATAATGCGGTTTACCTAGTTCGTCTGACAGGGCATCAACCGCTTCAGCCATATCCGCCAGAAAATGCTTGGCACCAAAGTCGTAGATGGCATGAACCGCATCTAGCCGTAGTCCGTCAATGTGGAAATGGCGCAGCCAATACAATACATTTTCGACAAAATACTGCCGTACACCGTCACACCAAGTATCGTCAAAGTTAATTGCCCCTCCCCAAGGGGTGCTGTATTTCTGCGTAATGTAGGGACCATAGAATCCGGTGTAGTTACCCTCTGGACCAAAATGGTTGTACACCACATCTAAGATGACGGCTATTTCATGCTGGTGGCAGGCTTCAACAAGCTGCTTCAATCCAGCCGGTCCCCCATAAGAATTCTGTACCGCATAGGGAAAAACGCCATCATACCCCCAGTTACGAGCGCCTGGAAACTGAGCTACGGGCATGATCTCAATGGCAGTAATGCCTAACTCTTTGAGATAAGGGAGACGAGCGATCGCCGCCTCAAAGGTTCCTTCCGGCGTGAACGTACCGACATGGAGTTCATAGATGACATAATCCTGCAAAGGTAGGTTCTGCCAACTTGAATCTTGCCAATCGTAAGTTCGATGATCGACTACGACTGAGGGACCATGTACCCCTTCAGGCTGATACCGAGAAGCAGGATCCGGTCGGGTTTCAGTCTGATTAATGCAGTAGAAATATTGAGTACCCTCAGATACGTTATCTACTGAAACCGTCCAAAAACCCTGCTCAATTCTGGTCATTGGAAAGCTTCTGTCTTGAGGAGAAACCAGCTTGACCTCAACGGAATTCAGCTCAGGCCCCCAAAGTGTAAATTGACACTGATCATCTGCTTTCAGAACAGCTCCAATCTCAATATTTGTAGTCGCCATATTTACACGTTCAAAAAATTCTATGCAAACGATTGCTCTATCAAGAGGCTGAAATAAGTGTTATGAAACCATACCAAAATCACCGCTAAAGTGGGTCCTCTACTAGATAGAAATCTAGCCAAACGCAGGATGAATTGGATGAAACGCCCCTATTGTTATGCTCGCTCATTGACAAATGCCGGTTGGGTAGTTCGATAGTTGTCTACTGGAGATGGCTTTTGCCAAGTATTCATAATGTCTTTGACCAAAACTTCCTCTAGCCAAACCTGGCCAACCACAACGATTGGCAGCGCTAAAAACAGACCAAAAAAGCCAAACAAGAGACCAAAAACCAGCTGAAAAAGGAGAGTCGCTGCAGGTAGCAAGGAAACTTGATGGTTCATCACGAGAGGCGTGAGAAAATTACTTTCAAGCTGCTGAATTACGACGTAGAGAACCACGACAGCCGCCGCTTTCCAGGGGGATTCCAACAAAGCGAGAATAGCGGGAGGAATCACACTTAAAACAGGGCCAACATTGGGGATGAAAGTCAGTACGCCTGCGATCGAGGCGTTGGCAATGGGTAGCGGGACACCAATGACCATCAGTCCGACAAAACTCATCAGCATAATGACGGCCATATTAAACAGAATACCGATCCCCCACCCGGCCAGTGCAGATTCACACCCATCCAATATCTCCTGGATTCTCAGGCGGTAGAAATGAGGAAACAGGGCGACGAAAGCTTTGCGATAAGCCCTGGGGTTGGCCAACAGCATCGTCGTAACGGCCAAAACAAGGAAGGTATTCAACAGAAGAGAGAGCGTTCCTGTAAAAAACGAGAAAAAGTTATCGAAAAGGCTTCTTGCAATCCTGGGGATATCCGAGATGAACATATCCAACTGCTGCCCTATCGTTGACAGCTCGAAAGGCACCCACTCGTCAAGCTGCTCAACCCAACGCCGGATCTGAGACGCTTCGTAGGGTGCTTGCACTAGCCACGCGCGGACCTGCTCAACAAAGGGCGGTACTGCAACAGCGAGGACCCCTGCAACAATACCTGAGATGAGGAGATACGTTAAGGCGATCGCCCAACCTCGCTTAAGCCGAAGGCGGGTGAAAAGCCGGACAACGCGATTGATGATGGTGGCTAAAACGACCGCCAAAAAACCCAGCAGCACAACGAAACGGATGCGCCACAACAGGAAGGCACTAAATACAAGAAGAATTAATCCGACAAATTTACCGAATTTCACAAGCAAACCCTAAAAGTGAAAAAAGATTCGCGACCCTTAACTTTTCAATCAATCAAATAAAATTGCGAAACTCCATTTCGGCTTCAAAGCCGATGAAGAGTCAGTTAGTGATACCTACACTAGTTCACTCTCTTTATTGAATTCTTCTGTCTAAGGTTTAATCTACGCCGTTTGAGTCCTGCTAAAATTCTGGTTCCTGCTCAAATTGAAGATATTGAAAGCAGCAGTGTTCCTTTAAGATAATTTACCCGAGAGCAAAATAATCCAGCAGGACACAAGCTGTTAATTTCCAGTTTTATTAATCAATTTTAAGCCTCAAAAACAAATCCCTAATGCGATAGATATATTTCAGCTCGCTCCCCTATTTAATGAGGTAGTGTTGCGCTATTAATGGTCCCTATATCATGCTCAAATTCACTTTGCTCTTTCTAGTTATCGCCATCATTGCAGCTGTACTGGGTTTCGGTGGTATTGCAGGTGCGGCAGCCAGCATCGCACAGGTTCTGTTCTTCATCTTTTTGGCCCTTTTTGTCGTTTCTTTGATTATGCGTTTAGCAAAGTCGGCATAGTAGTTAAGCTTTTGAAAATAAGGAGCTATTCTGTGATTGCAGGAAATAGCTCCTTATTGTTTTGCTTCGGTTCTCAAAAGCAAAGTGCACTTACATGATTACCCTTTAACCCTACGCCTGATATCCATCTGGCATTCAGCAAAAAATAGTGCTTAGTACCGCTACGCGGAATTCAAAATTGAGAATACTCTGCGAGAAGAGCAAAGCTCTACAAAACTAAGGCAGATAAGCCTAAGGATGAAAAAGCTTTTTAAATAAGATTGTCCAAGAAGATCTTATTCAGAATTCAGATAAGATCGCTATGTTACTTTTCTACCTAATTTCTATAACTTTCTTGTAGTATTTGAAAATAAGAAAGGAGACATCTATGTAATGCCTCCCTCTCGCTTTAACTCAGGCGAAATTAGTCAACTGCTTTCTTAACTTCGTCTTTCACATCTTCCTTAGCATGCTGAGCACTAGCTTCTGTTTGCTTTGCTTTACCAGCAGCTTGATCAGAGGTGCTACCAGTCATATCACCAGCTGCTTCCTGGACCTTTCCTTCCACGTTTTTAGCAGTAGCTTCTGCTCTATCCTTAATACCCATTAATTAAGTTCCTCTTAATTCAATTGCTGTAAACAGCATAAGAAAATCACCGCTTAACCCTCATCTACCTGCAGGGATATTTGTCAAGAAACTCGAACATTTCAGCAGAGGGCGCTATGACCGTAGCCGTTTGATTTGAGAGGGTTATAAACGTTAGGCTATGAGCCAAGTCAGAATTGCATCGTCCTTTTGATATAGAGAAATGCGATGTTTCTCTACTCTTTAGGGACAACAAACAACTCTTCTCCAGAAGTTGGATGAATCCCTGAAACGAGCTTCAGTTCTGCTAGTGTTAGTCCCTTTTGCAGCGCTGGAATCAGTCCTTGAATCATGTCAGGGGCTTCATTCCCCGCAGCGTGGACACCCACAATTTGTCCAGTTGATTGACACGCAAGCCATTTAATCAAAGCGTTCTGCGCGTTCTGCATAAGGCTGTGATGAAGGGGGACAAACCTCTGCTCATAGGTTTCTAGGTCATCTCCCAACTGCTGCTTCGCTTCGGCCTCTGACCAGCCTACGGTTGCCAGTGGAGGTACGCCGAAAACAGCTGAAGGAATCCAGCGATAGTCTGTGGCGGTGGGCTGTTTACAGCAGATAGTCTTAGCAACAGCCTCCCCTTCGGCGATCGCAGCAGGCGTAAGCGGCAGTCGGCCTATGCAGTCGCCAACAGCATAGATTGAGGGTTGGGAGGTTTGCCCATAGTCATCGACTGCAATGTTGCCATCTTTAAGGTCAACGCCTGCTTTCTCCAGGTTAAGGGCCTCTAAATTGGGCGATCGTCCAACTGCCATCAATACCATGTCTGTACTAACTGTCTGGGCCTCATCGTCCTCGTCCTTGGACGAGAGCGTCATCACTCGCTGAGATCCGTCTGCAACGATCTCGCTACAGGTTTTTTGGGGAATAAAGGTAACTCCTAAGCGTTCGAGTCCTGCGTGAGCGATCGTTCTCAGCGAATCATCGAACCCCGACAGAACTTGCTGACTAGTATCAATCAGCGTGACTTTTACCCCTAACCGGGCGAAGATATGGCTAAATTCAATGCCAATGTATCCACCACCAACGATGCCAATATGCTGCGGTAGCTGGGGCAGATGAAACATGTCTTTGGACGTTAAAGCAAATTCTGAACCTGGAATATCAGGCACTGTAGGCGAACCGCCAACGGCAATCACGGTATGCTCAGCATCTAAAATCTGGTCACCCACTTGAACCTGGTACCCATCAATAAACTGTGCTGTGCCTCGAACAATGTCGACTCCGGCATCTTGAAGGGACTCCTGTTGAGACTGACGGAGATCGTCTAAATGCTGATGCATTGTCGATTTAAAGGCAGCCCAATCGAAGGACCCCTCAACGTTTGACCAGCAGAAGGAACGGGCTACCGTCTGTTGTTCAACAAAGTCGGCAGCTTGGATCATCAGCTTTTTAGGAATGCATCCTCGATTGACGCAGGTACCACCTAAATAGTTAGATTCAACAATTGCGACTTTCGCCCCATAATTAGCGGCTGATGTGGCCGTCGATAATCCTCCGGACCCAGCTCCGATCACTAAAACGTCGTAAGACACGCTTAAATCCCCATCATTCATCCTTATTTACTTTCCAGCGTAAAGAATTGTTTAGATGGAAAATTCCTTCAGGGGACGTAGATTTGCAAAATTAATCAGATGTTGCCACTGTGACCGGAAGAAAGAGACTGAACGTGCTGCCGCGCCCCACCTCAGATGTCGCATCAATGTGTCCCCAATGCATCTCAGCAATACGGCACGACAGGTGCAAACCCAACCCACTGCCTGAGCGACGCTGTTTCCCTTGCCGGAACCATTGAAAAATTTCGGCTCGATCTTCCTGGGATATCCCAATTCCGGTATCTATCACCTTGAGAATGAGCCAAGCCGTACACTCTGGAGTATTTTCCTTTTGCGGAACCTGCGATGGCCGAGTTTGCGTACGTTGCAGTTGTACTTCAACAGATCCCTGATCGGTAAACTTGATGGCATTACCAATCAAATTGGTTAAAACACGGCGGATTTCCAGAATATCTCCCTGCATCTCAAAGTCAGACGTATCCATAATGGGATTATCATCCTGATCGACTAACTTTAGGGTGAGCTGTTTCTCCTTTGCTAAAGGCGTCAATTCGTTAACAACAGTAGAAGCAACGTCATACAGGTTGAAGGGAGTGAAGGTTAATGCTTTATGGCCAGCATCATGCCGATAAACTTCTAGCAGCGTATTCACCATATCCAAGAGCTGCTGATTGTTGCTAATAGTTTCAGCGATCGCATCCTTGGCCTCGTCAGCAACCACCCCAAAGGCCTCATTCCGACAAAATGTCAGCATTCGGTTGGCCGCAACCAAGGGTGTTCTCAGGTCATGAGTTAGCCGAGCAACAAAATCATCTCGCTGCTGAATCATGTAGGACTTTGCATCCATTGCCTGCTTCATTCGCAGCAATGATCTGACCCTTGCCCTCAACTCATCAATGTCAAAGGGCTTACGGATAAAGTCATCAGCTCCAGCATCTAATCCCTCGACTAGGCTGACGTGATCATGAGCCGTTAGCAATAGAATAGGGGTGTAGGGAATGCTGTCGTTTTGACGGATACGTTCGGTAACCTCATAACCATTCATCCCAGGCATCATGATGTCTAGAAGAACCAAATCAGGCAGGCACTCGGTTATCTTAGACAGCGCTTTCCAACCATCCTCAGCAAAAACGAGATCGTATTCAGGAGCATCCAGAACTGTTTCGATTAGAAATAAGTTATCGGGTGAATCATCAACAGCCAAGATGCGACTCATGTTCACACCATCTTGCACAAGCATAATGACATTTTCTTATCCATAGTTGATCGCTAGTTTTCGTAATATCTTTTTTATAAAGAGAATAATTACATAAGTCCCCAGTCGTAGGCTTCCATCTTCCGACTGAGTTTCGTTAGCTTTTATACGAGACAGCCTCTATCTAGCACAGCTCTATGTTCGAATCTTTGAAACGCATTCGCTGACTACTGTGTCTTGTCTACCTACGCACCCTTCTAATTCTGTCTCTGAGCCTGCATCTAGTTCCATGCTGGGCGACGGTGACATTTTAGGAATCTGTCGTCTGTCAGATAAATCGCTATCCTCTAGAGGGATATAGACCGGGCTATTCTTCTATGAGTGATGCGCTGTGGCAATACTCCGCGATCGCCTCTTTCCTAGCCGATCATCAGATTGCCTGTGGAGTAATTCGTCACCCTGTTACCCGCAATTGGCAAACCTGGTTCTCTTTATATGGGACTGACATTACCTGTATTTTCTCGACTAAAAGCTATAGTCTGGCTCACTCGGTCCGACAAATGTTTGTTGTTGAACTTAGAGCAGGTTTGATGACTGACAGCGATCAGGCTCAATCTTTTATGGCAGATATTCAAGCGATCGACGGCAGTGAGCTAATTGATCCCCTGCCACAACGAGCTTTAGAGAGTCTAGCGAAGCAAATTCGTCGTCAGTTAGTGAATGAAGCCTCAGATTCTTAGCAGATGTTTTGAGGAATGCCACTAGTTGAAAACGAAAACACCACGGAATGACTCAGCTCGAATCTAGCAAAGTCAGAATCAACTAGGGAATGAATGCTATAGGTTTCGATATGTTGCGATTCTTAAAGCTTTGGGAGTCATGTACTATCAGACAACTGATACACTATGGGACAATTATTGTCGTTGTCAGATAGCCTAAAACCTAGTTGCTCAGTCTCTTCTGGGAAGTCTATAGGTTTTGGTCTATGTTGACAGTCTGTTTTTGGGTGTCGTTTGTGCATCCCGAGCTTGTACTAGAGGACTCATGGTAGATTCCCTTAAAAAGCCTGAAATAAAAGAAATCCGTCCTGGTGTTAAGGCACCTGCAAAGGACACCATTCTGACTCCCCGTTTTTACACTACCGACTTTGACGAGATGGCTACGATGGACATCTCCGTCAATGAGGATGAGCTACAAGCCATCTTGCAAGAGTTCCGCGAGGACTATAATCGTCATCACTTTGTTAGAGACGCCGAATTTGAGCAGTCTTGGGAACATATTGACGGTGAAACTCGTCAGCTCTTCATCGAATTTCTGGAGCGCTCTTGTACCGCAGAATTTTCTGGCTTTCTACTCTACAAGGAACTGGGACGTCGTCTTAAAGATAAGAGTCCCGTTGTTGCAGAGTGTTTCAATTTAATGTCGCGAGACGAGGCTCGGCACGCTGGTTTCTTGAACAAGGCGATGTCCGACTTCAACTTACAGCTGGACTTAGGCTTTTTAACTAAAAGTAAGAAATACACCTTCTTTAAGCCCAAGTTCATCTTCTACGCGACTTATCTTTCTGAAAAGATTGGCTACTGGCGATACATCAAGATTTATCGTCATTTAGAGTCTCATCCCGAGAATCGCATCTACCCAATTTTCCGCTTTTTTGAGAACTGGTGTCAGGACGAAAATCGTCACGGTGATTTTTTCTCTGCTCTGATGAAATCCCAGCCCCAGTTCCTGAATGATTGGAAGGCTCGTTTGTGGTGCCGTTTCTTCTTGCTATCCGTATTTGCGACGATGTATCTGAACGATTTGCAGCGGAAAGATTTCTACGCTGCAATCGGATTAGATGCGCGCACCTATGACATCGACGTCATTCGGAATACTAATGAAACGGCAGCTCGTGTTTTCCCCGTTATTCTGAATGTTGACCATCCTGAGTTCTTTAAAGCGCTAGACACTGGTGCTGAGGCGAACGCCAAGATGGTTGCCGTCGGAAAATCTAATTTACCTAAGCCGCTCAAATTCCTCCGTCGTTTGCCTCATATTGCAAACATCGGATGGCAAATAGTTCGTCTCTACTTCATGAAACCGATTGACGCAGAGAAGATGCGTACTGTCGTTCGATAGGTCGAACACGGCTCAAAGTGCTCAAGCCCCAGCAATAGACTGGGGCTTTTTAATGTGAAATTTTTGATCTATGAAGGGATTTAGAACGATACAGAATGAATATAGGAAAGGCCATGAGGGGACAGAGTCGGCATTATTGAAAGACTAAATTGATATGAACCTAGGGTTGCAATGTAGAACTCCTGACGCAAAATTGCTTGGATGCCGGTGTTTCAGTAGAATCAATTCCTTGCACAGTATGAATTTTGACGTCCTCGACCATTTCACGCTAAACGGCTGTAGCTTCAAACCAGCTTTCAAGGCAAGAAGGGCGAGATGGGCTTTGAGAACAGTGGGAACACTGGCGATCGCTAGCCTATCTCTACCCGCGATCGCTAGCTATCCCCTTAGCCAACAAGACACAACTCTCTGCTCTGCCAGACTATCGCCTTTCACAAACTCTGACGTTGAGACGGACTGCGATCGCGCCGAGACATTGATCCACAAAACAAATCGTCTAGCGAGTAAACCCAGAGCGACTCCTGTGCCCTCAATCGACCTGCTGCTTGAATACGAGTCTGGTCAAACAGCCCTGCCCCCATCAGCACCATCGGTTCCTGTTGCCATGACACTGGCGCAGACCGTTGATGTCGATCCCGCCATTGTTGAAAGCAGTCCCGTATTACAGCGATGGCTAGAGGAAATTCCTGACATCGCGACCGACATTCAGCACGATCCAGCTTTTCGTACTCGACTACGGTTGGGATACGCTGAGTTCCCTTCCGATGGTGGAACTGGGGGACTCTATGTTGGCGTGCAAGATATTTTTGTCGGACAAACGCCGCTTACGCTGAGCGCTGAATATTCAATCAGCAATGACGGTGACCTTGAACTCGTTGGAGCAGACGCCCAATATTATTTGCTGCCGATGGGCTGGTATGGCAATGTTGCCCCTGTCGTAGGTTATCGCTCGGTGAACACGCCTAACTTCAATAGCGATGGCATCAATCTGGGGTTGAGAATCGTGCTTATTCCCTCTCGCACAGGAGCAGCCGATCTTTCAATTACTCAGAGTTGGGTGGCTCCAGGGACTGATGAGGAATTGGGACTAACAACATTCTCCGCAGGCTATGCGATCGCAGAAGACCTGCGAGTCGGAACTGATATTCAAACGCAAAACGCACGGGATTATCAGGAAAGCCGAGTCAGTCTCTTAGTGGAATGGATGCTTTAACGAGCTGCAAGGTCGGAGTTAGAGAATGTGCTATGGTGAGAATTAATGTTGGGCCACCATACCCTCGTTTTGTGGTGTCTGATATTATTGAAAACCTGAGTTGTAGGAATTAGTCAATTCTGCTGCTCAGATTCTCAATTCAACTGTTGTTTCAATTTCTGTCGTCGATTCTGAAAGTTCGGTATGACTCAAGTCGTTGTGGGTGAAAACGAAGGCATCGAATCTGCATTGAGACGTTTTAAGCGGCAGGTTTCGAAAGCAGGCATCTTCTCCGAAGTCAAACGCCGCCGTCACTTTGAAACACCTCAAGAAAAACGCAAACGCAAAGCCGTTGCGCGTCGCAAAAAGCGTTTTCGCTAATCTGGATGAAGGGATGACTCTGTACGAACAGCTTTATCAAACACAACGACAACGAGTCAGCGACGGGGCGATCGCCCCCATCCTTGGCGGCTGTGAATCGGCTTCTCGCCTGCTAGTGTTGGTTTGGTCACAATTAGGCGACTTCGACAGCCTGGAATATGCGTGGTGGTTGCAGCGAGATCGCGCCCAGCTTGAAGCGGCCAATATTACAGTTCGGGCAATTGGGATTGGCGATCGTGCATCGGGGCAGCAGTTCTCAAAGTTCACGGGCTTTCCTGCAGAGTCATTGTTTGTTGATCCCACAGCAACTTTGCATCGGGAACTGAACTTATACAACGGACTTTCTCTCAACTGGCCTGGCCTTAAACCTGGCCAGGAAGCATGGGTGAACTTGATGCTGATGTGCGCTGGAGTTGCTAGCCCTGGAACATTGCGAGAGGTACTGCGAGGCTATACGGGCGATCGCACGGCACCCCAACTCATCG
The DNA here is from genome assembly GCF_028330965.1 of Oscillatoria sp. CS-180. GTDB lineage: Bacteria > Cyanobacteriota > Cyanobacteriia > Phormidesmidales > Phormidesmidaceae > Halomicronema. The sequence goes on along the minus strand of NZ_JAQMUB010000072.1, from coordinate 17,833 downwards.
CTGATAATGAAGTTGTAGACGACACCCCATTGCCAAATCTAAAAGGCTCATTCTTTGAAAAAGCGGGCGGCAAAGGCTTTCAGCGTCCGTTTGAACTCGCAACCCTGCGATTGCGAAATATGACTGAGGTGCTGACCAAATGGAAAACGTACGTTCCTGATGCCCGCTACATGACTCAGCGAGGTGGAACGTTTCTATTCGACGGTTCGAGGGAAGTCGTTTATGAGTATCGCGATCCAGGCATTCTGGGTTTTGCAGAGAATATGAGCTATCCGCTGTCATTTTTGTTTGATGATCAAGCAGAGGAACTCAATTCACCGACCGGCGGAATGGGTGATCAGCATGGAGCGTCCGTTTGAGTCTTCGTTTCGTTGGCAGGGATTGGGGCAAGCGTTGGGAACAGATCGATAGCCTAGCCTGTTCTTAATTCAACCTGCCCGTCCAAGCCGCTAATAGGAAGCTGTTAATAGGACTCAATTTTGAGATTGAGCATGTCCACCCAATCTTGAGGTCCATCAGCCAACATTAAGTCTCTCAGGCTCAAAGGTTGCTGAGGTTCGGCCAAGATACTGAAGCCGTTTGGATTGTCGATAAAGGTCATCGCCTCTTCAAAAGCAATCATTGCGGTCTGATTATCAGGAGAGACAAAGAACTGAGCTGTCTGTGTTAGTTCTGCTTGCAATTGCGCTTTGAACTGCTGAACATCTTGATTATTTTCTGCGGCTAGCGATTCAAGCAGTTTTTCGGTGAAGGAGTTGTCTTCGTAAACAACTTCGGCTCGGTGCAGAATTAACTGTTCACTGGCTCCCACATTAGGATCAAAGTTGCTCAGCTTAAACGCAACTTCTAAATCACCGACGTCCTCGGCGCTAACGCGAAATCGATCAAGGCTGACTTCTTGGCGATTTTCTTTGTATTCATATTTGGTGTCGATATTCACCGAAAGGGACTCTTGATAGCCTGCCCGTTCGAGAAACGCAATGATGCTGGGCGTTTCAATTTGGTCAAAGTCAACCTGAATCCCTTCTATAGAGGCATCTAACACAGTCGGAAAATCTGACTTGTCGTCCATTTCGCGAACGATAACTTTGTCAATCAGGACTGCTTCACCAGCTGTCGCCCCTACCGGTGAAACCTTGATATCTTTGACGAGGACATCAAACCCAATGGGGTTAACGCTGACATCGCTGTACTCGATCTTAACTTCGTCACTAACGCTTTCAATCGCTTTGTCGATTGTATCTTCAGCCATCTTGGCAGCATACACGCTAGCTCCTGTGTAGGCTCCAATGGCTAGTACACCGACACCAATTCCGATAACAGACAGCTTGTTCATGCGATAGATTTTTCTCCTCAGCGATCGCGTTTTAGCGAACCTTGACTCAGCCTTAGGTTACCCAAGCGGCATTTTGCCTAAGCTTTGCGTAACGTGTATTGAGAAATCCTCTAAGGCGTGGTTTCGGTTTTGTCTGTGGTTTACTTCACGCGATCGCCCCTAGTTTACGGACGATTCCATCAGAACTCGCTAGTGATACTGACTGCCTACGACTATTCAAAGGCAGACATCAGTACGATGAGCGATCGTCCACCTACAACAACAGCATCCCCCATAACCGCAGTGGGAGGGTCAACAAAACCCTCTTGAGTTTTAGTATCCAGAACAAGCTGCCAGTCCCGATTGGCCAAGAAGTTGGGGATGACAAAGGTTTCTGAGTGCCCTTGAGCATTGAAAAAGATGAGAAAGCTATCATCGATGACCCGTCGTCCTTTACGATCAGGACTCGAAATTTCTTCTCCGTTGAAAAACACGCCAATGGCCTTTGCTTCAGCCTCCTGCCAATCCTCATTACTGACGGTACTCCCATCCGTGTTGAACCAACTGATGTCATCAACGCCGGACCCATGGATCTCTCTTCCTCGGAACCAATCGCGTCTTTGAAAGACTGGATGGGCCTGACGCAAGGCAACCATGCGTCGCACAAAAATAAGGAAATCTTTCTGATGGGGTTCTAGTTGCCAGTCCAACCAAGCAAGTTCATTATCCTGACAGTAGGTATTATTGTTGCCCTTTTGGGTCCGTCCAAACTCGTCTCCCCCAAGCAGCATAGGAACCCCTTGAGAAAGCAATAGCGTTGCTATGAAGTTGCGCTGCTGTCGTGCCCGAATCTCCAGGACTACTGGGTCATTTGTCTGCCCTTCGGAGCCGCAGTTCCAAGAGCGGTTATAACTTTCTCCGTCTCGGTTTCCTTCACCATTGGCCTCATTGTGCTTCTCGTTGTAGCTCACCAAATCACGCAGGGTAAAGCCATCATGGCAAGTAATGAAATTAACGCTGGTATGAGGCCGCTTGCCATTCGACTCATAGAGGTCCGAGCTGCCCGTTAACCGAAAAGCAAATTCCCCTAATCGACAATGAGCCTCGCGCCAAAAATCGCGCATCGAGTCGCGGTACTTGCCATTCCACTCAGACCATAGCAGTGGAAAATTGCCAACCTGATAGCCACCCTCGCCGATATCCCAGGGTTCTGCAATCAGCTTAGTAGTAGACAGCACCGGGTCTTGATGGATAATGTCAAAAAACGCCGACAGGCTGTTGACTTCGTAGCGTTCCCGTCCTAATGCTGAGGCTAAGTCAAAGCGAAATCCATCGACGTGCATGTCTTCTACCCAATAGCGCAGGCTGTCCATGATGAGCTTTAGCACCTGGGGGTGACAGACATTTAAGGAATTGCCGCAGCCCGTAAAATCCATGTAGTAGCGTGGTAAGTCCTCGACTAGGCGATAATAGGCTTCATTGTCGATGCCCCGAAAAGCGACCGTTGGCCCAAAGTGATTGCCTTCTCCCGAATGGTTGTATACGACGTCAAGAATGACTTCGATGCCTTCACGATGTAGGGCTTTGACCATTTCCTTAAATTCGCGCACCTGCTCCCCGTGACTGCCTGCTGCACTGTAGCCTGAGTAGGGTGCAAAATAACCCAGCGAGTCGTAGCCCCAGTAATTTCGCAGACCAACACTCACCAGATGACCCGGTACAGCATTGAAGTGATGGACGGGCAGAAGCTCGATCGCGGTAATCCCCAATGATTTTAGATATGCGATCGCGGCAGGATGGCCTAGTCCGGCATAGGTGCCCTTGTCGTTTTCGGGAATCTCTGGATGAAGCTGAGTCAGACCTTTGACATGAGCCTCATAGATAATCGTTTTATGCCAGGGAGTCTTGGGATGACGATCGCCTTCCCAGTCAAATGTCGGATCAACAACAATACAGCTAGGTATTAAGGGCTTGCTGTCTAACTCAGAGAAATCTAAGTCACGATCTTCCTCCATAACCTCTTCAAGGGGATAGCCAAAAATAGCTGCCCCATGCTGCACGTCCCCTGCGATCGCTCGGGCATAGGGATCCAGTAGAAGCTTATTGGAATTGAAACGATGTCCTTCTTCGGGGTCGTAGTCTCCCACAACTCGGTAAGCATATTTTTGTCCGGGCTGAATGTCAGGCAGGTAACCATGCCAAACGCAATCGCTCAGCTCAGGGAGTTTGATTTGAGTCTCTTCTCCATCGTCACTAAAAAGACAGAGGTAAACCGCTGATGCATTTTCAGAAAAAATCGCAAAGTTAGTTCCCTCGCCGTCCCAAGTCGCCCCCAGGGGATGAGGGTCTCCGGGCCAGATTGTGTGAGTCATAGAGTATTTAGGCTCGCAATACTTAAACGCCTACGATTGTACTCGTTACTTTCCGAAATATCGTTTTCCAGACGACGCTGCCTAGTGACGGAGACACGTTTTGGAAGATGCCAAAGCCAAATGCATTGAAAACCGTCTCTATAAGGACCTATTAGAAGTGCAGGCCGAACGCTTCACCCCTTCTAGTGCTGATACTATGACGGAATTGTTGCTTGAGGAATGCGATCGCGGTGTTTAGATCATTCGAGTATGCTATCGATGCCCTGCCAACACTTTTGATTGGAGCCGTCACTACCCTACAGTTAACAGCAGTCTCCGTCATCTTCGGCTTAGTCGGCGGAACCCTCCTAGGATTAGCTCGCTTATCCACCTTCAAGCCACTACAAATTGCGAGCCGCATTTACATCGACTTTTTTCGAGGGACACCGCTGCTAGTGCAGATCTTTATGATTTACTTTGGTATCCCCGCTTTGGTTAGTGGTTTAGGCGCTAGCTTTTCCTTCAACCGTTTCTTTGCCGCTATTTTGGCGCTCAGCCTCAACTCCGCCGCCTACCTCGCTGAAATTGTGCGGGCGGGTATTCAATCCATTGAATTAGGACAGCGTGAAGCCTCCGAATGTTTAGGGCTAAGTCCGCTCCAGACTATGCGGTACATCATCTTTCCTCAAGCCTTTCGACGTATGATTCCGCCGCTGGGCAATGAGTTCATCACGCTGCTGAAGGATACGAGTCTTGTTGCGGTTATTGGCTATGAGGAACTATTTCGTCGAGGTCAGCTAATCGTTGCCAATAATTACCGCGCGTTCGAAATTTATATCACTGTAGCGCTGGTTTATCTGGTTCTTAACACGGTATCTTCCCAGGTTTTCATTTTGTTAGAGCGGTGGATGGATCCCTTGCATAAGTCCAAGCAGCGTAAAGCAGCTACCTTTGCTGATTCAATGGAATAGCTCATTGAAGCAAACTTCGTAGGCGAGGCATTCTCGGAATCCGGTTCAGGAGTGTTTTTAGAGGGGCCTATTATGTCTAAGGAAGGAATGAATTTTAAGTTCTCAGTTTTGAGTTTTGAATGATTGAGTCATCGGCGAATCCAAAGCTCAAAGTTGATACTTAAATAAGTTCCCGTTCCTAAGATAAGAATTCCGCTCTCCTACGACTCGATAGCGGAATTCACTGCGAACGCCTCTCGCACGCTGGGCATCCATAACGCACCGCATAGTGCCATCGAGATAATGGCGGACAGATATACGTTCCGTGTGATTTCTTGGCCTAGCGCGATCGCTAACCCATTGTTGGCAAGACAGAGTGCTTGAAACATTAGTGACCCTATCCAACCCCACCGCTTAAGATTCCACAGACCGCAGGTTACCACCGCGCCGAATAAACTAATTGCGAATCCCAATGCCACAAGCCCTTTCAAAGACGGCGAAAGTTCACTCAAGTCGTGGGAAAAAACTTGCACTGTGCCGGTTATCAGCAACAGCAAAAAAATACCTGACGCAACAGACGAAATGCTGATAATTGCCTGCAGAATAGCGATGAGAGTTATACCAAGCGATCGCTGCATGATGACTTCTTCCTGGGATGGACGATTGCTTCAAGCAACCGGGTATGCCGATTCAAGATTAGAGCATCTAAGTTCTCAAAGTTAGACTATAAAGTTAGACCATTTGAGACTTTAAAGGTAGGTTGGCGAGGCAGGTTAATTTCCCTTCGGAGTTTTTGGAACGTCTACAACAGGTGTGTTATGGCAGCTCAAGACCCACATGACAACAAGTTCCTTTCTCCCCGAAGTCGCTACTACGGCCATTTTTCACCCAAAAACCTTGCTTTCAATGCCAATCTGCAAGAGTTTGCTCTCAGGGTCAACACGGTTTGCAATTTAGAAACAGGTGGAAAGATTGGACCGAACGAAGCTTACCAAGAGATCAAAAAACTTTGGAACCAGCTAGCTGAAAGTCACGATGCTTTGGGAATAGAAGAGGACGAGGAGTGATTTATACCCTGTGCAGTTTGGTTAAGTCCATCTCAGGATCGTTAGGGGAGCAGGGCATAGGGAGTGGGGCGTGCTTGGTTTAAATGCATGTCGCTATAGCGCTTGCAACTGTCTCCAAGCTAAGCGGCAGGCTTCGGTACGCCACTTAGTTTCTGGCGTTTCAGGGTAAATCATCAGGCTGTTTCAGTCTGTCGAAGGAAGTGAATGCCGCTATAGAGATGGAAGGCGGGATCCCAATTGGTTTCTTTAATGCGGGCTAATTGAATTTGGTGATTGAGCGATGGTAACAGATCAAGAAACTCCATCGCGCTTTCTCCAAAGTGAGTGAAGTTCTTTTGAACAGGAGCCCTTACCTGAGTCTGAAGATAGTCGCTTAGGGCTTGCCACTGAGGACGAGTAGAAAGGGTGCGGTCTGGAATGGCCTCAGCATTGGGTAGGGGATTGCCGTGACGGAAGTCGTAAGTGCGATCGCACAAACGCAAAATGCATCGTCGCTGCTGGAACTGGAGATCGATGATTTCGGTATGGTCTTGAGTTTGTTCTTTCCGCTGAAGCTGTCGTCGAGCATTAGTATCAACCACCAATTCAAAGATGGGCAACTGGCCGAGAACAATCTGTGAAACTTCAGACCAATCGAACGTGATCGCCCCTAGCTGTCCCTCAGCATTCTTGCAAACAACTTCTGCACGCCCCTGAACCCGTCGAAAATACTCGACATTGAAAACCTGAATGGCTTTAACCTCGGCATGTTTGACCCAGAAAGCTGGGACTTGTGCCTCTACCAGTTCCTGACTGTAAACCTGTAAATCTCCAACAGGACCTGTGCGATAAAGACGCCAGCCTTTACTCGGCAACTGCAATCGAGCCGTATAAGCATCCATTCCCATCACTTTGGCCAGCCCCTGAGCGGCCACCTGGCGGTGCTCTCCCTGCACCGGTTCTAGGCATAGCAGTCCAGGATCCTGTCCATCGACCTGTGCCCGAGCGTTTTCAATGGCCTCTTCCCGTGCCTGGGTAATGTGCGATTGCACTCGCTGAATCCCCTGTCTCGCCTGAGACATCAATTTGGGACTGGGGGCTAAACGCAACAGCTTGAGATACGTTTTCTCTGACTGCTCCCATCGCCCTGTTGCTTCTTGGTATTTTCCAACCATCAGAAGAAATTTAGGGTCTTTGGCATCCTGCTGCTTCCACTGCTGTAGCAAAGTCGCTGCAGTTCGAAAGTCTTTCTTTTCCAAGGCAGTCGCGATCGCATCCTGCATCATGTCACGGTTTTCTTGGGGACAAGGTGGCTCTATTTTAGGCGAGGGTTTGAGGTGATGGAGCGACAGGGCAATGAAATAGCTCGAAACTCTTTATGCACAGGCTTTTTAGCGCTTCTATTCGCCCCTTGCCTTACTTTGCTATAGCAGCCTCAATTGTCTAGAAGTCTCATCATCAACTACGTCCAAGGGAGAAACATCGGCAACATCGTCTGGTTCAAAGGGCGTATCGGCTAACAGAGCCTGGGCAGCAGCGAGCATTTCGTCAGCCAGCTCAGTCAGATCTTCGCGATTGTTCAAGTAAGTTTGTAAGGCGTCGATGGGGGCAAGGGTATTTCCAGTGGCAAGTTCGGGCAGGCGCGATCGCGATTTCTGCGTCACGATTTGAGGATGAATCGTATACGTATGAGCGTCTGAGAGGGCATCGTAGAGGGCTGTGTTGTCCAAATTGTCTATTTGGTCAGGACGGACGCTGTACATCAAGCGGACAACAGCATCTTGAATGGGCTGTTGAGCGATCGCTCGACAGATGTCCATTTGGGGAGAGTCTGATCCGGTGAGATCGATAGTCACCGTCAGGAACGGTCGAACGGGAAGGGAGCAGAAGGTAATCTCTGTGCTCTTTTTCGCAATTTTGGCCCAAACGTAGCCCTTAGCTTCTTCTGCTTCGCTGAAATCAACGCGCTCAATGCTACCGGGATAGACCACTGGAGGAGATTCACACAGAACTTGGTGGCGATGAACATGCCCCAGAGCCACATAATCAAAGCAGGGGCGGGCTAGCATTGCCATCGGCACGGTGAACCCTCGGCCCACGGCCAAAAATTTCTCGGCGCCAAAGCTGGCCGTGTCGGTCATAAGATGGCCGAGCAGAATAGTTGGAATGTCAGGATTGAGACGACGAATCTCGCCTTCTAGCGCTACTCGCAGGCGATCCAAAAGCTGTTGACTCACCTCTGCCATTGAAAGCCCTTCTATCTCAGGGCGGGTGAGTAGAACCGAGGGCGTTAGCCAAGGCAAGGTAACAACTTGGACCGCGCCGTTCTGAGTCTCAATGTGATGCGTCTGTAGGCGATCGCCCACGACAACTCCCGGCACTCCCAGTGTCCGGTAAATGCTCAGGCTCGCCCCGCCTTGCCCTTGAGCATGTTGGTCATGATTGCCCACCAGTAAAACGGTTGGAATACCGGCATCGGCTAGCCGCCGAAACTGTCCGGCGAAAGCTTGCTGAACTAGCGGTGGCGGTGTGGCGTCAGGAAACGCATCCCCCCCAAAGAGAACTAAGTCAGCAGGTTCGGCGATCGCGCGATCAATACAGCGGCTCAGTGTTCCTACAAAGTCCTCTAGCCGTGTGTTCATTCCAGTCTCGGGATTGATGCGCCCATGAGAAAATCCGCTGCCCATATGAATGTCGGATAGATGCAGAACAGAAATCATCGCGCTGCCTCAAGAGTACAGATGCACTCTCCAGTTTACTCGCCTAGCGGTAATCGCCAATCGTAAACGGGCCTGACTTTTTACAGATTCCTCCTTCTTGTATTCCTCAATACTCCCTGCGGGCGATGAAAGTGGTCACAGAAATTCGATAGAACACAGGAGCAAAGGTCGCTAGTGGTGTGGAAAGGACAGAAATGCCCTCTAGGCGACTTTCATAGAGGGGCACGGATCGTTGGCGGACATTGAGTTCCATCTCATCAATCCGGGTCGCTTATTGTTGCATCAATCGAGGATAAACCTGTGAATATTTTGAGATCTATTCGGTCAGGGGTGATTGCCTTCTGCCTTGGCCTCCTTTTACTGACGACAGCCTGTACTAGTGCGCCTCAAGCAACTCGCCCCGCCTTACCGTCGACGTCTTCTTATAGTCAATTGGAGCGAGGGGATACGGCCTCCGGTGAGCAGTATGGCCAATGGGTAATTCGCACTGCGCGGGGGTTGATTGATGACGCTTATGTTCGCGACAACAGTAAGCTCGGCGTCGTCATTTCACCTGAGGTGAATCCTCGTGAAGTCAAGGATTTGGCGCGATCGCTCCTACAAGGATTTCACAACAAGTTTCCTAACCGTGATGTCAGCGTCTTGGTCTATGCCCCCGACAAGGAACTCCTTTTGACGGCTAACTACGACGATACATCTCGTCAAATCAGATACCAGTAGTTGGCGAGTAATTAGAACAGTAATTTTTGAAAACCAGGAGAACATAATGGCTAGCAATAGCGACTATAAACGTCAGGTCATGCGCGACTTGGCGAGTGGAAATGTTGAAAGCATGGACAGTCTGGATACTCAACCTGAGAAGGAGTATGCCAATTTTGACGACTTCGCCAGACGCTCTTCTCGGGAAGAGCGGCACCAAATGATTCGACGTGGCTTTCATCCGGACCGGATTCCCACGCAGCAGATGGAACCGGAATTACAGAAGGCGATTTCACAAATCAAGCCTAACGAGCGTGATGATGTTGCTCGCGAGTTCTTCAAGCACTTGAAAGAACGAGGCTTGAGCGATCGCGACCTGGAGCAGCGCCTGGGTCTCTCTAGTCACAATGCTCGGCGCATGAACGCCGATGATGTTTCCAAGCTGGCGTCCTTCACGTACCACAATCATCCTGATATCTTTCAGGAAGTGCTAGCGGACCAGCCGACGATCATCAAGTTCTTGAGCAATCCTTTGGTGGGTGCCGCAGTGGGTGCCGTAGCAGCTAAGTGGCTAGGCAAGCGCTAGAGCTTTGGTCATCTAGGTTATGCACTGTGAGTAGCATCCAAGTGCTCACCACGTAGCTAGATGGCTCACTGCCTTGTTCTAACGAAACCAGCGACAGCCATAAAAGGGTAAGGGCAGAGGGATTTATTCATCCCTCTGCCTTTGTCTGTATTGGTGTGAAACGGTTTAGTGGCACTGCACGCTGAGTTATTAATGCTCATTAAATGAGACGCTGATAGTCTTTATTTCCCTAGCCTGGCACCCGCTAAGCGATCGCTTAGCGGACACGACTATTTGCACCGGGACCAAGAAGAGAATCCGAGAGGAAACGACACTCAATTGGCTACTGAGTGTAACGAACACCACGATAAATGAGTTCGTCACTGGGTTTCCGAAGACTCTTCTTTATCGATTTATTTTCAGCTCCAGCACGACGACGCGACAGCCCCGCCTGGTCAGACTCTGTAGTTTGATCTTCCGCAGAAGATGCTCGGTAAGCAATACCTCGATATTTCAATTCCATCACTCAAGTTCTCCTAATATGAAGCAGGACCAGACTGTACCTGTCCTAAGACGATCAACAATTTCAACTGGGCGATTCAGAGGCGTATTTAGTGTTCCTCATCATGCTGTAAAGTTGATGCCTATCACGAAAAGTCAAAATATCTCCCAAAAGGAAGACTCCAGAACAAGAGACTTTGAAGATCGAAACGAAATTTCTGAGTGGGGAAAAACAACGGATAACGCTTAGGTCCTTCACTGATTCAGCTGTTCAGGCAATGCTTCACCGCCGAAAAACGCTAGCGACAGCCAAGACTGTCACGAGTCGTGACTCCAGTAACTGGATTCGTTCCAGAAGCGCGTTTACACATCTGAGAAATTTGGTAGCGATCAAGAATGGTGCCGGAGAAGTCTGCTCCCTCAATGACAGCCTCATTGAAGCTAGTACTGGTCATAATGGCGTCTACGACGATCGCATTCGTCAAATCAGCACCATCAAAAACCACCCGATCAGCAAAAGATTCCGTCAAATTCACTCTAGGCATATGGGCCTTATAGAAAGATCCCTTTGTCAGAATCGTTTGGCTTAGATCAGCCCCTTCAAAATCGGCTTCACGAGCATCCGCCGCCGCCAATGAGGCCCCTACCAAATCTTCTCCAACGAAGGAACGATGACTCAAGTTTGCGTAGGTATAATCTTCTGCCGCGATCGCAGCGTCAGGGCTGCTGCCTAATCCCAGCAATAAAACGACCGCACACAGTCCTGTCAAAAGAACCCGAATCCGCCCATACATACCCATAACCCTGAGTGACCATTCTTATCTTGCTCTCCTTTTACTTTACGCAAATCCTTCACAAATCACCAACGTCAGAGTCTGTTAGATGCAACGGCGAGCGTCTAGACATCATCAATACTCTGCGTATTGGGAGCGCTATTTTGGGAGAACCCGAGTGGCGCGATCTCATTTGAGCAACACAGCTTATGCTGGTAACTATTCAATTAGCGATAGTTGCTAACTTAAATAGCTAATGGATCTTCGTCCTTCACCCCACCATTCCAATGGCTACTAGCGATCTTTCACCTTCCTCTCAAGAGGGCACCTCCACTGAGCCATTGCCCCGCATCAATCTCTTTACGATGTTCCGCTTGGGCTTGTTTCAGATGGGGCTAGGACTCCTGTCTCTACTCACGTTAGGAATTTTGAATCAGGTCCTCATCTCAGAGTTGCGAATTCCCGCAATTCTGGCATCTGGAGCGATCGCCATGTACCAGTTCGTCGCACCCATTCGAGTTTGGGTGGGACAACTGTCCGACTCTAAGCCCATTCGGGGCTACCATCGCACAGGCTATGTGTGGTTGGGGTTGGGGCTGCAAACCATTTGTCTATTTATTGCCATTCAAGTGGTGTGGCAATTAGGTGCGAGTGCAGCAGAGGGCTGGACAACGATAACAACGGCTTGGATGGCATTGCTAGGGGCAATGTTTGCGCTATATGGGTTGTGCATCGCAACCAGCTCAACCCCCTTCGCCGCATTGCTAGTCGATGTATCAGATGAAGATAATCGATCTCAGCTCGTTGGCATTGTCTGGGCCATGCTAATGGTGGGCATTGTGGCGGGTGCGATCGTTGGTGAAGTCCTATTAGAGAACATTGATCCTAGTGAATTACAAAGCGCCATCACCCGCCTGTTTATTCTGTTTCCCCTAACTGTTGTCGCGCTGGGTATTCTGGCAACCGTCGGCATTGAGAAAAAATATTCTCGCTACAGATCTCGCTCCTCTCTAGCAGGACGAGAAGACCAAATCACATTAGGGCAAGCCATCTCTGTATTAACTGCTTCTAAGCAAACGGGGTTCTTCTTTGTCTTTCTGCTGGTAATGACCATTAGCCTTTTTCTCCAGCAGCCCGTATTAGAACCCTACGCCCGTGAAGTATTCGGTCTCAGCATTGGCGAGAGTGCCGGACTTAATCAGTATTGGGGATATGGCATCTTGGTCGGCATTGGACTGTCCGGTTTTCTAATTGTGCCGAGGTTGGGTAAACGTCGAACTGCCATGATTGGCTGTCTGTTCTCAGCCGTCTGTTTTGTCCTGGTGATTCTGTCTGGAGTCACAGCTAATCCCACCACCCTGAAAAGTGCTGTCATGTTGTTTGGCTTAGCATCTGGTATTTTGACCAATAGCGCCGTTAGTCTCATGTTGGATCTGACAGCAGCAGAAACAGCAGGAACCTTCATTGGTGCTTGGGGACTAGCACAAGCAATGGCTCAAGCAAGTGCAACAGTGCTAGGGGGCGCTCTGTTGGATATTGGTCGTCAGACCTTCGATCAGACCTTTCTGGCGTTTGCACTAGTGTTTGCGATTCAGGCAGTGGGAATGGTGGCGGCTTTTGGATTGTTGACAAGAATCAATGTGCAGCAGTTCAAAACTGAATCTGGCAAGGCGATCGCGACCTTAATGGAAATGGACTTGGATTAATCGATATGCAGGCTTTCTGGACTGAAATCGTCAACTTTGCTGAATCAATCACAACCACGGTAGGAGATTCCTTACTAGAAGCTTTTGGCAAAGTTCAGGCAGAGGAAAAATCAGACGGCAGCTTAGTTACAGAGTTCGATAAATGGGCAGACGAACGCCTGAGAACTGCTATCCACGAGGCATTTCCTGACCATGGCGTGCTGAGCGAAGAAACCGTCCACGAGTTTCCTGATAAAGAATGGTGCTGGGTCATTGATCCCATCGATGGGACCACCAACTTCACTCAAGGCATTCCCATTTGGGCAGTCTCCTTAGGTCTGCTCTACCAAGGCACCCCTGTTTTTGGGCATATCTACGTCCCCCCTTTAGGACATCACTTTCAAGGATATTGGTCTAACAATACGGACCTAAACGTGACAAATGGTGCATTTCTAAACGGTCAATCTATTCGAGTCCGCTTGAATAATCCAGGTAAAAATGAGTTCTTCAGCTTGTGTTCCCGCAGCAATAATGTCCTGAAACAGCCCTTTCCCTGCAAAGTGCGAATGCTAGGGGCAGCCACCTATAACCTCCTGATTGTGGCAGCAGGTTATGCCGTGGGAGCCGTCGAGGCCACGCCCAAGGTTTGGGACATTGCAGGCATTTGGCCAATTCTTCATGCAGCGGGCGCCATCTGGACCCCTCTAGACAATCAGCCCCCCTTTCCGCTCGAAATAGGCAAAAATTACCGCGATCATCCCTTTCCCACCCTCATCACCAACCGGGCCGACATTGTTGAAAAGTTTCGTTCATTAGTCGGAGTTGTCGTATCCCCCTAAGCTCTGTTCGAGCCCAATGAATAATCCGTAATCAAGTGAACTGAATATGGAGAACATCACCTCTAAATAACAGAGACGATATTTTTTACAAACAGTCCTTTCATTCTCCTTGCCAAAATTCCTTCCGCGAGGTCCAGGACGGCGGTTCGTCCTGGTCGAGGGGGTTTGGGGGCAAACGAAATGCCCCCAAGCAGCCTTTTCAACTCCCCACCAGCAAATTCGCCTTACGCCCCCCACCTCTCTACAACACGTTTTCATGATGCTCGATCGCGCGTTTTGGGATTGCTAGGGCTGAGTGCCTCTACAAACCAAAGCTATGACGAAATCGCTAGGAATCGTGCTTTGCATTGCCTATTCAATGGGCTTATTGCTCAGTCGTGCAGCTGGATTCCTAATAGTTTGGGGACTATCACTGCCCTGGTCGGGAATCATTGGATGCCTGCTCATTCCTCTATCCATTGTGATCGCTCCATCCCATTTCACACAGGGACTGAAAGCCAAACAAGGACTCTGGATTGGCAGCATCTTCTTATTAGCCACGCTGTACATAACCTTGAGATCCCCTACTCCAGGGCCACAAGACATCAGCCATTTTATAGACCGAGCACAAGCGATCGCTCCAACCCAAATTATTACCGGAAAGCTGATTGATGAACCCCGCCTCAATCGAGATTTGAAAGGACGATTCAGAATTGCCACCAAGCAGCTACAAATTCTCGACGACCATGGCGAAATCACTTTTCAAATTCCAGTCAAAGGCCGGCTGTATGTAACTGCGCCCCTCTTGCAGGTGACTGGCTTACACTCAGGACAATGGATCAAAGCCAAAGGCCGGCTATACCTGCCGCAGTCGGCCAAGAACCCCAACGGTTTTGACTTCAAAGCTTACCTGACCCAAAAAGAGACATTTACCGGTTTTGTTACGGAGAAACTAGTCTTTCAGCCAAAGCATCACTGGGGGCTATGGCAAATTCGTCAGCGCATCGTGCGATCGCAAGTGAGAGCGTTGGGCAGTCCTCAAGGACAGCTTGTTAGCGCTATGTCCCTGGGACGTAAAGCCGTCGATTTACCCCAAGACATTCAAGACCTGTTTTCAAAAGTCGGGCTAGCCCACACGATCGCAGCCTCTGGTTTTCACGTTTCCCTAATGTTAGGAACAGTACTGGCATTGTTGCGATCGCGTCCTGACAGAACACAAGTAATCGCAGGAGGTCTTAGTCTTGTAGGATATCTCGCTCTTACTGGGTTACAAGCCAGCGTTATCCGAGCAGCTCTCATGGGAGTTGCAACGTTAGCAGGGCTAGCAACACATCGAAAAGTCATTCCCTCCGGAGCATTACTGATTGCGGTGACGCTGATGCTCCTTTTCGACCCTAACTGGGTCTGGCAAGTCGGCTTTCAGCTCAGCGTTGTTGCGACTTGGGGGCTGATTGTAACAGTCCCTGTTTTGACAAAGCACCTCGACTGGATGCCAATAACCCTAGCCTCTCTGATTGCGGTTCCGATTGCAGCCACTGTCTGGACATTGCCCCTCATGCTGTATTACTTCAATGTCCTTTCGGGGTCGAGCCTGATTTTGAACATCATTGCCACCCCGTTGATCTCAATCATTAGCTTAGGAGGAATTGCTAGCAGTGCTGTATCCCTAGTTTTTCCTGCTATTGGCAGCACAGTCGCCCAATTGCTTTACTATCCGCTACAGGCCCTGCTGTGGCTAGCACAAACGTTCAGTAAGTTACCAGGCAGCGCGATCGCAATCGGACAGATTACGCTTTGGCAGTTGGTTGGGCTCTACAGCATTCTGCTATTTGGCCTTTGGGGCGTCCGAAGTCGTGCAGTTCATCTGCTGTTAGCCCTGAGCTTTATCACACTGATTTTAGGCCCCATCGGTTGGCGATCGCTCACCCAGTACCAAGTGACGGTACTAGCGACTGGCAAAGCTCCCGTTTGGGTTATGCAGGATCAGGGTCAAACCACGTTGGTCAACAGTGGTGACGAAAAGACAGCCTTCTATACAGTCAATCCTTTTTTGAAACAGGCTGGTATTAACCAAATCGAAAACGCGATCGCTCTGCCGTTTCAGCAAGACAATCAGTCAGGCTGGCAGTCCCTCCTACGACAAACACCGGCAAAGCATCTTTACAGCAATGACGACAGCTCTTTACTATCAGAACTTGTTCAAACGTTCCACCCCTTAACGCTAGGCCAGAATACTTCGCTTCAAAAACTTCAGGTACAACTATTAGACAACGAGAATCCGATCCTACGGTTGACAACGCTTCAACAAAGCTGGTTGCTACTGCCAAGTTTGAGCCTTGGTCTACAGAATTATCTAGCAGAGTCCAGAGCGATTCCATCCAGTGAGGTACTGCTGTGGAACGGAGACGATATTAGCAATCCGTTCCTGAAAAGAGTACAGCCTCAGGTAGCCATCTGCTACGGGCACACCTTATCAGAAGCCATGGAACGTCACCTTCAGCAGCAGGGCATTCAGGTCTATTGGACTGAACGAGATGGAGCCATAACCTGGCAACCCCACCATGGTTTCCACAGCTATCTCAAAACAAACCATCGAAATGCTTCACTTTGGGGTTAATTGATCGATCCCTAAGAGGTTAAAATACACACACCTGGAGAGGTGGCAGAGTGGTCGAATGCGGTAGACTCGAAATCTATTGATGGGTCAAACCATCCGAGGGTTCGAATCCCTCCCTCTCCGTTGGCTTTCAGCCGTTTCAGCATTTCTTACTGAGATAGCTCAGCCTCAATAAAATCAGTTCTAGATAGCAAAAATGTTGGTTTTTGTGCAGAAAGTTTAGCTCAAAACTAGCTCGGGTTTTGGGTGGATGGGAAAAATAGACAAGGCTGAAGAGACCAAAACTGGCCAGCGCGACGTTTGGCCGTTACTCGATAAGTGGCGACCGCGCTTCAATCTAGCCAATATGCAATACCCCAATATCAGAGTTGAGGGAAGAGATAATTAAGGCGTTGGTGAAAGGATTTCGGCTAATTTAAGAAGCCAGAGAACTCGACGTATTCCTCACAAACCCATATGCTCTACGCTATGCATGGGCAATTAGATCAGCGGTTATAGGAGTGCCCAATAGCATCGCTGCTCGAAGGATGGGACATAGTGTGGCCGTTCATGCCGAAACCTATCATGCAGCTATTAGTCAGATGCAGCATGAGGCCATCTGAAAGTGTGCTAACCGTGATTACTGATATGTCTTTCGACAATGGTTTCGAGTCGGTCAATGGCTGCTGTGAGAGATCGCACTTCATTAGACAAACCTTCGACACTTCCCTCAATGCGGTCTAATCGGTCCTCGACTTCCAGAAGCTTGCTTTCTCGCCCTGTAAGCCGTCGTTCATGAGACTGACTGAGATTCACTAGCGTTTCCAAAGCAGCTTCAACACGGGATAATCGCTCACCGTGGTTAGATAAAATACGCTGACTTTGAAAAATGAACTCGTCAAGTCGTTGACCAGTCTGAGCCATCTGGCGATTGGTTGCATCAAGCCGTTGGCTAGTTTGAGCCATCTGATGGTTGGTTTCATCAAGCCGTTGGCTAGTTTGAGCCATCTGATGGTTGGTTCCGCCTAGCTGCTGATTAGTTTGGGCCATCTGGCGATTCGTCTCATCAAGCCGCTGATGGGTCGTTTCACTGTTGACAATCAGTCTGTCGATATCAAGCCTTTGATCTGCAACTGCGATCGCGTTTCTTTCCGCAATCGCAGTTGCGTTTTCAGCATAACGGGCAGCACTACCTAGAAGGATACGTACATCCTCTAAGTCAGTTTCTACCTGTCCTACACGGTTTTCTAAGGTCATCGCTTTGAAAGTTGTGATTTTAGTTTAAGGCATCTCGATGTATGGGCGTTACTCTGGTGGTTGGAATATGACAGTATCAAATTCAACCGGACTAACTTGCCAGTTTGAGCTGTTTTTACGATAGTGGACACCCCACAGCAGGTCGTAATCACTTTTGCCGTTTTTGGCCCCCATCAGTGGCGTGACAAGGAGGGCAACAGATCGATTCCAGAACCCTTGGGAGATGACCCGATAAGAGTACATCATCCCTTAATACACAGGTCTATAACATCACCGATTAAGCCTTGGTCGGCTAGTACCGCTACGCGGAATTCAAAATGCAAAATTCAAAAACTAAGGCGGATAAGCTTCTCGGTGTTTTGAATGGTGAAATTATTACTGCCATAGTGCCTTAAGCAGTGAGATAGCCTCTCCACACGGGAGCACGTCATCCACTGGGGGATGAAAAACAATCAAGTTGATGGTTGAGATAAAGGGATCTCAATTTGAGCATTTGTGGCAAAGACGCTTCATTCCATTGAGCCCCCGTCACCTGCAATCTGGCATCGATTTGTTTG
>NZ_JAQMUB010000071.1 GCF_028330965.1 Oscillatoria sp. CS-180 | reverse complement strand
CAGTGAGCGCTCACTGCGATGGCCCCTGCGGTGTTTATGACCCCTCTTCTGCTCGTGTCGCAGCTGAGGCCGTTGTCTCGATGACGAAGAAGCTTCTAGATCTGGAATCTAAGCCCGGCGATCCGGCTTACGAGAATACATTCTCCCGCTACGTTGCCATCAAAGAAGAGCAAGCTCAAATTACTAAAGATGAATTGCTCATTCTATGGACTGACTACTTCAAGCCTCAGCATCTAGAGCAGTTTCCTGACTTACATGACACGTTCTGGAAGGCAGCTAAGCTCTGCTCTGCTTGTAAGGTTGAAGTTAGCTCTCAGCACGCACAAGAGCTAATGGATGCCGTTCAGAAAATTCACAACATGTTCTGGGCTACTAAGAACCGTGATGTGACCTGGTACACCGCTAGCTAGTTTTGCTTAGCTTGAGTTTTATAAAAGGGCGATCGCACCTCAATCGCGATCGCCCTTCTTCATGCAATGTTGTCAGTGTGGTGGCTTAGCTTAAGACAGTTGAAAATGCTAAAGATCACACTCTGGTCAAGAACTCAATCATCTAATCCTTCAGGAAGCTGCTACAAGGAACTATACCGGCATGCACTTGATCAAGACCCCATTCCCTATTCCCTGTTCCCTTAAGACACTGAGATGTACTCGATCAAGCTGCACAGGGCCGTAATTCATCCGTCTGCCTTCCCCCTGCACTGAATGTCTGTCCCGTTGCCCCACGCGACCTATCGTGAGATTGCCCTCTGGTTCCTGCGCCGCTATCGTCGGTTTCGGGTAACTGGGCCTTCAATGCTGCCGTGCCTTACTCCTGGACAAGAGGTTCTGATCAATCCGGTGGCTTACGTTAACAGCACTCCGCAAAGGGGTGACATCGTAATTGCAAACCATCCTCATCGCCAAAACTTGCGTATCATCAAGCGGGTTGATTTTGTGGATTCCGACGGCGAGTGCTATCTGAAAGGCGATAATCCTAATGCCAGCAGCGACAGCCGCCAATTTGGTCTAGTTTCTAAGAATCAACTACAGGGCAAAGTCATTTGCCTCTTTCCTTAACACCTTCTATTCCTGCCAATGCCCAATCCAACTTCTTCCTCTACTGTCACTATTAGCTCTGCCACTCCTGATGATGTTCCAGCCATTTTTCAGCTGATTCATGCCCTTGCAGACTATGAAAAGCTCGCTCACGAAGTCGTTGGCACTCAAGAGAATTTGGCACGGCATTTGTTCGGCGATCGCCCCTTCGCCGAATGTCTGTTAGCCCGAGTGGAGGGAACGCCTGTCGGATTGGCCCTGTTCTTTCACAACTATTCAACCTTTCTGATGAAGCCAGGAATTTATCTGGAAGATTTGTTTGTGCTGCCCGACTATCGAGGACGAGGAATCGGCAAATTGCTCCTGCAACACCTCGGCAAAATTGCTGTCGAGCGCGACTGTGGGCGATTGGAGTGGAACGTACTGGACTGGAATGAACCCGCGATCGCGTTCTACAAAAAAATGGGCGCCCAAATCAAACCAGAATGGCATCTCTGCCGAGTTACCGGAGAAGCCTTGAGTGCATTGGCAAGCCTCTAAAGTCTCGTGTTTTTGGAGCGTCTTTGACGGTGTGATGCAGGATGAAGGCAACCTACCTTTCTGAATAGGCTCATCCCATACAATAGCGCTATTGTGTTTAGTGTAATTCGAGGGATCGGTTCTGTTCTGGACGTCACCCATATAGCCCAACAGTTAGCCTTGGCAAGTGTTTCAGGCTCTCCTCTTTTGGGTAGTTTCTGGTTTGATCTCATCGCACTGGCTGTGCTGATTGCGCTGTCGGCCTTCTTCTCAGGATCAGAAACAGCCATTACTGCTTTAGACAATCTCAAATTGCGATCGCTCATTCAGGAGACAGGCGATCCAGATCGAGTTTTTACGTTGGTCTTAAAGCAGCGGACTCGATTCGTCATTACGTTGCTGGTCGGAAATAATTTAGCCAACAACATTGCCGCTATTCTGACAAGCAATCTATTTGCTGCCTGGTTTGGCAACGCCGGATTAGGAATTGCAGCGGGCATCATCACGATACTGTTGCTAATTTTTGGTGAGATTACACCCAAGTCATTGGCTATCAGCAATGTATTGCCCTATTTTAGACTCTCAGTTAGGCCCGTCTATTGGATATCGCGCCTGCTTTCCTGGCTATACGTCATTCCGATCCTAGAAATCTCGACTGCCCGCATTGTTCGGCTGTTTCAAAGTGGTCAAAAGCAGCCCACGGAGTCCGTTAAGGATCTCCAGCTTTTAATCGATATTTTGGGAGGACACGGCAAACTCGATCTGGATAAAAGGCAGCTTCTCAGCGGTGCTCTGCGATTAGATGATTTGCAGGCACGTGACGTAGTCAAGTCTCGGATTGATATGCAAACCATTTCTCAGAATGCAACGCTGAGTGAGTTGGTTCAGCTTTGTCTAAAAACAGGTTATTCACGGATTCCAGTTCAGGAAGCTTCCAAGGATCAAATCGTCGGAATCGTGAACCTGAAACGAGCGCTACAGGAATTGGCTAAGTGTGAGGAAGCAGGACAAAAAGACGGTGCTGTCACTTTAGCGATGGGGCCTCCGTTTTATGTACCAGAGGGGCAACCCACGGCCATTCTGCTCAAACATCTTTTACAACAGCGAGTCCATATGGCGATCGTGGTGGATGAGTACGGCGGTACGGTTGGCTTAGCAACCCTCGAAGATATTCTGGAGGAACTGGTGGGAGAAATTTATGATGAGAGCGATCGCCCCACACGCCATTAGATTACAGACCAGGAAGTTGTCCAGTTGGTCGATTCGTTAAAAGTATTTGGCTTGCTAGTCTAAAATTCCAAATCTTTCAAGCTCATGCTATGGCTTTAGCCATCTAGGCTTGTGCATCCCATAGCATCCACGTGCTTAGCCCATAGCCCGATGGCTCGCCGTTTTGTTGATGGAAACGGCGACGGCTATAAAACTCTGAACAACCGTAAAAAGCTTCCTGAGCACATCAGAAAATCCGATGGGAGACTAACGGCAATGAACTCTATCGTGATCAAGATTTTCAGTTATACCCCAATTACGTTTTTGTTAATTTTTCAGTTATTTACGCAAGCTCGATCTAAAGCCTCTCAAGTTGACACAGCGCCAGTTCCATCTGCATTGCTCCAATCATCCTCAGAAGAGAAAAGGAAACAAACAGAAACAACACCAACGATTACAGTCATTTATACTCCTGCAGAAACCCCAAGAGGCCAGGAAATACAGGGGTTGATGGAGCGAACGCAAAGTTTTGAGCAGCTTACAGCTGGGTTGAACCAGGTCTTATCGCTACCAGAGCCGCTGACTCTGAATCAAGCAGAGTGTGGCATGGTGAATGCCTACTACTCTCCGGCAGATCGTCAAATCGTGATGTGCTATGAGCTGGTCGATTACTTTTTGGCTTTATATACTGCTGAGGCTGAGATTGACCCCAATGCTCCCCCTCCAGAAATATCAACGGTTGGAGCATTGGGCTTTGTAATGCTGCATGAGTTAGGCCATGCGCTCATCGATATCTTGGATGTTCCAGTGTTGGGAAAGGAAGAGGATGCGGCTGACCAATTTGCCACCATTATCCTATCGATGTCAGATATTGGTCAGGTTGCTGCTGAGTCTACCGCAGTTTGGTTTTATACCAGTGCACAGCAGCAGGACTATGCCAATATTCCCTACTGGGACGAGCATTCCTTGGATATCCAACGCTTTTTCAATGTTATCTGCATGCTCTATGGTGGTTCTCCTGAAACCTATGGCGGCTTGATGCAAGAACTAGGTGTCTCGGAAAGAAGAGCAGAATTATGTCAGCAGGAGTATTTTGCAGCTTGGGAAACTTGGAAGGTTGTGCTGGCACCCCATGTAACGCCCCTTGAACAATCACAGTGAAAGGCCAGGCAACAGTTATCGTTGCCGGTCGATGATTCAAAGCCTTCTTCGTCAGTGTTCTCGCTTATCGAAGAAGGCAACTAAAACAAACGTTGCGATCGGGCCAAGCAGAAATCCTAGCAAAAACCAGTTGCCACCACTGCGATTTTTGCCCTGCGCGATTCCAGCCGTAATCAGCGCTAGGGTTCCCCAGCCTACGGCATAGTTCTGCGAGTTATCCATTGATGGACTCTACTCTCTGCTTCAATGCTTGATTAAAGGACAAGAATTCAGCTTCAAGGACAGCACGGCTCATGTCCAGGACATCGGCTGCCATGCTGCCACTGAAAGTTTCACTGTTGATAAGTCGAGTTTGCTGAGAGTCTAATGCCTGCAAGTCGAAGCGGTGAACGCCTTCAAAAATATCTGGCTCACCCCCGCGCCAACTGAGCATTGCAGGGGCCTTAACTTCCACAATCTCAGCGGTAAAAACGCGCTCCTGAAACGTTTTTGGGGCAGCACATACGCGGATTTGCACACCTATTTGCAAACTAGCTGGAACAGGCTCAATTTGAAAGGCTGTATTCCAAATTTTATGATCAGCAAAATTTGTCAGGACTCGCCAAACGCCAGCACGAGGAGCACAAATGTCAATCGACTGAGCGATCGCAAGCGAATCTTCCAAAGATGTCTTCATGCTCTAAAACCCTATGGTTGTCAGCTTCTGACGCCATTATTCGCGCTTCAGTACGATTTCAACATCACCCAACCGGACAAAGCTTGTTCGGCGAATTACAGACTCCATGACTCAGGAGATGACGAATTTTATCCAACGCGATCGCCGCAGCAGATTGCTCAGAGCAAAGCATACAGGTGTCCCCACAATTGTGACTAGAGTGAACTTAGCCAGAGGGGCGATCGCCAGAGGAACGACCAGAAACTGTAGATAAAGAACGACCAGTAGATGAATTAAGTACACACCATAAGCGTTAGCAGACAGCAGTCTCGACCACGAAGAACGAACATTGCATCGTTCGCGAAAGAGGACGAGCAACCCTAGACAAAGACCAACACAGATCGTTGTTTCCCAGCCGCTCCAAATTAAAGCACGCCAACCAAATCCCCCGCCTGCAATAAGATCAGGAAGCGCAAATCGAGTTCTGGTCAGGCTGTAACCATAGCGCAGCAGTCCTGCTCCCAGACCAATGCTCAGCCAAGTTAGGCCTCGCCTTGTGGGCATTTCCCATAGCCAATTGTGGCGATAGGCCAGGATGCCAAGGATAAACAGGCTAACGTACTGAGGAAAATGTGCTATCTCAATCGGCAGCATACCAAATAGATGCACCCAGCGATCAATTGGGTACTCGATGCGTACGAGAAACGTTGTCAGGCTCAGTGCCACTCCGTATCCAGCAATAAGTCCATGTCCTGGTGGCTGTCGTGTTTGCCAAGCTTTGTGGCGAACGATCTGCCGCCATAGACCGTAGACCACGGTGTAGACCAGCAGATGGAGTAAAAACCATAGATGGGCTACTTCGATTTCGCGTTGTTTCACATAGACCTGTAAGAAGATCCAAAAGGAAACTGAAGGTTGGGTAAGGACATAGAGAACGGGTGGAAAAACAAGGAAAACAAAGAAGAGGACAGGGATTCCTAATCGTCGTAAACGGCTCTGAAGGAGTTTTTTTGCGCCCTTGCGATCGCACGCCTCCGGCAAAAAATAGCCTGAAATAAAGAAGAATAGTCCCATAAAAAATGCTGCATTTACAGCAAAAAAGGGGCCTAAAATAACAGCCCGATCCGAATTGAAGAGAGGCCATTCACCTCCAGTGGGACCATAGGGTTGAGCCGCATGGTGGGCTACGACGAGCATTGTTAGAAACACCCGTAGGTTGTCCATAAAGATTAATCGTATCGTGGGTGCCCCGCGCATTTTTGAATCTGTAGACTGACATTTCCTATTCGCATTGGCAGACGCATTTTCAGGACGTTGGGTATGGTGAAGGTATCGTCAACGACCCCTCACTACGACTCTACTGTTTGTGACGGTTTAACACTCGCCTACGGAACAAAACAGCCCGAAAAGGACCAGTTGGGTGAGTCCAGATGGGTTAGTAAAGTTGATTAGCAAATCACCTTAGTTAATGTGTTTTCTTGGCTTCCTTCCAGTTTTTTCAATGTCACTGTCTGCAAAACATGAGCGTTCACCTTGCGCGAAGATTGATATTTGAACACTCAAAATAAGTTCACAAGAGAAATTGTCAAGTCTCTGAGGTCAGAGCTTTGCGGTGTTTAGTGATTCAATACATAGGTTAGGTCTATCTTCTAAGCAATGCAGCCCACGTTCAGACGCACGATTTCTCTAAAGAGGCCGCGATCGCGACCTCACTGGTTCAAATATGTTTGGTTAGCAAGTGTCGTGGCGACGCTCATTGTCCTCTCGGTCAATGTGTTGTGGCCGAATCGCTATTTTGCTCCGTGGCTATTTGGCGAGGGGGTCTACAAAGTACAGACCACAGAGAAGATCGTGGCGCTAACCTTCGACGATGGGCCAGATCCGCGCTACTCCGCACAAATTGGTCAGATTTTGGCAGACGCAGGAGCAAAGGGGACCTTTTTTGTGATGGGTCGCCATGTTGAACAATACCCCGATGTTGTACGAACTTTGATAGAGCAAGGCCACGAGCTTGGCAATCATACCTGGAGTCATCCCAGCCTGCGAATGATGACTCCTCAGGCCATTCGAACGGAATTGGAGTCCACGGATCAGCTGCTGCGAGAATTGGGATATACGAAGACCATTCCCTTTCGCTCGCCCTATGGTCACAGTCTTTTCATACTGCCCCACGTCCTAAAACAGCGTCAGCAGCCTAATGTTCTGTGGACCGTGCAGATGAACGATTGGAAGCCTGAAGATCCTGACGTCATGATGGACCTGCTAGCACCCGAGTTCGAAAACGGTGCCATCATTCTTATGCATGATGGTGATGGTGAGTCTGAGGGAGCTGATCGCAGCAATACAATCCTTCTCGTACAGCGCATCCTAGACAAGTATCAAGCGCAAGGATATCGATTTGTCACCGTTTCCGAACTTTTAGCCAACGGACGCCCACAGCGCCGCCAGTAGCGGTTTACCGCTGTTTCTTAACCTGGTCTTGATGGACGGCTTAACCGCGATCGCTCTAGATTGTTACGGAAAAGGGTAATGCTCTCATAAATGTCTTATTACAAAGATGAAAGGGTAATATTCGCTTCAATTTTCAGGTAATTTTGTCCACAGTAGTTATAAGGATTCGCCACCATGACGACTTTCCCCATCGATCTCAGCACCTACAAACGTATTACGCTCGATCCATCTGTTTCTACGTTGACCGATGAGCAGCGGGCTGCTTTGAAAGACAATATTGAGCTGTGCCGGGCTGCGATCGTTTTCTTCACAGCGACAGGTGCTGCCCGTGGCGTCGGCGGACATACTGGTGGTCCTTACGACACTGTGCCTGAGGTCATGATTCTAGACGCGATTTTCCGAGGAGGTGGAGACAAGTTTGTCCCCACGTTCTTCGATGAAGCCGGCCATCGGGTCGCAACTCAGTATTTGATGGCAACGCTAAATGGCGACTTGCCCGCAGAACAGCTGATGCAATATCGCGCAGCCAACGAGAAACTTCCTGGGCACCCCGAGCTAGGCTTGACTCCTGGCGTCAAATTCAGCTCGGGTCGTCTAGGCCACATGTGGCCCTACGTAAACGGTGTGGCTCTGGCAAATCCTGGCAAGACCGTGTTCTGTTTAGGATCCGATGGCGCACAGCAGGAAGGTGATGATGCTGAGGCCGCACGTTTGGCTGTCGCTAATCACATCAACGTCAAGCTGCTCATCGACGACAACGACGTCACCATTGCGGGCCATCCCTCTGAATATATGGGCGGCTTTAGCGTCAAGAAAACATTAGAAGGCCACGGATTGACTGTCTTAGAAGGCGACGGCGAAGATTTAGACGGGTTG
Source organism: Oscillatoria sp. CS-180 (assembly GCF_028330965.1). Taxonomy (GTDB): domain Bacteria; phylum Cyanobacteriota; class Cyanobacteriia; order Phormidesmidales; family Phormidesmidaceae; genus Halomicronema. The sequence goes on along the minus strand of NZ_JAQMUB010000071.1, from coordinate 84,235 downwards.
TATGCCAACATCTGCAAGGCTATCAACACGCCAGGACCTGTAGCCATTATCAATAAGCGGGCGATGTCCGTCGGTATCGACGGTATCGAGGGCACCACCCATGGTCACGATGTTATTCCTGTTGATGCAGCGCTTAAGTATTTGGAGAACAAGGGCTACACTGATGCCGTCACCGTTCTCAAGGGCATTGAGAAACCCAAAAATACCTATCAGTTCTCAGGATCCTCGGATAAGCTTGGCTCCAACCGCAACGTCTTTGGCGAATCGGTTGTCGAAATCCTCGGCAAGATGAGCGAAGAGGACCGCAAGAACAGCGTTCTGGTTGTAGACAGCGACCTAGAAGGATCCTGTGGCTTGAAGCAGATCCGAGCGGCTCATCCTGAAATTTTCATCAGCGGTGGTATCCAGGAACGCGGTAATCTGTCAGCTGCCGCAGGCTTTGGCATGGAAAAGGGCAAGCAGGGCATCTTTGCCACCTTCAGCGCCTTCTTGGAAATGTGTATTTCTGAGATCACGATGGCCCGGCTGAATTTCTCCAACCTCCTCTGTCACTTCTCCCATGCGGGAATTGATGACATGGCAGACAATACCTGTCACTTCGGGATGAACAACATGTTCGCCGATAACGGTCTCGACGACAGCTACGAAACTCGCCTCTATTTCCCTGCCGATGCAAATCAGATGCGAGCAGTCGTCAAGGCAGTCTTCAACGACCCCGGAATGCGTTTCATCTTTTCAACTCGCTCTAAAGTGCCTATGGTTTTAGATACCGATGGCAACGAGCTATTCGGCGGTGACTATACCTTCACACCCGGTAAAGATGAAGTCATCCGCGAAGGCTCCGCAGGCTACATCATCACCTTCGGTGACTCGATCTATCGAGCACTGGATGCCGTTGAGCGTCTAAAGCAGGAGGGCATCGAAGTCGGTTTGATCAACAAGGCAACACTAAACGTTGTGGATGAAGACATGATGGCGAAGGTGGGTCAGGCTCCCTTTGTCCTCGTGACAGAGTCTTTCAACCGTCGCACAGGCTTAGGTAGTCGCTTCGGTTCTTGGCTGCTGGAGCGTGGCTATACGCCGAAGTTTGCCTACATTGGCACTCACGAAGAGGGCTGCGGTGGTCTATGGGAGCAGTTCATTCATCAGGGAATCGATCCCAATGGCATCATGGCAAAAGTCAAGGAACTGATTGACTAAAAGTGACGCAAGGCAAGTTGAAGTCATCTTGTGAATGAGGGTTAAGACCGTTGGGTTCTCTCCTGAAGGACACAGTCAGCCCTCACAAGGCTCTATCCAATAGTTAGGACTTACGCATAGGCCCCCTTGGCATCCTCCAATTTTAGGGAACGTCGAATCCGACATCCCTTAAAATTGGGGGATTGAGGAGCCAGAATCGGATTCAACGACGTCAGCTCTAATCAATTCAATTCCAGAAAAGTTTGGGTGGACACAACGCTTTAGCCATTTAGACTTGTGCACCCAACTGCATCTAGGTGTTCAGCCCATAGTCCAACGACTCGCCGTCTTGTCCTAACGAAATTAGCGGCGGCTATAACTATTGTTCGCCATAGATAGGCCTCTATTGTCACATGTTGCAGCGTTTCAAGATTTGCAAGGGTGTATTGCGTTTCTTAGCTGCCTACTAGACCTCCACAGCACTATAAAAGTAAGTTGCCATTCAGAGTTAGCTATGTCTAAGGAAAACGCCCTTGAATTCCTCACGCAGGCTGCTGACAGTTCTGCACTGACTGAACAGGTCAAAGAGGCCGATCAGAAAGAGGAAATTGTTGATTTAGCCAAGCAACATGGTTTTGAATTTTCGGAGGACGATATGAAAAAAGCGGTTCCTGTGGTCCAAGAGAAGTCTGGCTTTTTTGGTGATATTGCCAAGGCCATCATAGAGTTATTTGCACCTGCCCATGACGACTATCCTGCAACCGGGGCGCAGCCTTATACCGGTGAGCTGAGCCGGAAGCACTAGCGACCATCATCCTTCGGATTGGATCCCTAAATTACGAATGCCCTGTAGCAAGCGGTCTGCTTCTGCAGGGTTTGTTTGTTGATAGAGCGCGATCGCCCTCCTGAACGCCTGAATGCTTTCCGGTAGCTGACTCAACTTGAAAAGGGTCACTCCCATGTTTTGGTAAGCTACGGCGTAATTGGGCTGAATGCTGACGGCCTTTTCGTAGGCAGCAACAGCCCCTTCCAAGTCTCCCTTGCCTCGGCGAGCGACACCCAAATTGAAATGGGCTAGCGCAAAATTGGGTGCAGCAGCAGTCGCTTTCTCAAACTGCTCAATGGCTGCGCGGTAGTTTTTGCGAGCCTGTAAAAGGCTGCCCAGGTTAATGTAAGCACCGACCTTGAGAATTTCAGGAACGGGCTGCATAAGAGCTTTACTGTAGTGATCAACTGCGATCGCGGGCAATCCAGCCTGTCGATAACCTAACCCCAGATGATAATGAAGTTCATAGAGCGTAGACGGATCCACCTGATCAGCCCTTAGTCCTTGCTCTAACAGTGATCGCCCCTGCTCCCAATTCCCGGCTGTACTGTAAAGTGCTCCCAATTTATTGCAAATGTAGGCGTCATGAGGATGCTCTGCTAGGTAAGCCGCCATGATGCGCTCAGCCCGAGCAAACTTACCACGCTGAGAGATCGCATCGGCCTCATATCCCGTATGGTCAATCACCACTTGGGGCCAAGTGACAACCTGCCAATGGGGTTCACGCTGCATAATGGCATTAACGCTGTCATCGATTGATTCGTGGTACGGGCGGGTGAACTGAATATCGGGCCGCCTTCTGAATAAGCGAGACACTTCCGTATAGGGGGACTGATCGGCATTCACCTCATGGCGCAGTAGATTGACCGCCAACACATTGTCCAGTCTGTATTGGCCGAGTTGATGGCCAGACCGAACTTGTTGAAGCAAAGTACGTCCAGCATCGGTGAGGGTTTCATCGGCATCGAGGACCAAAACCCAATCTCCGCTTGCTTGGGTCAAAGATTGGTTACGGGCTGCGGCAAAATCCTGCTGCCATTCAGTGGACTCGACTGTAGCGCCATGTTGTTCAGCGATCGCGATCGTTTCATCCTGTGATCCGGTATCTAGCACAATCATTTCATCCACGCAGCCTTCAACACTATTCAGACAGCCCGGCAAGTTGTCGGCTTCATCCTTGACGATCATGCAAAGGGAAATGCTCATGGGTAGTTGTGAATCGATGGAAAAGCGCGGAAAGAGATGAAGGACGGTTTTGAGTTTTGGGTTTTGGGTTTTGAGTTTTGAGTCTTGAAGTTTGTCTTCGCAGGCTAATTCTAGTCCTTAAATGCTGAGTCTTGATGCCTGAAGCCTCAGGTTGGCGTGGATTCTAGTCGACGACAAGGAGTCTCTTCTTGGCTTCTAGCAAGGCGTGTCGAACTTGTTCGAAGCCCGTGCCGCCGAAACTTCTACGGGCAGCGACGACTTGTTGGGGGGCGATCGCATCGTAAATATCAGTTTCGAAGGCAGGATGCAGACTTTGCCATTCCTGAAGGGAAAGGTCTTTGAGGAGTTTGTTTTGATCAAGACAGTGCCGCACGACCTGTCCAACGAGGTTGTAGGCTTCTCGAAAAGGAACCCCCTTTGCGGCTAGGTAATCAGCCACATCCGTCGCGTTAGAGTAGTCGGTTGTGACAGCAGTGGATAAGCGCTGAGGCTGAAACTGAATCCCCTGCCGCAGCAGGATTGTCATAGCCTCTAGGCAACCCTGCACCGTTTTGACCGTATCGAACAGGGGTTCTTTGTCTTCTTGCAGGTCTTTGTTGTAGGCCATTGGCAGGCCTTTCATCATGACGAGCAAGCTTTGAAGATGCCCGAAAACTCGTCCCGTCTTACCGCGCACTAGCTCGGGTACGTCAGGATTCTTTTTTTGAGGCATGATGCTAGAGCCGGTAGAGCAACTATCGGTGAGCTTAACAAAGCCGAACTCGTCGGCAGCCCAAAGGATTATTTCTTCAGACAGACGAGATAGATGCATCACAATCAGGCTCGCGGCAGCCGTGAATTCGATCGCAAAATCGCGATCGCTAACACCATCCAAACTATTTCGATAGACCGCTTCAAATCCCAATAGCTCTGCGGAATACATGCGATCAATTGGGAATGGAGTGCCGGCCAAGGCGCCGCAGCCGAGGGGAGAAATATTGACTCTGCGACGCACATCCCCTAATCGCTCCCAATCACGCTGAGCCATCTCAACATAGGCTAGTAAGTGATGAGCTAAACTGAGGGGTTGCGCCCGCTGCAGGTGTGTATAGCCCGGAATGACCGTTTCAACGTGCTGCTCGGCATGGCCCAACAAAGCCTCCTGAAAAGCTCGTAGTTGTTCGCGAATACTATCGAGTTGCTCTCGCAGATAAAGACGGATGTCAGTCCCCACCTGATCGTTACGTGAACGAGCCGTATGCAGCTTTTTGCCAACATCACCCACAATTTCAACAAGGCGATGTTCAACGGCGAAGTGAATATCCTCATCATCTACGGAAGGATTAAAATCTCCGGCAAGGTATTCCTGACGAATGGTTTCGAGGCCACTGACAAGTTGCGCAGCCTCCTCTGGACTGATAATTTCCGTCTTGGCCAGCATCTTCGCGTGTGCTTCGGACCCTCTGATGTCTTGTTCGATCAGCTCAATATCGAAGCCAATGCTAGCGTTAAAGGCCGCGATCGCGGGATGCAGAGCTGATTCAAAACGTTGACTCCAAGCTTTAGGACCTGAGGAACTCACTAGAGAAATACCTTACTCAATCAATCAGAACCTTCCTAGAATGCCACGTCTACTTATAGGTTGTAACCCCACGCAGTAGATAGCCCAAAACAAATCCAATCAGGAGTGCCCAAACCTGACCCGATTGGACAAACGTGTTCACCGCATTGCCTAAATCACCGAGGACATCTTGATCAAACTGTTGGGCCAGAATCATAGAGGTGTTTTGTCGGACTGAGAGATTGGTTTCAGGCAAAAAAGCAGACGGGGTCAGCGTTCCCTCAACGAGATCGGGTAGTTCAATGGGTAACAGAGACACTTCTAGTTTCATGATGGAACCCCTTGCATAGCATGATGCTATGAATTGAAGCACACCTATCGCCTTGAAAGCGCATTTCTACCGATTTTTTGATTCAATAACCCACATTTCAGGCTACCAGTTCAGTAGTTCTGCTTGGATTTCCTGGCTTTTGGCCTCATTCATCGGCTGGATGGCATAACCCAAGTCTTATCTTTGGCTGAAGAGATTGAGCTGTAGCTCTGGCTTCACGCGCATGACGACTAAGGTCACGTCATCTTCGGTGTGGCGATCGCGTCCCACAAACCGCTGCAACATCTCAAACAAGTAGTCCAAGATTTCATCGGCTGAGTTGCGATTACGGCAGGCCCATTTGAGGGCGTTGATCAAATTATCTTCGTCCATACGTTCGCCCTTGGAGTTAGCCGCGTCCGTGAATCCATCGGTGTAATAAAGGATGGTATCGCCAGGCTGAAGTTGGACTTGTTCCTCGTAATAGCAAGTATCAATGTCTAGACCCAACAGCATACCAACGGTGTCGAGGCGAGTAACCGTATTGCTCGCAGCTCGCCAAAGCAGTGGCGGATGATGAGCCGCGTTGCTGTAAGACAGCACTCTATTTTTGGGATTGTATTCGCCATAGAACAGAGTTACAAAACGGCTAGAATTTTCCAAATCCGTGTGCATGACATGGTTCAGATGATGCAAAATCTCTGCCGCAGAGAAGCTGTGCAGCACCTCTGCTCGCAGCATCCCCCGCAGCATCGTCATAATCAGACCCGCAGGCACTCCTTTACCCATCACGTCTCCGACCGCGAAGCTCCAGGGTGAGAGCGCCGACTGCCGCGAATCAGGGTGACGAATTTGGTCATAACTAGTAGGGATGAAATCGTAATAGTCGCCACCTACCTTGTTCGCAGTACGACACTGCGCAGCAAGATCAATCCCGTCAATTGACGGAAAAGTTCGTGGTAAGAGCTGAAGCTGGATTTCTGCGCCAATTTCGAGTTCCCGTCCCATGCGCTCCTTCTTACGAAGCGCCACGGTCAACTCTTCATTCTCGATCGCAACGGCGGTTTGATCAGCAACTAAACGGACAAGCTTCTGACGAGTTTCTGTCCAAGCGTAATCGTCCTCACGACTGAACACATAGAGCCGTCCTCGCTCCATGTTCTTGACGATGATAGCGGTCCCGAAAATCTGAAAATCGCTGCCCAAGTAGCGGTGCACATAGCGATCAAGAGAAAGCATCATCGTCCGAGCAATCTCAATCGCGCTGCCAGAGGGCGAAAAGGATTCAGTCACCTGACGGGTTGCCGCTTCCAACGCCATCCTGACTTCCTGACAATGGGTATCGCTCTGACAGTGCAGCCGCTCTAATCGAACTTGTCCATCAGGACGGAATAAAACGAGTGCGCCGCCGCTAGCATCCGTAACCCGGCTCGCAATCATGGGAATCAATTCTAGGAACTGATTTAGGTTATTTAAGCTGCGAAGGGCAAAGCCCAGAGAACTCAGCAAATCTTGAATTTTGAACTGCTCTCGCTGTAGACGAGTAACCAGTTCCTTCATGGCAAACACAGGGGTTGACTCTGGTCTAGTGTCTTGACCAGAGGTGTCTGAAGATGAACCTGGTGGCATAGGCAGGGCGGTCATAGATACTCCAGAAGCACGGCTGTGTTCGTACTCACTTTCTGCCCTAGTGAGCTTATTGGGGATTAAGCATAGCATTCCTTGCCAAAAGTGATCGCCTTAATGTAGAGAGCTAATTCTTACACCTTTGATAGATTTCCACGCTTAGGTGACGTCCTTTGCTGTCAAGATAAAAGTAAGGGTGTCGCTGCGTTTCACTGACATGGGGCAATAGCCCTCAAATATTGGTTTGTGCTGAGGAAATCGTTACAAACAAATCGAGGAACTGCCGCCCAGATTGCTCTTACCCAATGGCATTTCCACAGTAACGGGCAACAAACTGGAGCGCTGTATCCAAGCTGTCAGTTTGCTGTGGATAAGGGATTGCAGGACGTGCTAGGCGAATAAGACGAATGCCTAAAGCTGATGCGATCACCTGTTTCTGGGCCTCTCCTCCCGGTTGTCCCGATGCCTTTGTCACCACTTGAGTGATCTGCCACTGCTGCCAAAGCGCTTTCTCCAAAGCAGGACTGACCGGAGGCCTCAAGGCGATAATCCGATCCGGACTAAAGCCGGCATCCAAAGCAGCTGACAAGGCTTGAGGAGAGGGCAAGATACGGGTGAACAATACGCCTCGTTCCTGCCAAGCTCGAAATTCAGACAGCATTCGATAGCCCAAGGTCAAGAGGGTTCGTTCGTTTTCTAAATAGTTCCCAGCGATTAGATCAGTCCGTTGGGCTAGGCTTACATTCCCTGGACGCCCTTGACGATCGCACCAGTCCTGTCCTGAAGTTGGTAGTGCTGCCCGCTCGTAGCGTAGATAAGGCAGTTGGTATTGACGGGCGAGAGCGATCGCTAGCTGAGAAATTTCAGTCGCAAACGGATGCGAAACATCCAAAATAGCCTCTATACCATGGACTTGAATAAAGGAATCAGCGTCATCTGGCTGAAGCTGGCCTATCCAGAGATTTTGATCCGGCAGTTGGGGATACAGATGACGAGCAGCCTCCGTAGTGATGCTGACGAGGATAAAAGGAGAGACATTTGATCCCATCTCCTGTAGCTTTTCCACCAGCCAACGGCTTTCTTGAGTTCCCCCAATGAGCCACAGCCGAAAGGGGAATGGCACATCCAACATGGGCGGTTTCTTTCACGATGCAGGACAAGACCGTAGCGCGATTACATCAAGGTCAATCAAGGAAAGCTAACTTTGAACAGATGGAAGAGTTCGCCTTCTTTCTCCTTTTGAATCTTGACGCCCGCTCCTTTCAACCGTTTTTTCCAGTCTTGAATAGACGTGAGCTCTACTTCCGCGCCCAAGTACATTTCTAAGATGGCCCAGTCTTCGGCTAAAGAAGCCTCTGGATCAATCACATCAAACACAAACGAACCTGTCGGTTTGAGCACCTTTTTGACCGCAGATAGGACAATATCCCAATAGTCCCAATCGTAGTAACAGCTCACTCCTGTGGCGATCGCTAAATCGAACTGGTTAGGCTCATAAACGTCTAACTGGTGGGCTGCTGCTTGCCGCATCCCTTTGTATAACTTCGAGTTGAGCTGCGATCCCCGGGCATTCACCATTTGACAAATAGCCGTGCTCAGATCCTGACCATAAAATCGAGCATCCCATTCGCGCCAAGGATAAAAGAGAAAACTGCCTCCGCAACCAATATCCAAACAAATCTGAGATTTCTTGGGCTTTGCCACCTCCCAGAAAGGAGACGCAATCCGAGACGACAGCCGCCCAGCAATCCAATCTTGGAAAACAGGCAAGGCTTCTACTGCCTCAGGTACTTCGACCGTTTCTCCACGGTATTCGCGGTCATACCGCTGGGCAACAGCGTCCAGACGCTCAGGCAGAGAAGTGGAAACCATAAATTTTAAACCTACACAAACTATTTAGAAGAAGGGTGAACAGTCTTCACCCTTCTTCGACTATCGCTAGAGGGCTTATATAGCCCCCACTAGTACACCACGGCAGAAATATGCTCACCATTAAAAACACTAGGAAAGCTTATCTGCCTTAATTTTGTAGAGCTTTGCTCTTCTCGCAGAGTATTCACAATTTTGAATTCCGCGCAGCGGTACTAGTTCCGTTGGGATGAGACGGCCAGCCATCTGGCAATGGGCTAAGCATCCAAATGCTACTGAGTGCATCAACCTGACTGGCCAAAGCCATATCTAACCCTTCAATGCCCGATTAAAATTCTCTCGATAAGACTTATTTGCAATCAGATAAATCGGCCATAGCAGTGTCAAGCTAATTTTGTTGCTGCTGAAGTTAGTTCGGTGGAACCCTTTCCAAAAGCGCCAAGCGCCCGCGCCGTAGGCGATCGCCAATCCCAGTACTAACAGTGTTTCCATACGTGTCCCCGCATTTAATGCTGAAGGTTTGTATCCATACCCTTTAAAATAGCAGCGGCAAGTTCTCTGCCGCAGGAATCTCTATGGAGAGATTTCCCACCAAAAGTAACCCGAGCCGTCATATCTTAAAGTTACAGAATCCTGAAGTCACAAGATTATCGATTGCCGCCAGCAGTCACTTTACACTCCGATTAAGCGAAGGAGATAGCACTAATTCAGTGATGTGAAAGTTCGGGCTGAAACTGTGGATAGTAGCTGTCTATGCTATTCGGTAGATGTAACCTGAATTCACAAAAATTGATGATGACGACCAAGCACATTGCCTAGTTTCGAGTTTCCAACAGACTTTGCAGCAGATATTTGCATCATTGATGTGAGTGTCACGCTTAATGTTGCATCTCACCTATCAACGACATTCCCTTTTAGTACGAGGAGGATCTAATGCGTGCAGTATTAATGGCCGGAGGTTCTGGGACCCGGTTACGACCGCTTACCTGCGACCTACCTAAGCCTATGGTTCCCATTTTGAACCGTCCTATAGCAGAGCACATCATTAATCTCCTCAAGCGGAATGGGGTGAAGGAAGTTATCGCAACGCTTTACTATCTGCCCGACGTCATGCGGGATTATTTTCAGGACGGTAGTGAATTTGGAGTGCGGATGACCTATGCCGTCGAAGAAGACCAGCCGCTGGGAACAGCAGGGTGCGTCAAAAACATTGATGAACTGCTTGATGACACTTTCATGGTGATCAGTGGTGATGGCGTGACCGATTTTGACTTAACGGAAGCCATTCGGTTTCACAAGGAAAAAGGATCTAAGGCAACTCTAGTCCTGACCCATGTCCCCAATCCGGTTGAATTTGGCGTAGTCATCATTGATGGGGAGAATCGAATTCAGCGTTTCTTAGAGAAACCCTCAACCAGCGAAATCTTTTCAGACACGGTCAATACGGGCACCTACATCCTGGAGCCAGAGGTGCTCGATTACTTGCCAGCTAACCAAGAAACTGATTTTTCTAAAGACTTGTTTCCTCTCCTATTGGAAAAAGGAGAGCCCATATATGGCTATGTGGCTGAAGGTTACTGGTGCGACGTGGGTCACCTCGATGCCTATCGAGAAGCCCAGTATGATGCTCTCGATAGCAGAGTCCACATGACCCTCGGTTATTACAAAGAGGAATCTTCAGGATTGTGGGTAGGTCAAAACACTGAGATTGACCCCACCGCTAGGATCAAACCACCAGTGATGATTGGCAACAACTGCCGCATTGGTGCCAGAGTCAAAATTCGACCGGGCACCATCATCGGCGACAACGTCACGATTGGCAATGACGCTCAGCTAGAACGGGCTATTGTCTGGAACGGCGCCATCATTGGCGAAGAGGCTTATTTGCAGGCCTGTGTGATCTCTCGTGGCACCCGGGTCGATCGCCGTTCTCACGTTTTGGAAGGTGCTGTTATCGGTGCCCTTTCAACCGTTGGGGAAGAAGCTCAAATTAGTCCCAAGGTGCGCGTTTGGCCCAACAAGCAGATTGAGTCGGGAGCAACGCTCAACATCAACCTGATTTGGGGGAACACTGCTCAGCGCAATTTGTTTGGCCAGCGTGGCGTCTCTGGCTTAGCCAACATTGATATCACCCCCGAATTTGCCGTCAAGTTGGGAGCTGCCTATGGCTCAACCCTAAAGCCGGGGTCCCATGTGACTGTTTCACGAGATCAGCGCAGTATTTCCCGCATGGTGTCGCGATCGCTCATTTCAGGCCTAATGTCGGTGGGCATCAACATTCAAAACCTGGAGGCGACGGCAATTCCGCTGGCCCGAGCCATTCTGCCTACTTTGGGTGTAGCAGGCGGTATTCATGTCCGACTTCACCCTGATAGAGCAGGCCATATTCTCATTGAGTTTTTCGACGAGATTGGGATCGATATCCCCAAGGGTAAAGAGAAGAAAATCGAAGGGGCTTACTTCAAAGAAGATCTCCGACGAGCACAAATTCATGAAATTGGCCTAGTCACTTACCCTAGCCGCATTATTGATACGTACAGCACTACTTTCGAGCACCACCTTAACGTCGCAGCCGTTCGCAACAGCAAGTCTAAAGTCGTCATTGACTATGCTTACGCAGTGTCCGGTGCCGTCCTACCGATGCTGTTGGGTAAATTTGGCTGTGATGCCGTTGTTCTGAATGCCAGCCTGAGTCAAACGGCACCCTCCGCAGCTGAGCGAGAAGGCATGCTGGGACAGCTGGGACAGGTTGTTCAGGCACTACAGGCGACCTTCGGCGTACAAGTTTCTGCTAATGGTGAGCAGCTTGTTTTGGTCGATGAAGTCGGGACGCCTATTCGGGGTGAAGTGCTGACTGCGCTGTTGACTCACATGGTGTTGACGGCTAATCCACGGGGTACAGTTGTTGTCCCCGTTCATGCGACGGGTGCGATCGAGCACATCGCTCGACGTCACGATGGTCGAGTCATTCGCACTAAAGTGAATCCGACTGCTTTGATGGCAGCCTGCCAGGAAAACGAAAATGTCGTTTTGGGTGGCAGCAGCGATATGGGCTTTATCTTCCCGCAGATGCATCCTGGCTTCGATGCCATGTTCTGTATCGCTAAGCTGATTGAGATGTTGACCATTCAGGAGCATACCCTGGGTCAAATTTGGTCGGAACTCCCTCGTATCTCCCACCGCTCGCAAACCTTACGGTGTCCATGGACCTCGAAGGGTGCACTCATGCGTCACTTGGTTGAAACTCACTCAGCCGATCAGCTAGAACTGGTGGACGGCGTTAAAATTCTTGACCGAACCGTAGAGGGTTGGATATTGGTTCTGCCCGATGCTGGGGAACCCTTGGTCCACATCTATGCAAACAGCGAAGATCGAGAGTGGGTGGATAGCAAGCTGAATGAGTATCGCCAAAGGGTGATTTCCTTCATTGAGCATGAACAAGGCATCCATCAAACTCCTCAGGAGATAGCATTATGAACCTATGCACGCTAATGGCTGAGATTATCTCAGCGCCGCAACTTCGATACACTCAGGACAATCAGACCGCGATCACAGAAATGACGATCGCGTTCCCTGGTCAACGGGCTGAAGATCCCCCTCAAAAACTGAAGGTGATTGGGTGGGGGAATCTGGCTCAGGAGGTCCAGGAAAAATATAAGACGGGCGATCGTGTTCTGATTGAAGGCCGCTTGACGATCAACACGGTTGATCGCCCTGAGGGCTTCAAAGAGAAGCAGGCAGAGCTAACGGCTCAGCGAATTCACCTTCTCTCTGACCTAGGTACAGTCAACATTCCTCAGCCCGCAGCCTCACCAGAACCCAGCACTCCGGTTGTGGCCGCCGCAGCTGCTCCGAGCTACCCAGCAGCTCAATCCGCACCGCCTCCTAGTCCAGAAGCCGAAGTCGACTACGATGACATCCCCTTCTAGCTGCTCAAGGCTTGATCTGAGTTTTGGGGATCCTTTGTGGAGCCTTGTGTAGAAAGTGACTACTGTACGGGGACGCGATGTATTGCGTCCCCATATTTATGGGTTTCCATTTTGGTGGATCCCCATATTGCTATGGGTTAGCTTGCCCCTTCAATTGCCAAGTGTGGTCCTCAGCCAGGCTCAGCAGCATTTGGTGATAGGCTTCCAAGGATTCATGATGCCCCACACTAAGATAGGTGGTTGGAATGTCCTTCAAACAGCCATACAGCCTATCTTCATTATCTCGATCCAGGGCACTGGTGGCTTCATCCAAAATGGCGTATGCAGGCTGATGCAGCAGAACACGCGCAAAACTGAGACGCTGCTGTTCTCCCAGAGACAGAACATCCCCCCAATCTTCCTCAGCCTCAAAACCGCCGAAACGGTTGGCTAGTTCAGGTAAATTGACATCTTTGAGAACCTGATGCAGTCGTTCGTCCTCAATCACCTTTTCAGAGTGGGGATATAAAAGCTGCTGTCGCAGATTGCCAAGAATCATGTACGGCTTCTGAGGAAGAAACAGCAGATCATCCAACTCAGGCCGCTGGATAAGTCCTTTGCCGCTGTTCCAAAGGCCCGCGATCGCTCTCAATAACGAACTCTTGCCACATCCGCTGGGGCCGACAACAAGCAGTGAACTCTCCCGAGCTAACTCTAGAGAAAGATTTTCGATGAGAACCCGCTGATAATTAGGAGTTTGAAGCGTGAGATGATGCAGCATCAAATGGGGAGCAACTTCTTGAGCGATCATGGGACGACTCTCCACGCTCACAGCAGCAGGCACTGTTTCCTCTGTGCCTGAACTGTCTTCTGAACCATCTCCTGAAACATCTGCTTCTGCTGAGGCCGTTTCCTCCAAGCTCTCTGCATCTTCCTCAACAGACACCTCTTGGGCACTTTCAGACATCGCCTCTGACAATTCGTCCTGGGTTGCGTCATCCGTTTCCTCGATATGACCCAAGGACTCTGCAAAGTCATAGAGGCGATCAATACCGGCTCCAAAGGCTGTTAGGGATTGGAATCGGGCCACAATCACGTTCAGCGAAAAGAAGACTCGGATAAACGCACCCTGAGCCTCGCTGACCTTACCCACCTCCAAATCACCACTAAATACGGCTGGAGCAACTACCAGAGCAGGCAAAACAAAGGGAATAAATTCGTAGGCGTTGGTTAGACCATTAAGTCCCAATTCCCAAATCAGCAGGTGCTTGAAATTCTCGAAGGCCAGAGTAAACCGCTCTTTAACCTGAGTGGCCTCCTGAGATTCTCCCTGGTAGAACGCGATCGCCTCGGCGTTTTCTCGAATCCGGACCAGGCTAAATCGGAAGTTGGCTTCCCGCTTCAGCTGTTCAAAATTTAGTCGTACGAGCGGTTTACCAAACACGCCCACCGTCAGCACGGTACCCACAACGGCATAACCGACTAAAAACAGGACCAGTTCACGGGAAATGCTCCACAATACCCCACTAAAGGCGATCACCTCCAGTACTGAAGACAAAACGACGAGCACCAGCGTTAGCGATTCCTGGGTGAAGCTTTTTACATCTTCAGCAATTCGCTGGTCAGGGTTATCAATTTCGGGGTTGAGCTGATTGATGCGATAGAACGCGCGATCGCCAAAATAGCGATCTACAAATTTTTCGGTCAGCCAGCGTCGCCATTCCAGTCCCAAGCGATCGCGCAAGTAGGTATACCCTGCTAGCAAGGGCGCATAGACGATCAGTACGCCCAGAAAAACAACCACCGTCTGCCAAAAACGGCTCTCGTCCTTGCTGGATAGGGCTGAGATTAATTCTCCACGCTGATTGTTAAGAACAACACTCAGTCCCGTATAGCCCAGCAGCAATACGCCAATGAGGATGAGCCATCCTCTCGCCCGCCATTTTTCCTCACCAAACCAGTAAGCCTTCGCGATCGCCCAAAATCGCTGGAAAACTTTGACATTGAATCGATCCATAAGGGCAGTACTGCCACACACAACTCTTCTATTGTGTCATTTTGTGAAGGGATGAGGCATTCCCCTTCTCAGCCACAATCCGGTAGCCTATGCGAGGAGACAAGAGAGCGTATTATGAGCATTCAGACGCCAGAGTGGGTTAAGCACGCCGTTTTCTATCAAATCTTTCCTGATCGGTTTGCGCGTACTCAACGTCATATTGATCATCCTGAGATGGCAGTTCTTTTTGAACCTTGGGACAGTCCTCCTACCCTGTCGGGCTACAAAGGTGGTGATTTATGGGGGATTGCTGAAAAGCTAGATTATCTGAAAGATTTGGGGATTTCCGCTCTTTATCTGACCCCAATCTTTCAGTCAACGTGTAATCACCGCTACCATACTCATGATTATTATCAAGTGGATCCGCTTTTAGGTGGTAACGAAGCGTTCCAAGACCTATTAGAAGCTGCTTATTCACGGCATATTCGAGTCGTCTTAGATGGGGTGTTTAACCACGCGAGTCGAGGCTTTTTCTATTTCAACGATATTTTAGAAAATGGTCCGCATTCTCCCTGGTTAGAGTGGTTCAAAGTCACCAGTTGGCCCCTGTCAGCTTATGACGGAGCGATGCCTGCCAACTATACTAGCTGGGTCAATAATCGAGCGCTGCCCCAGTTCAATCACGATAATCCTGCTGTCCGTGAGTACATCATGCGCATTGGCGAATATTGGATTCGTCAGGGCATTGATGGCTGGCGGTTGGATGTGCCATTTGAAGTACAAGTGCCAGGATTTTGGCAAGAGTTTCGCGATCGCATCAAAGCCATCAATCCTGAAGCTTACATCGTTGGTGAAATTTGGACACCCGCTCAGCAATGGTTAGACGGCACCCAGTTTGACGCGGTCATGAATTACCCCTTTACTGGCCCCACTATGGCCTTCGCAGCAGGCGATCGCGTTGCCATAGAACATGCCGAAAGCCCAGAGTACTATCCTTATCCGGCCTTAGATGCAGCGGGCTATCGTGCCAAGATGGAAAACTTGCTGTCCTTGTATGATTGGGAAATTCAGCTCGCTCAACTCAATCTGCTTTCCAGCCATGACGTTGCTCGGGCTTTGACCGTAATGGGCGACGACCAAAAGAGTCTGGAGTTAGCCGTGCTGCTTCAAATGACCTTCCCTGGCGCTCCTTGCGTTTACTATGGCGACGAAGTTGGCTTAGATGGTGGACTTGATCCAGATTGTCGAAAGGTTTTTCCCGCAGAAGATCAATGGAACAAGTCTCTGCTAGAGCACCACCAAGCCTTAATCGGTATTCGCAATCAATACGCTGCCTTGCGCATCGGTGACTATCGTCCCTTCATTACCGTTGATCACCTATACGGTTTTCAGCGACAAAAGGCTGACGAGTCGTTGATTGTACTCGTCAATACTGGCGAGAAGGAGATGCATATCGACCTAGCGGACTATGAAGAGTCCGCACAGAGCACCTACCAAGTTCTTTACGGTCCCATAAAGATCACCCAGGCAGAAACCCAGATAGCGATTCCTAGTCGTTCCGGCGGGATTCTGCTTCAGCTTGCTTCTGCTTAGCCGTAGTCAAGCCGTTCGGACGCCGAAACAAAATCGTAAGCAATGTCACCACTGTGAGGGGGATGACAAAAAGCAGCATGACATTGCTAAACAGTCCAAGCTGGTCGTGCCCAACTGCGTCTAATCCTAAATAGGCACTGTAAGCAACGTAGTAGCTGATGAATAGTAGCCCCTCCCAACGAGAGATGCGATTGCCCGTGTAGAAAATAGGAAGACAGGCGATCGCAACGGCCAGCATAACCGGAATATCGAAACTGATGGCAGCGCTAGAGACCGGGACGCTGGTCACTGTTGCTGTCACACCTAAAATCGTCAGAATATTAAAGATATTGCTGCCAACAATGTTGCCGACCGCAATATCTCGCTCCCCTCGATAGCAGGCCACCACAGAAGTGGCTAACTCCGGCAAAGAGGTGCCGATGGCAACAATTGTGAGACCAATAATCAACTGGCTGACTCCCATCGCTTCTGCGACCTCGGTAGCGCCAAACACCAGCAGGTTGGCACCAATGACTAGCATCACTAGCCCGACTACTAAAATCGAGACATTTTGAAAAGCGTCTTTCCAGCCTCGTTGAGAGGTGCCAGCATACTCCCTTTCATATTCGGCTTGAACTTCTTCATCGACCTCTCTGCGGCTTTGAATGACTAAGAAGCCTGTGTACACAATGCTGCCTATCAGAAGAATAGAGCCATCCAAACGCCCCAATTCGCCATCAACGGCAAACATTAGCATCAGCCCCGTCACGCCAATCATGATAGGGACATCGAGTCGGATTAACTGCTGAGCCACCGTTAAAGGCACGATCAGAGAGGCAATACCCAGCGTCATCAAAATGTTGAAAATATTGCTGCCAATCACATTGCCCAAAGCAATTTCAGCCTGTCCTAGAAGGCTAGCTCGTAGGCTGACAGCCAACTCAGGCGCACTGGTGCCATAACTCACTACAGTCAAACCAATGACCAAGGGGGATAGGCCAATAACAGCCGCCAGTTTGGCTGCACCTCTGACAAAACCTTCTGCGCCAGCGACAAGCAGCACAAAGCCCAGCAACAACGATAGTAAAACAGGAAAACTCATAGCAATGTCACGTAGAGCTTTTTTTGGTGTGAACAGACGACGCAGTGAATCTGTTGCGGTAGCTTACAAGAAGCCAATCATGCCCATTACGCAATTGCTTGCCTAAGAAGGAGGATGTTAGCCATTGCCAAATGATCCTTGTGTCAACATTGCCCCACTTGTGTAGGAGCATGATATTCAAATTAGGCAGCTGTAGGTCTGGAATCATTCGGTTCTTCAGTAATCCCTGACTACCATGCTATGTCAAATTCTGCATTCAACGTGAACCTTAGAACACATCCCAATCAATCGGCAGCACTCTTTGTATTTCAGATCCTCGTTTTGCGAACAGCTATCGCCCATTCTGTAAACTGTATATCTGCACAGCTAAAGACCATTCTCCTGCCCTATGTCTCTTGCGCCTTGGCGATCGCCTTTAGCCCGCGCCCTACATCGTAACCGTAGTCGTCCGTACAGTCGTTATCCCCAATTCGCAACCGTTCGGCCTGACGGTCGTCCAGCGAATCGGACGATCGTTTTTCGGGATTTTGAAGCAGAAACCAATCGCCTCATGTTTATTAGTGATCGCCGCAGCGACAAACTAGAGCACCTAAAGATAAATCCCTACGCTGAGCTTTGCTGGTATTTCACCCAGACTCGTGAGCAGTTTAGGTTGGGGGGCAAGGTAGCCATTTTAGAGACCGTTGGCAAAGAAGCGGAGTCTGATCAGATGCGGCAGAAAGTCTGGGAAAAAATATCTGACAAAGCTAGACAGCAGTTTGCTTGGCCCCACCCTGGTAAGCCTAGAGTATCTGAAGGATATGAATCGGTCGAACTGGATGAACAGACGCCTCTAGATACCTTTATTGTCCTCATGCTTGATCCAGATATCGTTGACCATCTCGAACTGAGGGGTGAGCCGCAAAATCGCTATCAATACCAGCGCCAATCGGATGGTTCTTGGAAAAGTTTAGAAGTGAATCCGTAATTAGCAAGGCTATAGGTAGGGTGCATACCCAATTTGACTGGAGACAGTTTGGAGAAGTCTCCAGATTGGTTCAGGGTATTGCAGAGTCTAATAATTGCTAGTCGCAAAACAAAATACCTAATATGATATGTGGACACAATGATTCGGAGTATTTGCCAGGATGGGAATTAGTCCTGCCGTTGCATTTACGACTATTTTGCTGGCTCTAATGATAGGAGCGGGCGTTGTTAGCTCCTCTTGGGGATACGCGCTTGGGCGCCAAGCTCTCACCGGGGTGCGCCAGCCTGACACACGACCAGCCAGTAGCGCTGCATCTGATCAGGCATCTCCAGCGACTAGCAGTGGTCCGATGCTCCGCGATGAACAAGAGATCATTCAAGACGTCAAGCTTAGAATGTCAGGAACCCCGGCTGAGAGCGGCCAATAGCATTTAATCCACTGTCTGGAAACGCAAAGTGGCGTTGTGATTACGCTTTGAGACACTCTCAAGTTTTCCCTAATCCAGAACGGTAAAGGCGATTGGTCTGAATTACGATGACTGCCGACAACCAATAACTCTTTTGCAACGCCCGTTGTCTGTTTGAGAATAATCTTGATTGGGTTATTTGTTATCTAACACTTCTTTACATTCAAAATGCTTGCTCAGACAGACGTACCGCTGGACGTTGCTTCGTCAGGCTTGACTGGCGCTGCTATCGTGGTGAGGGTATTGTCAGTTCTGGCCCTGATTGGGATCAATGCTTTTTTTGTGGCCGCTGAATTCTCGATTGTGTCCGTTAGGCGATCGCGCATCAATCAGCTAGCCGAAGCAGGTGACATTCAAGCTAGAACCGTACAAAGCTTCCAACGTAGTCTGGACCGTCTCTTATCAACAACTCAAATTGGCATTACCCTTTCTAGCCTAGCCTTGGGATGGATTGGGGAATCGACCATTGCCGCAGTGCTGTTGCAGTTGTTTCGTCAGGTATCTTTCACGGTTCCGATGGTCGGTACGATTGCTCATTCTATAGCGATACCGCTTGCCTTTATCGCGATCGCCTATCTCCAAATCGTCCTCGGAGAACTCAGTCCCAAAGCTGTGGCAATGCTATACCCCGAGCAGTTAGCTCGTCTGTTGGGACCTCCGAGTCTAACGATTGCCAAACTCTTTATGCCCTTTGTCTGGGTGCTCAATCAATCCACCCGCTGGCTATTACGGGTATTTGGCATTCAATACACCGGTAGCCAAAGCTGGTACAGCCGCGTCACCCCCGAAGAATTGCAGCTGATTATCCGCACCTCAACAGAATCCCCTGGCCTGGACGAAGAAGAGCGAGAACTCCTCAATAACGTCTTCGAGTTCCGCGATGTTACTGCTGGAGAAGTGATGATCCCTCGAACTCAGATCACAGCTCTTGCCAAAACATGCACCCTGCAGGAAGTCCTTGACACGATTGCGGAAACCGGATATTCGCAGTTTCCTGTCGTTGGTGAATCTTTAGACGATGTTTCCGGTATTCTGTCGCTCAAAGATTTGATTGGGCCCTTGGCCAGGCACGAAGCGATGCCAGGAAGCTTCATTGAAAGTTGGGTGCGCCCGGCCCGTTTTGTCCCTGAATATACTCAACTACACGATTTGCTACAGATTATGCAAAAGTCTGGCAAATCCATGGTGATGGTCGTAGACGAATTCGGCGGCACAGCAGGGCTGTTAACCCTGACAGACGTAACTGGAGAGATTATCGGGGACAGTCACGAGCTTGAGGAAGATGTCGAGGTTCTGGTGAGTATGCTGGATGACCAGTCCTACCGTGTTAAAGCTCAGACCTATATTGAAGAAGTCAATGAACTTTTGGGTGTAGAGCTACCTGCCGAGGAAGATTATCAGACTCTCGCAGGATTCCTTATCCATCAGCTACAGAAGATCCCGAATACAGGCGATCGGGTTTATTACAGCGGGTATGAATGGACTGTAACTAATGTTGATGGCCCCAAAGTCTTGGAAGTCAAGGCAAAAAAGGTATAGCTGTTAGTTTTTCTTTTGTGGGCCTCAAGGTTATCACAGAGCCTTAGTGCACTGAAAGCTACAGAGGTCTTTCACGTTAATACGGACTGGACAACCGATAAGAAAATCTGAATTACAGAAGTATGTACAAGTCGTGACAACCAGATGACTTTCGGTTACGATTCTATTGTGTGAGGAGCGAACCAGTCAGAGCACCGAGACGAAACACGGCCAGTCGTCGGTGCTCTTTCTGATTTTAAAGAGATTTTTATTTGCCCCCCAAGCTTCAAGCCTCATCAGAAAGCAGCAATAGCCGCTTCAACCCTCCTGCGATGGAGGCTTTGCTGCACATCTTGAACAGTTGGTAACAACAACGCCAAGTTTGTTTCAATCCAAAATAAATTGCTCGATCGCGCTAACAACGCCATCCTCCTCAACACTAGGAGCAACCCAATCTGCGATCGCCTTCACACCATCGGGGGCATCTCCCATCGCGACTCCTACGCCGGCATAGCGAATCATTTCAAAATCGTTGAAATTATCACCGACGGTCATCACTTGGTCAGCGTTTAGATTCAAGAGATCTTCCGTTAAATATTGAACCGCTGAGCCTTTGTTTGAGAGAGGATGAGTCGCCTCGAAAAAAGTCGCGACGGATTGCGTCAGATACAACTCTTCTGGCAAGTAGAGTTGCTTGAACTGGGCCAGTAAATCGGTAATGACAGTCGGATCTGGGCTTAAAGCCAATAGCTTAGTCGTTTCAATGCTCTCCTCCGTTTGAAGATACGTTGCCAGGTCGCCGACGGCTATAGGTTCAATTCCCGATCGCGCTGCATACTCCTTGGTATCCGTTAAGATTTGTCGGACGTGAAGCTGATCGTTGATATAGAGATGAATGGAGAGCTTGTCCTCAGCCTCCAAAGTAGCGAGTTCTGCCAGCAGACCCAACGTATGTTGGCGGGATAGAGGTGTATGGCGGTAAACCTTACCTGCAATGGGGTCCTTAATCAGCGCTCCCTGATAAGACATGAGCGGTAAGGGTGATCGTACAGCTTGATGAAAACGAAGGGCAGAGCGATACATGCGGCCCGTCGCGATCGCGACCTGCACGCCTTTAGCCTGCACCTCAGCGATCGCGTCTCTAACGCCATCCGTCACCTCATTGGAGCGGCCCGCGATCGTACCGTCAATATCGAGCACCAGTAATCGAATATTTGTCATGCGGCTGGAGGATAAATGATCCACATAGAGCCTGCCCCACAACTGCCCCAAAACACAAGGGGCCTGTCTAAGCCCAAGAGCTACTAAGCACCCGAATGCCATTCGGTACACAAGCCTAGATGGCTAAAGCTATAACTATGTTTGAAGCCGCCGCTAGGAAGCCTCATCAGCCTAGGAATCCAGCCATCATAATCAAAAACATTGCAGCAGAAAACACCCCTGTCGCAGCAGAAAACGCCAGACGTTGAGTGGGGATACTTTTGTGGACAGCCAGAGCGATCAGCGCGACAACGCTCGACAAAAACAATTTGGAAATAAACGGTTGAGCCGGTAAAAGCAGACAGAGACAAAGCAGGACAAGGTTGGAGGCGATCGCCCATAAAATGATCTCTAAACGCCGCCAATAGATCTGCTGAAAAATAGCCTCTGTATAGTCGAAAGGAAGCGTACTGGACGCTTGCTGACACCGTAGAACATCTCGGAACAAATACCATGCGGCTGAGGTGGCGATCGAGCTAAGCGGCATCCATTTGACCAAGTCTCTTTCTACAACGCTGCCTGCTGGCGGCCATACTGAAACGATTAGAGCATACAGCAAAAGGCCAGCTCCGACGGTGGTCAGCAGCAGCATGACGTCGCAGGCAAGGGTGAGAACAACAGAAAACGGACGTTTCGAAATAGGCTGCTGAGTTTCTATCCAATCCGATTTTTCTGAAATTCTAGGGAGAGCAGAATGAGGACGATGCAAAATAGCACGCATAGAAAAGGCGTCTCCAGACCAGAACATGGTTTATAGCGGTGTGCAAGAGAAACAAGTACACCCTGTTTCCTACTCCGTGTTCCCTGTTCCCTCTGAACTGTACTTAAGCAACAGGAGTAAGGTCATAGAAGATACACATCCCAATTTCAACCCTTTCATCAGTTTTCAGTAGCCTATCCGGAAATTCACCTAGGACTTACAAACCACGTCTACATAGGTCCCCTTGCATCCCCTAAAATTTAGGGGACATTGAAGCCGGCTTCCCCATATGTGAGGATTAAGAGTCGAAGCCGGATTCAACTGCGTAAGTTCTGTCTATATCAACTCTAAGCAGTATTCAGTAATCAAACGGAGCGTTGACGCCAAGTTTTACTAAAGCTTTGTAGTTGCAACCGAATATAGCCTTAACCATATAGGCTTATGCACCCAACAGCATCTGAGTCTTAGCCCATAACCCAATAGCTTGCTGTCTTGTTAACAGAACTGGCGACGGCTATACCTGTCATTGCTTGCCTATCATCGCTCGTGACATAAACAGGTTAATTCCCCAGATGAACTTCATCCTGGGGCAGGGGCTCATACATGCCTGCAGGCGTTTCCCAGTATCTCTACTGCGGCACGGCGGCATCATTCGTTTCAGCAGGAATCTGAGCAGGCGTAGCGGCTGTAGGAACTGTACTCGTCAAAGACGCTAAAGCGATCGCTGCCTCCGCCTGTTTTTCTAGGGTTTCAGCACTGGATAGTAGATCCTGGAGACCATAGATTAAATCGCGAAGACTATCTCGCACCGCAGGGTCGCCCGTCACTTCATCAACATCTGAAAGGACCTTTTGAGCACTTTGAAAAACATCTCGGGCAGATTCTAGCGTTTGCTGAATCAGCAAGACATTCTCAGATTGGTTCAGCGATCCTGTCAGCGTCTGCACATCAACAGAGGCATCTCGAAAGTTAGCAGACGCTTCAGCTGCATTCGCCGACAGAATTCTTAAGTTGTCTATAAATTCACCGTCTTCTAGCTCGAAGCTAACGGTCTCTGCCAGGTTGGCAAGGCGATTGCTAGCGCGGTTGATGTTGTTAAGGGTTGTCGTCAAGCTAAATCGATTCACTTCCAGTAGGTTGCGGACGTCAGACGCTGTTAGCTGAATCTCTTGAGCCGCACTTGCTGCACTATTAGTCGCCTGCTGAAGTGAGTCACTGACAGGCTTAACCTCATCCTGAGCTGCTAACGTCAACTGAGTCAATTCATCTGTCAACTGAGTTGCTTGGTCTGTCAAAACTACGGCGTTATTGAGCGTCCCCTTTAAATCATCAATCAAAGCGGGATCGGCAAAAGTATTTGCCAAAGTTTCAGCAGACCGGAGTAAAGATTCGTAACTGACACCTGTAACGCCATCCAGGCGATCGCCATCACAGATAATGGCACCCGATTCGCAGTCGGGCCCAGTAGGACTCACCGCTTGTTCAGCCTCTGGCAGCTCAACCATAGGCGTGATATCAACGGTTGTTTCACCAATAAAGCCAGATTGATTAGCTGCAATCCGAATCCCTTCCTCAGGAATTCTAAGGTCTGCTTGCGTGATCTCTGTCACAACTTCAACTTGATTGCTGCTGGGACGGATCTCCACAACCCGACCAACCGGAACACCCCGATATCTGACGGATGTGCCAAGCTGCATGCCCGTTGTGTCTTGAAAGATGACGGTCATTCGGTAGGCCCGATTACCTGGATTTAGCCCCCGTAGCCAAATCACCAAACCTCCGAAAAGAATGACACCAACCAAAATTAGCAGTCCTACAGATCCTTCTCGAATTCCCCGTGCCCGCATTTTAATATCCCCATCACCACACAGTCAGAAAAGGCTCATCCGAGATAAACCGGTTCAATATCGGTGAGCACTAACCCTACGAACTGCAAGAAACTCATAACGTTCTCGATTGAGCGGTACTGATAGCTTACTCAATAGCGAGAATAGACCCAACTTTTAGATAGATGCACTAGCGCATCCGTTAATGGACTAGCTGAATTGGCCCCTCAACATTGCCGCTGAAAAACTGACGAACGAACGGGTTGTCAGTGTTATCAATGTCTGCGATCGCTCCACTCCACTGAATTTTACCCTGGTGCAAGAATATCACCCGATCTGCTGTTCGGCGGATTGTGCTGTCTTGATGGGTCACAATAATGTACGAGCTACACCCACGGCTTTTCTGAATATCCCGAATCAGATCTTCAATCACCGTAGAGGCAATAGGATCCAAACCAGCCGTCGGTTCATCGTAAAGCAGCAAAGCAGGGCGATCTGTCGGATTCTGAGGGTTAGACACAATAGCTCTAGCAAAACTGACCCGCTTCCGCATACCGCCCGAAAGCTCAGCTGGGTAGCGATCGCCAATCCCCGGCAAGCCCACCATCTCCAAAACATCGTCCACCAGCGTATGAATTTCACGATTGGACAAATTGGAGTGCTGATAGAGCAAAAAACCGACGTTCTCTTCTACCGTCAAAGAGTCAAACAGCGCAGCCTGCTGAAAAACCATCCCAATGCCCACAGGGTCCTGAGAGTCTTCGATGAGTCCTATCCGTCGCTGTCCTGAAATATAAATGTCACCCGCATCTGCTGACAGCAGCCCGGCAATAATTCTCAGGATTGTTGATTTTCCGGTTCCCGATGGACCAATGATCGCGATCGCCTCGCCCCGGTACATCTCAAGGTCGAGACCATCTAGCACACGATTTGATCCAAACGTTTTGCTGATATTCCGTAAGTCAACCAGCGGTTCATCTGAGCCACAGTCCGGAGATAAATCATTTGAATCGGTGTTGAATAAGGTGTCTGCCATAGAGCTAATGGGATGGTTAATGACTGCTTAGAAGTCAGTTTCGAACTGGCTGCAAGAACTCAGATTGGAATCAGGCGCGATCGCAAACAACAATAGGTTATTTAGGATGTCCCCTAATAGATTAGCTTTAGCCAAGGCTTAATGATGAAAAGGGGTTTTTAGAGAGGACAGGTTGAGAACTGACCGTGATTATGGCTACACCCACCCCCTTTAATGCTAGAGATTAACAGGCTGAAAAAGGAATCCTCAGTCATGGGTTAAGTTCGAAGTGACTTAGCCAATGACCCAAGCTTTGAGATATGATTCGTCGCAGCTTCGCCCGGTTCGTCCTCGCCATGCTTTGAGTCCTCATAGAGCCGCTGTTTAAGAAATGTTCTTCAACGCCTTGAACAAAACGTTCTCTCAGTTTCTGCGCCGTTTACGTCGCGAAACACTCTGGTTGGCACCCCGGTCTCCTCGCTCAGTTTCCCAATTTGTAAAGTGGTTAGTACCAGGACTCCTGGTAAAACGGTGGCTACTCCTCAGTGTTAGTGGTGTCTTGCTGGTCGGCTTGGGAGTCTTAATTTCTCTACGACTCACGCCCATTTTTCGCACCGTACAGTTCTTGGGATCTGCCCTACGATTTGTCACAACGCTGATTCCCAATTATGTCAGCGGGCCTCTAGCCATTCTGTTCGGACTGCTCTTCATTCTATGGGGACAGACGCGAACCCTCGGAGCCATTACTGAAGTATTGCTTCCCGGCAATGAGGCAGAACTCGTCGACGTGCTCATGCAGGAGCGACGTCTCTCACGAGGACCCAAGGTTGTTGTGCTCGGAGGAGGGACTGGACTTTCAAATTTGCTACGGGGGCTGAAGCAATACAGCTACAACATCACTGCTATTGTGACAGTGGCCGACGATGGTGGATCTTCTGGACGACTACGGCGGGAGATTGGTGTCCTTCCCCCAGGGGATATTCGTAATTGTCTAGCAGCCCTAGCAGACGAAGAGAAGTTGCTGACTGAACTTTTTCAATATCGCTTTAAGGCAGGAGCAGGTTTAGTGGGCCATAGCTTTGGCAATTTGTTTCTGACCGCAATGAACGATATCACAGGGGATTTGGAACAGGCGATCGCAGCCAGCTCCAAAGTACTGGCAATTAGGGGTCAGGTTTTACCCGCAACCCTAAGTGATGTCAGGCTTTGGGCTGAGCTAAGCGACGGTCGCCGTATTGAAGGAGAATCTAAAATTCCTGAAGCAGCGGGCAGTATCGTCAATATCGGATGTACGCCTAGCAATCCCCCAGCGCTGCCTAGAGCAATCAAGGCTATTCAAGAAGCGGACTTCATTGTCTTTGGACCAGGGAGTCTATACACCAGCATCGTTCCTAATTTGCTAGTCCCCGAGATTGTAGAGGCGATCGCCCAGCGTAAAGTTCCTCGTATCTATGTCTGCAATGTGATGACCGAACCTGGCGAAACCCAGGGATATGCAGTGTCCGACCACATTCGTGCGATCGACCGAGTGTGCGGCAGACCTTTGTTCGACGCGGTGCTAGTACAGCGCCGTTCTCCATCAGAAGTGGCTCAGCAGCGCTATGCCAAAGTTGGCGCCGAATCAGTCTATCTAGACCGGGATGCCGTTCTTATCTCCGGACGTCGGATTATCCTTGCTAATGTCATGGAAGAGTCATCCCATGGCTCCGTACGTCATCATCCCCAGCGACTAGCCCGAGTGCTGATGCGTTGGTATTCCCGCACTCAAGGTCTTTGGTAGTAACCGTTTCTCAGCACATTGCATTCGAGCGTCGCCGGTTCCGTTGGGACAAGGCGACAAGCCATCTGAGCGATGCGCTGAGGCGTTTTTGGAGTCATCAATATCCCCACGGAGGTTGGTGTTGAGGAACGAGCCCCCAACAGTCTCAAAGCCTCTATTTCGTTGGGTGTCCTGACGTCAACCGCCAACCTATTACCTTAGCTTTCTCAGGTAATTTCTGGTTTAGAACTCTCTTAAGCACCCAAATGCTATTGGGTGCACAAGTCTAGCTGACTAAAGCTATCAGGCCTGACGCAATTGAATCCGGTGGCCCTTCAAACCCCAAATAGGAAGAAGCCGGATTCAACGTCCCAAAATTGGGAATGCAGGGGCACATGCGTAAGACCCAGCTATATTTTCACAGCAAATTACCAAGCAAACCCTTAACTCTGAGACATAAGGCAGAAACCAGGTTTCTGTTTCTTGTACGCTTATTGAGGAGTTACTGCGGAACGGGTATGACCAGGCGGGTACTGTTTCTAAGTAATGGACATGGTGAAGATCTCAACGCTAGCCTGGTGCTCAAAGCCTTGTGCCGAATTGACCCAGAGATTGAGGTAGCGGCAATGCCCATTGTTGGCAAAGGCAACGCCTACAAAAGGTTGGGAGTCAAAATTGTTGGCCCGACGCGGCAATTGCCGTCCGGCGGGTTCAACTACATCAATTTTGGTCGCTTCCTAAATCCAGTGAACTGGTGGCGAGACACAAATCCCGTTAGTCTTCTAAAAGACCTCCTGTCAGGGCTAATCAGCTTGACCTGGAGACAATTTCAGGCCGTACAGCGATACAGCCCCAGCTGTGACCTACTGTTTGCCTGTGGTGACATTGTGCCAATCTTGTTTGCAAGGTTAACGGGTCGTCCCTTTGTCGTGTTCCTCGTTAGTACCTCCAGCTATTACGAGGGCATGGTCAAGCTTCCTTGGCTAGCGCAATGGGGCATGAAATCGCCGCAGTGTTTGGGCGTTCTGACCCGCGATCGCTACACCGCCAAAGATCTTATCAATCGAGGGTTTACCCGGACTCAGTTTCTGGGCTATCCCATCATGGATGTCTTGGCACCAACTGGAAAAAAGCTCGATATCCCGTTTCAAGCACCACTCATTGCTCTCCTGCCAGGTAGTCGCTTACCAGAAGCTCAGGTCAACTTCTCCCTGATGCTGGAACTGTGCCAAGCGATCGCCCCATTAAGACCAGCCCACTTCCATGCAGCTTTAGTGCCGAGCTTCACTCGCGATCACCTCAAAACCTTAGCCGAAACAGATGCCTGGGACGCCAGCGAAGTCGGCATGCTCAAAAAGCGAAACATCATCGTTTATTATCACTACGATGCGTTTGCGGACATTCTACATCAGTGCAATTTGGTCATCGGGATGGCAGGGACCGCTGTCGAGCAAGCAGTCGGCCTAGGCAAGCCCATCGTTCAAATTCCGGGACCTGGTCCTCAGTTCACCTATCTCTTCGCTGAGGCTCAGATGCGGCTTTTAGGAAAGTCAGTGATCACGGTAGGTACTCGTCCTGCCAATAGCAAAACCCTTCTGTCTGCAGCTCGCAAAATCGATCAGATTCTCGACGATGCTGACTATTTAGACCTTTGCAAGGTGAATGGACGAGAACGAGTGGGCGAACCCGGCGGCTCAGACGCGATCGCTCACAAAATCCTAGAAGCCTTAGATAATATCTCGAAAGAAGCCTCTATTGTGTAGGCAGTTTCGTTAGCATCTAAATGTGGTGTATTGGAGGGCTCAATGCTGGCATCGTCTCGCATGTCCCGTCAGGGCGAAATTATTGAGGTTGTATTCCGCAACGGTTGGGACTACATGCGGCGTCTGCTGAGTGGGGGTAAAGCTGATGAGCCTGAAATTCCAACACCTGAAGTCCTGCGCAACATCCTGACTGAACTAGGCCCCGTTTACGTCAAATTTGGACAGCTGCTGAGTACTCGCCCTGATTTGCTGCCACCCCGATACATTGAGGCACTCAGCAGCTTACAGTCAACAGTCTTGCCTGTTCCGGCTAGTCAGATGGAGGTGTTCATCCGCCAGAACTTGCCGCGTCCCCCAGAAGAGTTATTTGAGTCAATTGAATATTCAGCGATCGCAGCCGGTTCTATTGGGCAGACCCATCGCGCCGTTCTCAAGGGGGGGCGTCAGGTCGCCATTAAGGTACAGCGTCCTGGCATCGAAAACCTCGTTGAGCGGGACATGGCGCTGATTCGAGATGTAGCTCGGCTCATGTCAGCGACTCAGTTTGGTCAGCGATATAACGTTGTAGAGCTAGCGTATGAGTTTAGCGAAGCTATCCGGGCTGAGCTGGATTTTGGCACTGAGGCCGAATATACCGACTTGCTACGGCGTAATCTGCATAGCAGTCCTTGGTTCGACTCCAACCAGATTGTTGTCCCCGAAATTATTTGGGAATTGACCAACTCTAAGATCATGGTGATGGAATGGCTGGATGGTGCGCCTATCCTCACTACGCCTGTCGCCAAAGACACTTCCGAAAAAGCTGAGCGCAAGCGACAACAGATTACAACGCTGCTCTTTCGGACTTTCTTCAAGCAATATTTTGTTGATGGCTTTTTCCACGCTGACCCTCATCCAGGCAACCTTTTCTTTCTAAGGGACGGTCGCATCGCTATTTTAGACTGCGGCATGATGGGGCGTCTTGACCCACGCACTCGGGCCACGATGACGGAAATGGTGTTAGCGATCGCCAGCTCTGATGCTCAACGCTGTACTCAACTCACCCTGAAACTGACCGAGCCGCTACAGCCAACCGACCTCTCAAAACTGGAGAGTGACTTCACACGTTTGATGGGACGCTATTACGGTCTTAGTTTGGAACAGGTGAATACCGCAGAGATGTTTGGTGAAGTGCTAGAAGCCGGTACTCGCAATCACTTGCGCTGGCCTGCGAACGTAGGACTATTCACCAAGTCCCTCGCCAATCTAGAAGGCGCTGCCCGTCAATTCAACCCTCAGGTGAATTTGCTCTCCGAAGTGCGCCCGCTGATGGCAGATCTGCTACGGCAGCAGATAGCCGGCGATGATCTAGCTCAGTCCCTGCTACGGACAGGGCTTGAATTCCGTAACCTCTCTCTAGAATCACCCCGTCAATTTGCCTTCCTCTTGGATCGCCTCAGCTCAGAAACCCTGAAGTGGAATGTCAGTCTCAGCGGTTTAGAAGGACTCCGTCGTAGCATTGACGATGCCGCTAATCGTCGCGCCTACAGTACGGTCGTTGCTTCGTTGATTGTAGGCGCCGCGATCGTGTCTACCAATCAACAAAGCTCTCAGGGCATTATTCTCAGCAATATCCTGTTCGCCGCAGCAACGTTTTTAGGATTATGGCTAGTGGTGAGTATTTTGCGATCAGGTCGGCTAAAGTAGCGAAGTTGTAAATCGCTAAGGACAGCTACAGTCAATCGGTAGGAAATTAAAGACGCTGGAATTCTGTCTGGGCAGGAATTTGATCATCCTAGCCTTATCAGTGGCGCAGAGCGGTATTGTTCGAGGCATACCCACACCCGCATTTCTCCAAGTCTGCGCATCTAAGGAGCTAGAAGTGGAATCCTGACATGAGGCCAATGGGAGCAGGCAGCATCTCACCCCGAAAATCAAGGAGCTGTACCAAAAGCAAATATCCGATCGCCAGCAGCAAAGATAGCGCTCCAGTAACAATCGCAACAACTTTAGAACGGTTCATAGCGGTGCAGTTTCCGGTAACCTGAATACAATTTGGAGGAGCCATTCGCCGCGGCTAATCCTATCGCGGTTGAAAATGCTCCTGTTCAGCACTAGCGTGACATAAAATCCTATCGCAATGAGTGCCTCACTTCCTAGCTTTGTCGATGCTCCAGAACAGCCAGCTGCGCCAGCCGTTGTCCAGACGCACAATCTTACAAAAACTTACCGCACTGGATTTTGGCTCAATCAGCGAGTCACTTCCTTGCGGCAATGCAGTCTGACAGTACAGCCTGGTGAGACGTTTGGCCTACTGGGTCCGAACGGTGCTGGGAAAACGACTCTACTCAAGATCCTATTAGGCATTGTCCGCCCGACTAGCGGTCGAGCAACGGTGTTGGGGCAGCCTATCGGCGATCGCACTCTCAAGCATCGCATTGGCTACTTACCCGAAAACGCCTACTTCTATGACTATTTGACAGGCACCGAGTTGCTGAAGTACACGGCTGGTATTTTTGGGCTTTCACATCAAGAGCAGCGACAGCGAATTGCCGCTCTACTGGACATGGTTGGTCTTGACGCCAAAGCAATTCATAAAAAGCCGTTGAAGAAGTACTCCAAGGGAATGCTCCAGCGAGTGGGATTAGCCCAGGCACTCATCAACGACCCTGAGGTTGTTTTTTTGGATGAGCCCATGTCAGGGCTGGATCCGACGGGGCGATTTCGCGTCAGGGAGGTGATTGTAGCGCTTAAAGAGCGGGGAAAAACCATCTTCTTCAACAGCCACGTTTTGTCGGATGTGGAGACCATTTGCGATCGCGTAGCCCTGTTAGATCAAGGAGATTTGCTCTGTACCGGAACGCTAGATGAACTATTAGGCACCTCTGCCAGCTATCGAGTTGCGGGTCGGGGTGGCAACCTTGAGGTGCTTCAGAAATGGCTGTCAGGACTCCAGTTTGAGCACGGTCTTTGGCATGGAATGCTCAATGGTGAGCCTTATGATTTTCTATCAAGCCTCCGAGGTATGGGAGGCAAAGTAGTTCGCCTACAATTAGCCCGCCCGACACTAGAAGAATTTTTTCTAGAGCAAATAAATCAGCGGCATTGAGGGAGTTTCCGTCACCGAAACTCCGTGAAAACACCGACATAATGCAATTATGAATAGGTTAATTTTTCTTTGACGTGTACTGATTGTTTTGCTAAAAGATATGGGTAGGCTTTACTTACGACACCTTTACAAAAGGTTGCTTTTTGTAAGAGGTTAACGATTATCCATCAGGACTATAGATTGCGCCTGTTGTAGCTAACGATAAGTTTGCTGCACAGCATTAACTACAGGAAGTTGCATAAAGCGAGTCAATCAGGCATTTTTTTTCGCTGGTTAGCTAGTATGGGGCTGCCAGACGTTTTGCTTTGATTTTGCGAAAGCCTGCTATCGTTTCGTCGCTCTGACTTGCTATTAGGGTGAGCCACTATGTCTTCAGATCGTCACTATTCTCGAAAATCAAACTCCCGGCAGCCGTTAAAGCGGTTTATGCAGAGCCTCTTAAGGCTTCTGTTCCGTCTTACGGGACGGCGCACGCCTCAAGCCGGATTTGTTTTTCCCACAACGTTGCTACTAGTACTGATGGTGCTGCTCACCGTTAGTGCTCTGACCTACCGCACCTTCACTCGCAGCACTCAGGTAATTGGTCAGCGCGAGCAACAAGTGATTTACAACTCAGCTACCCCTGCCATTGACCGCGCCAAAGCAAAACTAGAGTTCCTGTTTCGAGAAGACGATCGCTATCCCACGGCTACACCCAACAGCGACTTTCTAGCCAATATGATGCTGCCGGAGACCGACCGTCTTCCAGGTGGTGTTGTCACCGGCGAAACCTTACAGCCACTAGCAGGCATTACTGATGCCTACACATTACCTGACGAAACTCGCCTTGACCTCAACGGGGATGGAAAGCGAGACAACGCATGGAGTTTCAAGACCGATATTAACGGTGATGGCACCGCTGAAGATGAGGAAATCGCTGTTTACTCTATTTTAGTAGACCATCAGGCTCCTGATCCCAGCGGCGGGTCTGACATTGATGTACAGGCTCAAGTTACTAATGAGAAGGCTCAAGCCCTGGTAACTCGCACCGGCCCTTTAGCAACTACTCTGGCAGGGAGCGAATGCCCTAATGCTGCTGCGGTTGACCTGGAAGGAGGGTGGACAGAAGCTCAAGGCAATATTCAAAAGAATTTTCAGGTTAATGTATTTGTCGCTAACTCTAACCCTGCTAATCAAGCCTTTGAAACCCTAGAGTTTCAGCAGTCTAGAATTGCTTCCAGAGCAAACAAATGGGGCGCTTGGTTCCGGTATGACCTAGGTATTTTTCCAGGTGCCGACTTCAAATGGAATGGGGCAATGCACACCGACGGCAGCCTCATTGTTGCTCGGGAAATCACGTCTTACATGGTGACGTCTCACAATTCCTGTATTTACACGGAAGATGCTTCAGAAATTACTTTAGGCGAAGTCACAGCGGATGCAAACGCGGGCATTGAAGCCTTTCAAGGGCAGGCAATCAAGGGTCAGTTAAAGGACAACAACTTCTCAGGCGGCAACGTCGAGTTTCACCTTTTCGATGGTCGGGGCCAGGAACCTATATTGGGGACTTTTCTGACAGAAGGTAATCACTCCATTGCAGGGGCCGGAAGACCTGCGGACGTTGCGATGAATCCGATTGCTCTGTTTTTAGAAGATAAAACAGAGCACATCAACCCAGATAACTGGAATCGACGCGATGGTTGGGATGACTCAGATTTCGTGCAGCAGAAGCGCATCCGAAATGACGAGACGGCTCGACCCTATGTAGACGACTTTTTCAGGGCAGACAATCGCTGGGGGCCTAAGCCTCGCTATGACAGTCGCGATCTCAATGTCTCTTTGGATAGAGGAACCGTTGATCCAGCCGACGACAATACTGTGGGTCAAAATATTGATCCTGCTACGTACGCCAAATTGATAAACGCAGAGGATGGGCTAGACGGATATTGGGAACGACAGGCTGTTCGGAGCGGTCTGCGCCTAATCGTTGGAGAACGGTTTGAGCTGGGCAATACCAACGGTTGGGGATATGACCCGAGTGACGGCACCGCGACGGGACCTGCGGTTGGTGATCCACTCTATCCCCCCCAAGCTCAGAAAACTACTCTGACTGCTAATACTCAGATCAGCGGCGATCACCAATATCGCCAGCACAAAGCGCTGAGAGACAATTTGGCGGCGGTTCAAAGTATGGCGGTATACCACTACGATCTGGGCGGTGATTTTCCAGCGGCGTGTATGGCGCTGACCGCTCATCCGGGTACGGAGGCAGCTATCATCAACAGCCGTAAGTTCCGGAGTTGGGATGATTACACAGAGCCAGCAATCGGAGCCAATGCGCCCCTGCGAACCGACTTTTTGACAGGTAACGGAACCAACGGATGGGAGTTCCAGTACCCAGATACGTTTGACACTGGTGCTGAATTTGCCGGTGCAATAGCCAGCGGCCAACCTTTGGGCACAGCCTTAAGAAACTTAGTCCGCTTCGCGGGTGATCCAAACGGCGGCGCACCGTCTTTTCCACCTGTTCAGGATGCGAACATTCACCCCTATCCGCTAATGAGTATGTGGGGAGATTTTTCAATAGCTCGCCGCATCGTTGATGAGCAACTTGATGGGACTCCAGCAGTTGCCTACAGTGCTCTCAGTCCTGCGGATCAGTCAACTCTTCATACGGCGGCCTGCACGCTCAGCATGTTGGCTTATAACTTGAATGCTTTAGAAGCGATTAAAGAGCAGGTTTATGAAACTGCCACTTTAGAGAAGTTGGGCGAAACTATCTACGAACTGGTAGACGGCGTCTACGATGACACTACTGAAGTCGTCAATGGCATAAGCATTAAGATTAATCCCGAAATCGCAGTCATCGTGGGTGAGGAGCCCGAGTACGAAGGCGAATACGGAAATACTTACACCATCACTATTGGAGACCGGGACGGAGATGGCAACATTGGAGACCCTGGAGATCTAATTGACCTCAACACCAACCAAGTTAGAAACAATGGAGTGAACGGTGTTGATCCGACTTACTATCAAAACAATATTTTCACATCCGAAGAGCTTCTTCTGGCAGCTCTAGTAGAGCTTAACGGAGGCAATTTTGGTAATGATATTCCGCTTGCCAGCATCAACTACGCCAGCACGTTATCTGAGGCACTTCAGGCGCGGCGCGATCGCATCTGGGGCTTTAAAGACGGGGGTTTAGTACCGCTTTCAACCGAAACAGCAATTAACGACTATGGGTGGGATCCCAACGTTAATAACGTCGCCACCATTGGAACGGCTTCTCACAAGCTCTACTGCGACCCTGACGTGTTTTCAGCAGTACCCACCGGTGCCGTTGATCGCGCTAACAAGAAAATTGGGCTAGCAATGGCCCTCTGTAGTGACCTTCCCAAATATCCTGCACTGTATTACGTGTTCCCTTACTCTGCCCACGAGCAAGATGGGGAAAGCGATACCGGAGCTAGTTTGAACGCTTCAACCGATCTAACGTTTGAACCGGCTGTTACGGTCAATCACGATCAATCGGCTGAGGAATACGGTGGGGACACTTACATTACTACGACCAACGGCAGCACAGAGATCTATGGGGTTGTTGACCCCAGCGCTATTGCCGGAGAGCCAGGGCTTACTACGCCTGCGAGTTGGGTCATTCCAGCAACGGCGGCATCGGCGAGCACAGAACTGACTGATCCCAATGCTACGGATCAAGCCTTTAGGATCCAGATTGGTGCTGACACTGCTTCTGATGTTGCTTTCCTAGATAAAGGCATGTTCAATGGGCGAGAGCAGCTTGCGATTCGCGTATTGGATATTGATATCGATGCCCTGACAACTCAAACTGTCCCTGGTGGAACTAACGGTGACTTTTGGCTCACTGCAAAACCAGACGATCCGGCGATTGATACTGATTTTGCGACTGAGGGAATTGTTTATGCCTTCCGCGAAGATGCCGTTCGAGAAGATGAAATTGTACGGCCTGCAAATGCTGGAGCCGCGAACTGTGATGGCAAAGCAGGAGGTAACCCAGTCAGATTCAATATCGAGACCGTTAATGCCTGCAAGATGATTGTTCGTCCAGGCGGTGGGACCCCAGTCGTACAAGATCCTCCTTTGCAGAAGAACGACGTTAGCATCAAGCCTGTTGATTTTCTACCCGATCCAGATCGTCGTCCTCACGGATTCCGCTTTAAGACAGCAAGCGGTGACCCGGCTGATTTCCGAGGTGATACTGTATCGAGTCGTGATTTTGGTATGACCTTCGTGACCGACAATGCTGCTTACATTCAGGGAGACTTCAACCTGCACAGCACTGATGGAACAAGGGCTAACTTTGTCGAAGAATTCACGGATACTCTGCAAAACAGACCTAACTTCAACCCGGGTAACTTCTACAACGATAGAGAAGCCGATGAACTTAATCTAGAAACCTTTGCAGATCCTAATGTCGACCATTGGAGACCAGTTGAAATTCTAGCGGACGCACTGTCTATTCTTTCTCTGGGGTACGAAGATGGTGACATTGACGATGCTTTTCAAGGGAATAACTCAACGGACTCTTCCTATGCTGCGCTAAACCGTCCAAGAAATAACGGGCCTTGGCTACGAGAAGACCCTGGTGTTGATACGTCGCCAATCTGGGTTGACCGCAATGGAACTTTCTATATCAAGCCCAACAACCAGCCTGCCAATGAGTACTACGATGTTCTCACCAACGATAACCAGTTCATTTCTATGGAGGAGAATGGCGATCGCTGGAATAACATCAACGACGCAACGCCAACCTACGTCAATGCTGTCTTTGTCAGCGGCATCGTGCCTGAGCGCCCCAATCAGAGCTATGGCGGTCTTCACAACTATCCTCGCTTCTTGGAGGACTGGTCAGGACAAGAGCTATTTATCTCGGGTTCTTTCATTCAGCTCAGCTTTTCAACCAGCGCTACCGGTCCATTTGACCAAGACGCTTGGGAGCCTGATGATGCGACCATACCTGGTGATGTTGGCGAATACTATTACCACTATCAACCGCCTAATCGTCGATGGGGTTTCGACGTCGGTTTGCTATACGTGCCACCGGCCCCTGCCGCTCGTCGTTTCAATCAAATTGGACAAGAGCGCAGTGAATACTATCGCGAAGTACCTTCCGATGACCCTTACACCGAGAATCTGAAGTGTGCGACTGATAATGGCACGAAGGTTTTCCCTCAGTTCTGTCCCCAATAATGAAACAAACCTTGTCAGCATCTAATGGAGGGAAAACCTAATGAGCAGTAGATCACAACTACAATCCTTGTTCCAAAAGCTGCTTCGAGGGCATGGCTGTGCCGCTCCTGATTCAAGCAGCGAGTCTGGTTTGACTCTTGTTGAATGCATTATCGCGCTTGTAGTGATTGGCGTGACTGGGGCCGCGATCGCCCCTATGATGCTAGTTTCAGTTGCCACTCGTGTGCAAAGCCAAAAAACGGAACAGGCTATTGAGCTGGCTCAAAGCGAAGTAGATCGAGTTCGAGTCCAATTTGAAACCAGAGAGCTGACTGATTTACCCGCGATCGTGACTGCGGCAGACGACAAGGCCTTCAACCACCCTGCCCCAGCAGCACTTGCTGATACTCAAGAGGTTGATGTCGACAAAGATGGACGGTTAGACTTTGCGGTTCAAAGCTTCTTAGTTGAAAAGCCAGGAATTGCTGACAACTACGAAATAGGCGTTCGGGTTTATGACCATAATGCAGTTGCTAATAACGCAGCTGCGCTTTCCAAAGAGGGAACGGCTCGGGCAGGCATCACGGATTCCCGAGGCGATCGCCTGGAAAAGCCTTTGGCTGTCCTGTACACCGATGTCTCGATTACTGAAGAGGAAAACTCCCTTTGTAATCTAATTGACTATACTGACCCCGGTACCACACCTGTCGTTAAGCCTCCATCTTGTCCCTAGTTCTCCGTCTTCTCACTCAACTGCGGTGCACACCTATGACACCAACGCTCTCGACCAAATTTAAATATAGACTGCTTGCGGCTCGTCGATGGAGTCAGCAGGGTTTCACGCTGCTTGAGCTGTT
Organism: Oscillatoria sp. CS-180; assembly: GCF_028330965.1. Taxonomy (GTDB): domain Bacteria; phylum Cyanobacteriota; class Cyanobacteriia; order Phormidesmidales; family Phormidesmidaceae; genus Halomicronema. The sequence continues at coordinate 46,698 of NZ_JAQMUB010000071.1, read as the reverse complement.
GATTGCAGTATTCATTGGCAGTATTATCACCAGCGGACTCCTCTTCTTGGTGATCGAGCTGATGACGGTCAATAGTCGTGAGGAGAGTTTGACGCAAACGCAACAGGACATGAGGCGGGCAATTGATTTTGTGAGTCGCGACGTTGGTGAAGCTGTTTTCGTTTACAGTGATTTGACGGATGTTCTTAGCGAATTAGATGATGATGACGTTGGTGAGTTAGTTGGAGCGACTCCAGTTTTGGGTTTTTGGCGACTTGATCCGCTCACTGACGATCAAGTTGATGATGTGACCAGCTATTGTAATAGTCAATCTGATGGTACTCCTGAGAAAGATGAGTGTAGTACTCTTCTTGTAAGGCAAAACTATTACACACTAGTCATATATTTTCAACAAGACAATGACGGCACTGATATTTGGGAAGGTCCCTCCAGAGTTATTCGTTATGAACTGCCCAAGTATCAAAGTATTACCTCATCAGCATTAACTCAGAGAGACGGTTACGCCGACCCAACTCTATCACTTCCAACAGGAAATGGCTTTAACTCTTTTGCCGATTGGACAGCAGCCTCTTCAAGCACAGACGGTATTACCGCAGTTCTGACTGATTTTGTGGATGAAGTCCCCGATCAAACAACTGCTTGTCCCACAGCAAATTACGCACGTACGCCTGCAGACACTGATAGTTTCTACGTTTGTGTCTCTCGCCCTTCTGGTACTCCAGGTAATGATCCAAGTGATAACAAGTCTGTCATTGTGTATCTCCAAGGCAACGCTTCGAAAAATCCTGACGATCCCGATAGGGTAGTAGGGCTGAGTGAAGCTAGCAGCTTGCCCAAATTAGAGTCTCAAGTATTGATTCGGGGCGTCATTCAAGACGATCCAGACGATCCAACTGCTCCCCCCTAAGCTTTTTGTAACCTTCAGCGCGTTGGCTTCTCTATCATCAAAAGAACTATGAAACCTCTTGTCCCCCAAAAACGAACGTCGTTGGCTGGATACACCTTAGTCGAATTGCTTGTTGTCGTGATAATCGTAGCGGTTTTAGCGGCGATCGCGGCTCCTAGCTGGTTGCGATACATGAACAGTCAGCGTATCGGTGCGGTTAGAAGTGACTTGGTACAGGTGATTAGGCAAGCTCAGCAAGATGCTATTCAACGCAGACAAAGAGTCAAAGTTACGATTAATACCGCATCAGACCTACCGTCTGTCAATGTAGACAGAACTGTTGATACCGATGTCCTTACGGCTGGGGACGGCAGAGACATTGCCCTTGCCCCAAGCGATGGCATTAGACCCGGCATGATCATTATTGAACCTCCTGAACAAGGCGGTTCCGAGGAGAGCATTATTTTCGATTACCAAGGCATGGTCAGAGAACAAGCAAACCTTCCCTATGTCATCGATATTACAGTAGACGGTTCTAACCGAAAGCAGTGCGTTATTGTTTCCAACATTATCGGTTCGATCAAAAGTGCTCGTGATGGTGAATGTCCTTAACGTGTCTTGACCCTTGATGCACTCTGAATCGTTGATTGATATTGATTTACGGTCAGCAGTAGAAGAAGAATTCAATTCTATTAACGTAAATAGCTGATAGTTTTATCCCGCTAGGCTTGTGCACTAAACACCATCGTGTGCTTGGCCTATAGCGCAATAGCTTGCCGTCTTGTCCTAACGGAATGGGCGATCGCGACACCAGCCATACCCACGAACAAAGCCTTGTTTCCAGTTGGAAACAAGGCTTTCAAAGATCACTAGATTAGCTGTGCCTAAAGAGAGAATCTGAGGTTAGTCAAACAAGCACTTTTCGATTCAGACAGCCCAAAGACGTCATATAGCTTTAATGCTAATACTTCGCTAGATTAATCCCCGCTTCGCGAGCCATGGCGTCAATTCCTTTCTTTTCGAGGGTCTTAATTGCTTTAGTAGACAAGCGTAGCTTCACGTAACGCTTGCCTTGAGGCCACCACACACGCTTCGATTGCAGATTAGCCTCTTGCAACCGCTTAGTACGACGGTGAGAGTGGGAGATTGAAAAGGCGTTGTTGGCCTTTTTTCCCGTGAGATCACAATGACGAGCCATCGGCTTCTCCAAGTACTTGAATTATCCACGAATAACCATCATAAGCTATATCACCAGGGGCATGTCAATGCGTCAAAGATATCCTCATTGACAAAGGAATAGAGATAGATCCATCCTTGGCCCAGGTTGAGTTTGAGTGCTTTCAATTGTCCAGATAGCGGGCACAACAGTTTATGAGTTCGAGCGACATAAAGCTGTTTTTAGGAATTCCTTTCCGTTGTTACTCAATAGCGATCAAGAGGGTGTGATTGCTATCGAGTAACGCCTTGGTCGATCGCGCTCACCAACTGCAACCGTTGTGACCGCTGCCATAGTCTCAGCAAACGCTGCTCTAGGCAAAGGTCCAGTTCAGTCAAAAAGATACCTATCTCTTGATTGGGCTCTTCAGTCAACCAAACGCCTGAAAGCGTAATTTCTAACCAGTCTTGATCGCACCAAGCCCAGTCTAGTGATTGAAATTGCTCCCAACCCTTCTGGTTGATGAGCGCAGCAGGAAATGGGATGCTCGCTTTCGTCGGCTGGATAGAAACAGCCCGTCGAGCATGAACATACATACGGACGCGATCGCTCAGTAAGAGGTCTAACGGTTCGACACAATATTCCAGGCAGATTCCTGTGTCGGCATAGGTCACTTTCAACATGGAGACACCAAAAGTTAAAAACACAAAGCGGATCCAAGGTTGGTGCAAAATGGCAACCCTTTAGCAGTCTGAAAACAACACTCCAAAGCGGTTCATAACGGAGAACCCCGGATTGGGATGTTTTCATCGCTAACGGCGGCGATCGCCCAACTCCCGGTTTGACAAAACACGGTCGGGTAAAGACGATTGCTCGACTCAGTATTGGCTGCGGCTGTTCTCGAAAAGCGCTCTGTTCGCTGCTTCGATGAACGAAAAACCGCTGGGTTAAAGGGTGACGTTTAGCCCTGCTGTAATTGCCAATGGATAACTGGCAAATGCCAATAACGTAGTCGATGCGGATATGGCAGCCCAGCAGCCATTCGTTTACCCGCTGTCAGAAGGCGATAACTAGAAGCCGTCAGCCCATAGGCTGGATCAAGCAAGCCGGTAAATCGCCGCATCGACACGCCAATCATGCCAACCAGCCCATCAATCGAGCATCCGGTAGCGATATCGCCAACGTTGCGAGTTTGGATGCGGAAGAATTGATCGAGTTGATTAAGCATGGCACCTGTCTCCATGTAGAGCATTCGACAAAGAATGCTTGGGCACGGTTGCGTTCTAGTGTCAATACTACACTCGTATTACAAAAGTGTCCAGAATTTTCCCAAAAAGAAATGAAGGAGTGTATCAGCGCAGAAACAGGAGGAGTAAGCCAGTGATTTGCGGGGTCTATTACTCCACAACACTGGCTTCAATACCCAACTATTTCATCACATTACGGGTGCCGCCTGCATAGCAACTGCTCGACTTGAGGGTTCCTGAAAGTCAAGGTCGGGACCCACTGGCACAATCCCGGTTGGATTGATAGTGCTATGGCTCTGATAGTAGTGGCCTTTGATGTGGTCAAAATGAACTGTATCGGCAATCTTAGGCATTTGATACAGTTCGCGTACGTAGCTCCAAAGATTGGGATAGTCCACAATACGCTTGCGGTTGCATTTGAAATGGCTGTAGTAGACGGCATCAAACCGAACAAGTGTCGTGAATAAACGCCAGTCAGCTTCCGTCAAGCGATCGCCACACAAATAACGATACGTGTCGAACCGATATTCCAGCCAGTCTAGGGTTTCAAACAGAGGCTCAACGGCCTCTTCATAAGCGTCCTGAGCCGTAGCGAATCCAGCCTTATAAACGCCATTGTTGACAGTGCGATAAATGCGATCGTTGATGTCATGAATCTCGTCGCGCAGGTCTTCAGGATAGTAGTCTCCTGGAATTGCGCCTAACTCATCAAACGCGGTGTTGAACATGCGGATAATTTCAGCCGACTCGTTGCTGACAATGATGTTGGTCTGCTTATCCCACAGCACAGGAACCGTAACCCGTCCGGTGTAGTCCGATTTTGCTTGGGTGTAAATCTCGCGTAGGTAGTCGGCTTGCATTAAAGGATCTGGAATGACGCCCTCACCCTCTTTAAACGTCCAACCGTTCTCTCCCATGAACCAGTGCACAACGGAGATGTCGATCATGCTCTCCAGTCCCTTGAGTGCTCGAAAAATCAGCGTGCGGTGCGCCCAAGGACAGGCATAGGAAACGTAGAGATGATAGCGCCCTGGTTCTGCTTTAAAGCCTTTCTGACCATCGGGACCAGGACTACCATCTGCCGTCAGCCAGCTGCGAAAGCTAGATTCTTCGCGCTTGAAGCGTCCTCCCGTACTGTCTGTGTCATACCAGCGATCGCGCCATTCTCCATCCACTAGCAATCCCATCAGATCTCTCCCTTAGCAAGACATTTCGACTATTAAAACCGTAACGATTCGGATTTTTCCGTGCATCTGTCGGTGGTGCTGAACAAAAACTAGTCATAAATAGAGCCGTAGCGACTGGGCGGCCAGTAGATTGTTTGAACTTTGCCGACAATGTTTTCTTCAGGCAGAAATCCCCACAGATGACTGTCGTAAGCATTGTTGCGGTTATCGCCCAGGACCATATAAGCTCCATCTGGAATGGTAACCGCTTCGAACGTATACTCTGGCGATTCTTTAATATAGGGTTCTGATAAAGGAACCTCGTCAATCAAAACCGTTCCATCTTTGACGGCTAAGGTTTCACCTGGTAATCCAACCACACGAAAGATAATCCAATCCCAACTGCTTGAGCCAATAGTGAGACTAGGAGGAGGCTCGAAAACAACAATATCGCCTCGTTCAGGCTTCCGAGTGTTGTAGAAGTCCTGAGAGGCGAGTATGCGATCGTCAGCCTCTAGAGTCGGCTCCATGGAACTCGACACCACATAGAATGCTTTAGGATTTCCGCCCGGAACACAGCCGTAGCTAAGAGCGATTGACACAGCTGCCAGAACAATGCTTAATTGCCTGCCAGCATGAGATAGAGCAGCATTTTGACGTCTGTTGATTCGATATCTATTAACGAATACCATCTCAAAAAACTCTGACTCAATCCGTCAACTGTGACGTATATCCTTGCAAAGTGCCTACCAAGATTTGCAAAAGTATGCTCAGATCAGTGGGTACCCGATACAGTGTCAAGTCCTGAGTAACCTGTCTTGCAGACCGTTCGTACCGACTAAACTGCCAAATCGTTCCCGTCGAAACGGCACCGATGAAGGTAGGCTGCTCCGTCTCTACCCATGAATCGAGCGCAATGAATTCCACCGCTAGCTGCACAAACCCCCGTTCCAGATCCTCGTTTTTCGCTTCAATGACCAGCAGAGTGTTTTCAGCTTGCAAGAAATAATCGAGCGACCCTTTCAGTAAGTTGCTCACGGCAACGGGATATTCCACATTCAAGGTTGCCTTCGTATAGTGCAGCACCTCCATCAGAACGGGAGCAATTAAAAACTCCCGCCGAGCCATTTCACTGGTGAGACTCAGGCGTGGCAGGCTTTCCTCGATACGACTTTGCAGGTCTGCCGTTCGATCTAACGGCTGAGAATGTTCAGGAAATTGCAAAAACTGCTTCTTCAAAGTCACTTGGAAGTGGCTCAGAATATCGCTGGGAGCATAGTTAAGCCGAAAATAGTCTGCAAATGTATAGGACTGATTCGGCTGAATGATTGGGAGTTTAGGCATGGGCAACAGTCTCCCAGCAGGGTGAAAACGCTAGAACAAAAAGTAGCGCTGAGCCATTGGTAACACATCAGCTGGCTCACAGGTCAGGAGTTCGCCGTCGGCTCGGACCTCGTAAGTTTCAGGATTGACCTCCATATGGGGCTGATAGGCGTTCAGCTTCATGTCGGCTTTGCGAATGCTGCGGGTGCCGCTGACGGCGATCGCAGTCTTCTGCAAGCCTATCTGCTCAGCCACACCTGCCTCGACAGCGGCTCGGGAAACAAACGCAAAGTTGGTCGCCCCGATCGCGCCTCCATAGCTGCCGAACATGGGCCGCATATGAATCGGCTGGGGGGTCGGAATGCTCGCATTTGGATCACCCATCTGTGCCCAAGCGATCGTGCCTCCCTTGATCACAATCTCGGGTTTGACCCCAAAAAAGGCAGGCTTCCAGAGGCAGAGATCCGCGAGTTTGCCTTCTTCTACAGAGCCTACATGGCCTGAGATGCCGTGGGTTAGCGCAGGATTGATGGTGTATTTAGCGACATAGCGCTTGGCTCGATAGTTGTCATTGCGGTCTGAATCTTCAGGTAAGGCACCCCGCTGTACTTTCATTTTGTGAGCCGTCTGCCAGGTACGGATAATCACCTCGCCTACCCTGCCCATGGCCTGAGAGTCTGAGGCAATCATGCTGAAGGCCCCCAAATCATGCAGAATGTCTTCCGCAGCAATGGTTTCGCGACGAATACGGGACTCCGCAAAGGCCACATCTTCGGGAATGCTGCGACTCAGGTGATGACACACCATCAGCATGTCCAAATGTTCTTCGAGGGTGTTGGTGGTGTAAGGCCGTGTGGGGTTCGTGGAAGAGGGCAACACATTCGTTTCGCCACACACCTTGATGATGTCGGGAGCGTGTCCGCCGCCTGCACCTTCTGTGTGATAGGTATGAATGGCACGCCCCTTGAAGGCCGCGATCGTATCTTCCACAAAGCCTGATTCGTTCAGCGTATCGGTGTGAATGGCGACCTGGACGTCGTAGTCATCAGCCACACTCAGACAGGTGTCGATCGTGGCTGGCGTTGTTCCCCAATCCTCATGCAGCTTCAGTCCCAATGCCCCGGCCTGCACCTGTTCAATCAGTCCAGGCTGCAAGGCACTGTTACCCTTGCCTAAAAAACCGAAATTGAGCGGGAACGCATCAGCGGCCTGGAGCGTTCGAGCCATGTGCCAAGCTCCGGGCGTACAGGTCGTCGCGTTGGTGCCCGTTGCGGGTCCGGTACCGCCGCCAATCATGGTCGTGACCCCTGAGGCGATCGCGGTCTCGATTTGCTGAGGACAGATGAAGTGAATATGAGCATCAATGCCCCCCGCAGTGAGAATCATGCCCTCGCCTGCGATCGCCTCCGTGCCGGGACCGATGATGATATCGACATTATCCTGAATGTAGGGATTCCCCGCTTTCCCGATCTTGGCAATCCTGCCATCTTTCAGACCGATATCGGCCTTAACGATGCCCCACCAGTCCAGAATTAGCGCATTGGTGATGACCGTATCGACTGCACCGTCTTCCCGCGAAATGGGAGACTGGCCCATGCCGTCTCGAATCACCTTACCGCCTCCAAATTTCACCTCATCACCATAGGTTGTGAAATCCCGCTCAACCTCGATGATGAGAGCAGTGTCGGCTAGCCGAACGCGATCGCCCACCGTAGGGCCATAGGTTTCAGCGTAGGCGCGTCGATCCATGCGGTAGCTCATGGGCAATCCTTTAAGACTAAAGAACGAACTCTACAGCGCAACTGTAGGGAAAACAATCACCGCAAGCCGCTAAATCGCTTACAGTCGGCAATATTCTACGGCGACTTGGCGGCTGCGATCGCCCGTTTCGATCTTTCGTAACGATGCAGCAGTTTGTGCCATTGATCGACTCCTCGTAGAATAAGCCAGCGGGATATACTGACAAAGCTGACGTTTTATGGATTGTTTACTTTTCTTCAATGGTCCCGACTGATTCCCTCCAGAGGCCGTCTTTTGAATCTCAATTTCAAAAGGCTGCTCAGGCTGGCAAATTTCTGGTGACTGCAGAGGTCATGCCCCCCAAGGGAGGAAATCCTGACCATATGATCAGCATGGCGCAGAAGCTGAAAGGGCGCGTGCACGCAGTCAATATTACGGATGGCAGCCGCGCCGTTATGCGGATGTCTTCTTTAGCCGCAGCGGCACTTCTCAAGCAGCGGGGTATTGAACCCATTTGCCAGATGGCCTGTCGCGATCGCAACCGCATTGCCTTGCAGGCTGACTTGTTGGGTGCCCATGCATTAGGTATTCGCAACATCCTAGCGCTAACCGGTGATCCGGTTAAAGCGGGCGACAATACGGATGCTCGTTCCGTGTTTGATCTAGAGTCCGTCCGGTTATTGAAACTGATTCGGCAGCTCAACTGTGGTTTGGACGCTCAGGAGCGCCCATTACCTGATCAACCAACGAATCTATTTGCAGGAGCCGCGATCGATCCTCAATGTCGCAGTTGGTCAGGGTTGCAGCGTCGATTTGAAAAGAAGGTTGAGGCAGGTGCCCAATTCTTTCAAAGCCAATTAATTGCAGACTTTGAGCGTCTGGAGAAATTCATGGATCAGGTAGCAGTAGGATGCGATCGCCCAATCTTGGCCGGCATATTTCTTCTGAAATCGGCGAAAAATGCTCAGTTTATTAATCGGAACGTTCCCGGAGTGCAGATTCCCGACTCGATCATCGAGCGTTTAGCTAAAGCTGCCGATCCGCTTCAAGAAGGCATCTGTATTGCTGCGGAACAAATCAAAGCAGCTCGGGAGCTTTGCCATGGAGTCCATATGATGGCGATTCGTCGGGAAGACTTGATCCCTCAAATTTTGGACTTAGCCGACATTAGTCCGATTCTTGATTAGCCAAGTCAACCGCAGCAGTTGCCGCAAAGCCGTTATTGTCTGGCGTATTGATGACAGTGTCCGCTGAGCAAAGATGCTCTAAAACCTGATCAGCGGCCATTAGTCGCTTGAGAACAACCTGTCCAATCGTTTGTGTGGAAGGTGTTGTTGGACGGACTTCAACCATCAAAACGGCTTCTTCAACTTGATAAAGCCAAAGCTTCTCACCATTTTCGACCATGCATAGGGGCATCTTTTTGAGATGAGGCTTACGCTGCCACGCAAATTCATTCCAAAGCCCGCCAAACTCCCATATTCTGCCCGTCTGCCATCCTTCTGAAAGGAAAAAATATTTCACCAGTACACTCCGCGATGCAGCGATTCAGTGTATCTCATCAGAAAACAACCCGAAAGCAATGCAGAGATCAGCCTATCTCCTGCTATTAGCGAAGATAGCCTACGCTCTTTTAAGACGGATAGTTACTTGGAACACTCTTTACGAAATTATCTAATGATTCTTGAAAATGCGATCGCCTAATTCGTGAAAAGATGACGTCTTATTCCATCGACCACTTTGTTTTAACCGTTCACAATTTGGACCGGACCTGTCGATTTTACGAACAAGTTCTCCATATTCCCGTGGTGACTTTTGGGGCAGGTCGCAAAGCCTTGCAGCTGGGCAACCAGAAAATCAACCTCCATGAGCTGGAAAGCCCTTTTTCACCCCACGCTCAACGACCAACCTCCGGCTCTGCCGACTTTTGCTTAATGGTGGATACGCCTGTCGATGTCTTGATGAATCATCTGACGGAACAGGCTGTGCCTGTTTTGGAGGGGCCTGTAGAAAGAACCGGTGCTCAAGGACGGCTACTGTCTATCTATATTCGTGATCCTGACGGCAATCTGATCGAGCTTGCCAATGACCTGTCAGCCTCCGAGGTTTCGCCAGGAACCTAAACCCAGCTGGATACAACTACGACATGTAAGGCTCCAGGACGAATAGCTTTTTGTGCAAATCCTGGTGATGAAAACGCCCTTATTTCTAGCCGTGAACAGCAGCGAATGTGGCCTTTATCCTTCTCTATTTCATCCCGATCGCCCCTTACAACAGAACTAATAGGACACTCAACTGCCACCATCATCTCGTTTTGTTGGGAGGGTTACCATGGGCGAGCGACTTCAAAAAATAGTTCGGCGTTTAGAACCACAAGACTTATGCGTCGGCAGTTACGGCCATGCTGTTTGGTCACTTCAATTAGCGCTGCAAGAGTTGTCTTTGTTCAACGGCGTAGCTAATGGCTTCTTTGGTGAAGATACTGACTTGGCCCTACGCCGACTTCAGAGAGCGGTCGGATTAGCAGAGACAGGCGAATTTAACATCGCGACCTGGTACGCCCTCACGTTTTGGATGAAACCCACGAAACAACTGGGATTGTCATCCTCTGTTTCAGTGCCCTGGCAGTGGCCGTTGCGTCTTCTGCAACTGTTCCGTAGCAGGTGTTCTGTTGCTATCGCTGAGAATTGCGAATATAGCCGTCGCCAGTTCCGTTAGGACAAGACGGCGAGCCATCTGGCCTATGCTAAGCACCCGGATGCTATTGGGAATGCACAAGCCTAGATGGCTAAAGCTATAACTTCCCCCTTTGACTAAATCATGGTTAAAACAACTACACCGTATTGGAATCCTCTCCGAGTCGAAAATGCTGATCAGTGGAGCGCGATCGCAGACACGAACGGCATGATTGAGCAAATAACCCTTGCTGTGGACGAGAAGACTGGCGACTATACCCGATTAACACGCTTCAAAGCAGGTGCCGACACTACAGCTATCGGTCCTCAGGTCCACCATTATCCCGAAGAGATTTTTATTGTGTCTGGTCAGCTTTATGATCAAGCGTTCGATCGCTGGCTAGAGCCCGGTGACTATGCCAGTCGTCCACCAGGCGAAGTCCACGGACCTTTTCAAGCAAAAACAGACTGTATTGTTCTGGAATGCTCCTATCCCAATGCCGCATCCACTTAAGGAGACTTTCAAATGAATTGCCTACAGGCTGAACACTATTGGCAGAATTACCTTCAAACAATGCCGAATAGAGGAAGACGCGATCAGCGCTATCTCGTTGATCAGTTTGGCGATACACCCGAACTGGCTGATGAGTTGGGGCAGCTCGTTTTGAGCAATACCAAAACAGCCACCTGTTCAGCGCTATGGGAATGGGAAGCTGAGAAAAGTCCGCTCCCGACCGTGGGCCTAAAAACCGTTGTCCTCGATGGTGCAGACCATCCAATTTGCATCATCGAGACCACTGAAGTGACTATCCTGACGTTCAACGAAGTTGACGCTCGGTTTGCCTATGATGAGGGAGAAGGCGATCGCACCTTGGACTCTTGGCGACGAGAGCACTGGAAATATTTCTCGCGAGCTTTGCCTAGAATCAGAAAGGTCCCGTCTCCTGATATGCCGCTGGTCTGTGAGCGATTTCGAGTCTTGCATCGGTTTTAGCCCTACGAGAATGAAGCACAATTTTCTGCTGATATTGAAACACTTGATATTCGAGACAAGTCACTCGCCAAAACTGTCAGGCTCTTTGAGGGTAAGGGTTTCGCCTGCAATGATTCACATTGTTACCGACTGAGAACTCACACAACTACGCATTTAATAATCAGGGACTGGCTTAAAGATATAGGACTTGTAGAAGACAGAATGGATGAACCGGAAGGGAACGTGAAGGAACTAGGAATGTTATTTAAGTTCATGGTCTCTCAGAGTACTTGCGCTCAAAGACAAGTCATAGAGCTAACTACAAACGACAAAGGTTTTGTAGTCGACTTTTCACTTTCACTCAGTGATGTTCATACTCTATATGAATATGGATGTAACCTGATTGACTACAAGAGCTAGCTGTAGGCATTCAATAGATCGTTGGTGCAAGCTCTGACTCCTACGTTTCGCCAACTAAGTCCAGAATCTGCTGGTATAGTGCTGGAGAAATTCTGAAGTTGGATGTGGCAATTAGGCTATCCATTAGAGGTTGGACAGCTAAAATCAGCTTCTTTTGCTTGGCTTCAACCAAAACGCCTAATAGTCCAGTAATTCTGATGCCCAGACGATCTGCCTCGATTCTGCCACGGCGCTCATCAATTAGAAGCAAATCGGCATCAAGCTCCAGTGCCAGAGCGATTGCTTCTGACTCGCCAGGATCCAGCCGTGCTTTAGTTCTGAGTTGCTGCACAATAGACTGGTTTATAACTGGCTGCACTTTGAGCCATTGAGCAGATTGAACTTCAACTTTTCCCGGAACCAGAGAATCGATCTGAGCTAACTCGCGATATACCGCAATGGGAATTGTGACTTGCTCATAAAGTTGAACCAAAAGGTCAAGTCGTTGAATGGCAGCCAGATTCGTGATGGCCGAGGTATCGCTAACGACGATCACAACCGCCCCAATGCTCGGAGATTTTTCAGATCGAGTTCGAAATCTTCAACGCTGTAGCTGTAAAGTGGAATGCTGCGCTGTTTGAGCAATTGCCGAAATGTAGTGATCGGCATTTCGGCAAGTTGGCTGGCATAGCCTAGCGTCAGCCGCCCGGTTTGGAAAAGATGGATGGCAATTTCTTGACGAAATTCATTAGGAGTCAGGTGAGCCGCTTGTAAGATTTCGTCTGAGATGACGATGCTCATAGCAGAAAGATAATTTGTAAGTGTTTTCAGCTTAGCCTACGCACACTTGACTCAGCGATAAACCGAATCCATATTCAACAGCCTCTATATTCAGGCAGCAACACCAGTAGGCAAAGAAGACTGATAGCGAGAAATCATTTTAGATAACCTGCGCTTAGTCCCGTAGGTGAAAATGTTGATATCAAGCAAATACTTCATTTCCTGATCTCGCTCCCTTGTCTGGATACAGCATGAGGAACAATAATTGAGTTTCATCGGGTTCTGCGTGAACACTCTACGTATGATTGATTGTCATCCGATCATCCTTTCCCCTCGTTAAACCTTGACACGTTCTAAGGCGAACCTGAGAAAAATTATCCATGTGGATATGGATGCTTTTTATGCAGCGGTGGAGCAGCGAGACAATCCCCTGCTGCGCGGCAAGGCGATCGCAGTGGGGGCGCTACCTGAACAGCGTGGAGTAGTGATGACCGCGAGCTATGAGGCTAGGCAGTTTGGCATCCATTCAGCCATGCCGTCTCGCACGGCCATCCTCCGCTGCCCGCATCTGATATTCGTCAAGCCTCGGTTTGATGTCTACAAAGCCGTCTCGGCTGACATCAGAAAGATCTTTTTCGACTATACCGATTTAGTCGAACCGCTCTCTTTGGATGAGGCCTACCTAGATGTGACTGTGGATAAGCAGGGAATGGGGTCAGCTGTGGCGATCGCGCAACACATCAAACACCGTATCAAAGAGTCTCTACATCTCACGGCATCCGCTGGCGTTTCTATCAACAAATTTTTAGCCAAGATGGCATCGGACATCCAAAAGCCAGACGGTCTCTATTTGATTTCACCAGAGCAAGCTGAAGGCTTTTTAGAACAGTTGCCGATTGAATCGTTTTACGGCATTGGTCCGGCGACAGCCACCAAAATGAAGGCGTACGGTATTGCCACAGGCGCAGACCTGAAGCAGTGGGAGAGAACACGACTAATCGCAACCTTCGGTAAAGCTGGCGATCACTACTATCGCATTGTGAGAGCGGAAGACAATCGCCCGGTCAATCCCAATCGCATTCGTAAGTCGATTGGGTCTGAGCGCAGCTTTTCTAAGGATCTGCGACGACGCGAAGATCTGGATGCCGCCCTCGTGAAGATTGCCCAGGAGGTCCATCAGCGGCTCACCCAGAATCAGCACTACGGCTACACCATCACCCTCAAGATCAAGTACGGCAACTACGAGACCATCACACGCAGCCGGACGTTGGATAGTCTCATTCGAGAACCAGAGGCAATTTTGCAATTGTCCCGCAATCTGCTGTCTGCCCACATTGATCCGAGCCGACCTGTCAGACTATTGGGCATCACGATATCGAACCTGGAAAATCCTCAAGTCTTTCAGCAGCTGACGCTAGACCTAGCCATTGAAAAAGAATATAGGTGAAAGATATAGCCCTGTGCAGTAGCTTGGTTAAGCACCGCCCACCCTGCGGTGCTCACCGAAACCAGCGTGAAGAACGTACAAAATCAGCATCGTAAGCAGTGCATAACCTATCGATGGACATTCTGCGTAAGTCCTGTGAAATCGAAAGTCGAGAATGGGTATCAGAGGGTCTGCCAAAAGATACGAATCGCCATCAAAAAGCAAACTGTGACTACGATTGGTTTGATCAGCGCAGCCCCAACTTTCATCACCATCCTGGCTGCAATAGCCGCTCCAATTGCCTGACCAATAATCATCACCCCACCAACAATCCAAACAATCTGCCCAAACAGGATGAAGTAGAGCAGCGATGAAAAATTACTCGTAAAGTTCAAAATCTTGGCATTTGCGGTGGCTTTTGAGAGGCCATATCCACACAACGTGACAAGGGATAAGGCGATAAAACTTCCTGTTCCAGGTCCAAAAAAGCCATCGTAAAATCCCAGTGTTGGAGCTGCGCTAATAGCAAAGATAGGCAGGCTAACTGTGTGCCGTTTGTCAGTGTCGTCGATGTTAGGGGACATCAGAACATAGCAGCCAACTAAGACAAGCAGGATGGGTAATGCTCGGACAAGAAATTCGGTATTGCTTTTTAGAACGAGCCAGCTCCCAATGACGGATCCTAAAAAGGTCGTCAGCACCAGCCAGCGGATAGTTCGAAACTGGATGGCCCCTTGCTTCAGGAAATAAGTGGTTGCCACCAGGGTGCCGCAGCTGCCTTGGAGTTTGTTGGTGGCGATCGCGCTTGCAGGCGGCATCCCCGTCAATAAAAGCGCTGGAACTGTCAGAAGGCCGCCACCCCCAGCAAGGGTATCAACCCATCCTGCTATCAACGCAACCCCAAAGAGAAAGACCAGCGTGCCCAAGCTGAATTCCATGAAATGATAGCGATTCCTAGTTCTTTGATTGGCTTTGCTTATCAGCGGAATAATCGGCTGCCCTTCGCAAAGGAATTATTGATGAAATCCCGCAGAACGAAGGATTTAAGAGACCCTGCCGAGCTATAGCAATCCTATTTGGATTTTGAATGTTTTTAAGAAAAACCTTATTTAAAAAGCTTTCTCACCCCCGAAATCATCTGGGATGGGTATATAACCTTAGCCATCCATGCTAGTGCATCCAATAGCACCTCGGTGCTTAGCATATCGCCCAATAGCTCGCTATTTTGGCCCGACGGAACTAGCGATGGCTATTATCAATTTAAATAAATGATTTGAATTATCTAAAATCATCTATAAACACTTATAAAATCGCTCTCTATAGTCGGGCTGCCTCAGCTATATTCGAGTTCATACCGATCGGTTTTGGAGGTCAGAAATACTACCGATTCAGCATTTTTGATTTTAGATTGGCCTGTAAACCCTAATTCCAGACTTGTATTTACAGCTTTAGCCATCTAGGCTTGTGCCCTGAATAGCATTCAGGTGCTTAGTTTATCGCCCAATGGCTCGCCGTCTTGTCCTAACGGAACTGGTGACAGCTATACATAACACTAAATGCTTAAGCGCACCAGAATTGTGTCAAAGGTGAAGCGGGATAATGAACTTACGCAACTAAGGTGATGACGTTTCCATCGACGACCCCGCCAACTTTATCGATAGTCCCTCCTGGCTACACTGTGATTGAGCAGCTACACCAGGGATCGCGGACCCGGGTTTATCGTGCACTGCATACGGCACAGCAGCAGTCGGTAGTCATCAAGATATTGCGAAACGACTACCCTACCTTTAACGACCTGGTCCAGTTTCGCAATCAATACGCGATCGCCAAAAACCTGCCTATCCCTGGCATTGTTCATCCTATCAGCCTGGAACCCTTGGGCAGAAGCTACGCCCTCGTAATGGAAGATTGGGGTGGAGTTGTCCTAGAAACCTACTGTCAACAGCAACGACTTGCACTGTCCGAAAGTCTGGGCATTGCCATACAGCTAGCCGATATTCTTCACGGTCTCTGTCAGAACCGAGTGGTTCATAAAGATATTAAACCTGCCAATATTCTCATTCGCCCTGACTCTAAAGCGGTGAAACTGATGGATTTTAGTATTGCCTCTTTGCTCCCCAAAGAGGCTCGGGAACTTCAAAGTCCAAACACGTTGGAAGGGACACTAGCCTATTTAGCGCCCGAGCAAACTGGACGAATGAACCGTGGCATTGACTATCGTGCTGACTTTTATGCGCTTGGGGTAACGCTGTATCAGTTGCTGACCGGTACTTTGCCCTTCACCACAGAAGATCCTTTGGAATTAGTGCATTGCCATATCGCCAAGCTGCCGCCCCCAATCGATCAGGTCAACCCTGAAGTGCCTGCAACGGTAGCAGCCATTATCAACACGCTGATGGCTAAAAATGCAGAGGATCGTTATCAAAGTGCATTGGGTCTAAAGCATGATCTGGAATGCTGCCTGCAGCAGTGGCAGACAACGGGCGGAGTGGTTCCCTTCGAGTTAAGACAACGGGATGTCTGCGATCGCTTTCTCATTCCAGAGAAGCTCTATGGTCGCAAAGCGGAAGTTCAAACACTTCTGACGGCTTTTGAACAGGTTGCAGAGGGCGCTTTGGAGTTGATGCTGGTGGCAGGCGTCTCCGGAATTGGTAAAACAGCCGTCGTTAGCGAGATTCATAAACCCATCACTCGCCGTAACGGCTACTTCGTTAAGGGCAAATTTGATCAGTTCAATCGCACCCTTCCTTTCTTAGGCTTTGCTCAGGCTTTACAAGATTTGGTAGAGCAATTGCTGCCAGAATCGGATGCGCAGCTAGCCAACTGGCGGACAAATATCCTGACAGCGTTAGGAGAAAGTGGTCAAGTCCTAGTCGATGTTGTACCCGCGCTAGAGCGCATTATTGGCAGACAGCCTCCTGCCCCAGACCTCTCAGGGACGGCAGCACAGCAACGCTTCAATCGCCTGTTTCAAAGACTGATCGCGATATTTACAACGGCCAAGCATCCGCTAGTCCTATTTTTAGACGATTTGCAATGGGCTGATCCAGCTTCGCTGCAACTCATCAAATTGCTGATGGACAATGACGGGTATCTGCTCTTGATAGGGGCTTATCGCAGTAACGAAGTGTCTCACGCACATCCTCTATGCGCGCTGATTGAGGAGTTGCGGCAGGGACAAAGATCTTCTGTTGACGTTCTAACCCTTTCACCACTAGGTTTTGCAGAGACCAATCAACTCGTTGCAGAGGCCATGCACTGTTCAATTGAGCGATCGCCGCCCCTCGCCAAACTGATTAATCGAAAAACGCGAGGAAATCCTTTTTTTATCACTCGACTTCTCAAACAGCTGTACGAAGACAAATTTATTCAATTTGACTATGAGCGAGGTCATTGGGATTGCGACATTACCCAAGTGGATGCGCCTTACCTGACTAATGATGTTGTAGAGTTAATTGCGCAACAGCTGCAAAGATTGCCACATCAAACACAGCAAGCCCTGAAATTAGCAGCTTGCTTAGGTAGTCAATTCGACCTAGCAACGTTGTCGATGATTTCAGAGCAAGGGGAAACAGCAATAG
This sequence comes from Oscillatoria sp. CS-180, assembly GCF_028330965.1. GTDB lineage: Bacteria > Cyanobacteriota > Cyanobacteriia > Phormidesmidales > Phormidesmidaceae > Halomicronema. The sequence goes on along the minus strand of NZ_JAQMUB010000071.1, from coordinate 29,346 downwards.
CAGCGGCCTTATGGAAAGCTCTGCAGGAAGAGTTTATCCTACCTGTGGATGAAACCTACAAGCTTTTTCAGAATGCTGATGTAGTCATTCCTGAAACAGTTTCAGTTCCATATAAGTTTCTGCATGACCAAGTGCAACAGGCTGCTTATCGTCTCATTCCTGAAGTTGAAAAGCCAAGCACTCATTTAAGAATCGGCAGATTGATAATCAATCAGCTCTCTGATTCAGAATTAGAACCACGCTTGTTTGACGTTGTTAACAGCATGGGGATAGGTAAAGCACTAATAACTGACCCCAGTGAACAACATCAGTTCGTTCAGCTTCTCTTAAGAGCATCCTATAAGGCTAAGAGCACCACGGCCTATGCTTTGGCTGTTCAATACTGCCAAATGGGTATTGACATGCTGGGGCAGCAGGCGTGGAAACATCAGCAGACGTTGATTCAAGAACTGTGTGAGGTTGGTGCAGAAGCAGCCTGCCTAGCCAGCGATTTTGAAAAATCCGAAGCATTGACAGCACTGGTTTTAGAACAAGTCAACCCTGTTTTTCAAAAGATCAAAAGCTACGAAATCAGAATCCTATCTTACACGATTCAAAATAGAACATCAGAAGCCTTGCGAATAGGCTTTCAGGTGTTATCTAAACTGAACATAGAGTTTCCATCAAATCCTAGCTCAGCTGCGGTTTTATGGGGATTTCTCAGAACAAAAGTTTTGCTGAGAAGACGCTCTATTCAATCGTTAAAAGAGGCTCCAATTATGCTGGAGCCTGTAGCTAAAGCCAGAAGCACTATTATCAAAGCAATTCTTCCAGCAGCTTACATTAGTGCTCCTGATTTTTATCCCCTGTTAATCTTCAAGCAAATTGAGCTTCTTTTAAGGTACGGCAATAGTGAAGTAGCTCCCTCAGCCTACAGCTCCTATGGTTTAATCGTAAGTAGTTTTTTAGGAAATATTGAAGCAGGGTATCAATTTGGAGAACTGGCTCTCGGGCTGATGGAAAATCCTGCTATTAAGCTAAATATTGAAGCAGGCGTTATTTTTACGGTTTATGCCCTCATTAAACATTGGAAATATCCGCTTCACGAAGTCAATCCCTTCTTATTTGAAAACTATCGAAGAGCACTAGAAGCGGGAGAAAATGAATATGCGGCCTGGTCAATTTTCTCCTATTTACGCAATGCTCGCTCGGCAGGGATGGAGTTAAACGAAAATGCTAGACAACATATTCTCTACATCAAAGCACTCGAAAAATCTCAGAAAAGAGCCGTTCTGGATTATGCCTATCCCAGTTACCAATTCACGCTCAATTTACTAGAATCCCAAGACGTGCTTGATGCTCTAAAGCGCCAAGGGTTTGATCGGGCTAGTCTGCTCAGATCTTTAGCGGAAGCAGACGATCGCTCTGGATTTTGTGCATTTTATTTGTATGAACTCATGTTTGCCTACTGGCTAGGTGATCTTGAGGCTGCCCTAGCTGCCATCTCGCAGTGTCGCCAATATCTAGACAGCGTCATCGGCTTCTACGAAGTCTTGCAATTTTGGTGGTTTGCGGCCTTAACTTGGTCGGCAGTCTATTCACAGTCCCCACAGCAGAAGCTATTGCTTAAACAAATTCAGCAGAGCCGAAAAAAGCTAAAAAAGTGGGCTCACCACGCTCCCGCAAACGTCCGCCACAAATGGGATCTGATAGAGGCAGAACACCACCGTATTTCAGGCAAAAAGGCATTAGCAGCTGACCTTTACGATCAGGCCATTCGTGGTGCCAAAACGAGCGGATACATTCAAGAAGAAGCGTTGGCGAACGAACTTGCAGCAAAGTTTTACCTGGAATGGGGAAAGGAAAATGCAGCCGCAGGCTACATGCAATCCGCCTATTATGGCTATGCTTACTGGGGAGCGAAGGCCAAAACCAAAGATTTAGAAAAGCGCTATCCTCAGCTTCTGCAACCTGTTCTTCAACAGACCGCAGTTGATCCTTTTGAAGCATTAGCGACGATCGCCCCCCCAAGCCTTTCTGTCCACAGCTCTGCTGAGTTGAGTCAAGCTTTTGGCCACCACTTCAACAGTGCATTGGACTTTACTGTTGTTCTTAAATCGTCTCAAGCCCTTTCAAAACTGACCCAGCTTGACGATCTCTTGTGGCAGTTGACCCAAACGATGCTGCAATCTTCTGGCGGCGATCGCTGTGTTCTAGCCTTACCGAGCCATCAGGACACTTGGCAAGTGCGGGCGATCGCGACTCCTGACTGCGTTGATCTCTGCGCAGAGCTTTTGGTGGATAGTTCCAAGGTTCCGGCTCAACTGATGCACTTCGTCAAAAACACCCGTGAAGTTATCGCTATCGACAACCTGACGACAGACCTCCCTTTTGTAGACGACTACCTCACCTACCATCAGCCTCAGAGTGTGGTCTGTCTGCCCATGCTGCATCACGATGACCTCGTGGGGGTGCTGTATCTCCACAATCAGCTCACCCGAGGTGCCTTTACGAGCGATCGCATTTTGGTGCTTAACTTTCTCTGTGTCCAAGCCGCGATCGCCTTGGAGAATGCTCATCTCTACCAGCAAGCTCAACGCTACAGTCAACAGCTTGAGCAATCCCAATTGCGGATTATCCAAAGCCAAAAGATGGCTTCTTTAGGCAATATGGTGGCTGGAGTCGCCCATGAAATCAACAATCCAGCCGGGTTTCTCAATGGCAGCATCAACAACGCTAAGAGTGATCTACATGACCTGCTAGCCTATATCGAACTCTATCAGCACCATCACCCCGAGGCCGCTTACCCCGTGCAGAACAAGGCTGAGGCAATTGACCTTGACTTTCTCAAGCAGGATTTCCCAAAATTATTGACTGCCATGCAGGGGGCAACTGACCGGATCAAAGCCATTAGTAACAGCTTGCGCGTCTTCTCTCGCGCCGACGCCGAGCATCAGGTCAGTGCCGACCTACATGAGGGGTTGGATAGTACGCTCCTGATTTTGAAATATCGGCTAAAAGACAATGAGCGGCGGCCCGCCATTGAAGTGATACGGCAATATGGTGACCTACCAGTAGTGAAATGCTTTCCTGGACAACTGAACCAGGTCTTTATGAATATCCTGGCGAATGCCATTGATGATTTTGATGAAGCCGCCCAAAGTGCCTCGATTGCCGACCTAGAAATGTCTCCTCAGCGAATTATGATTACGACTGCGCTAAAGAATCTAGACACCGTTGAAGTTCGCATCAGGGACAACAGTCGAGGCATGTCGGAAGACGTCCAGAAACGAATTTTTGACCATCTCTATACGACGAAAGGAACGGGCAAAGGAACCGGGTTGGGACTGACGATCGCCCGACAAATCATCGTAGACAAGCACCACGGTTCCCTAACAGTGCAGTCTGAGCCAGGTCAGGGAACCGAATTCTGTATTGGTTTACCCGTAAACGGGCGAGGTTGCCAAGACGAAATCGCCAACATAGATGCCTAAATCACGAGCCGTTTGGACCCAGAGACTGTCGAGTTCTACCGGATTGGGACACAGGTGGGTACGATGCCGTTCCTTAATCATCGGCATGACGGTACCAAGAGGCTTGCTATCGACCCGTCCCTGAGACCAGATCACAAGCTGCTGATACTTTTCCGCAGCAATCAGCTCGACAGCCTTGCAACCAAAGGCAGCAGCCAAACGGCGATCGCTCGACGAGGGAACACCGCTGCGCTGAATGTGGCCCAGCGTGGTAGCCCGTGTTTCCAAATGCTTCAGATGGCAAAATTGAGGCTGTCCGGTTTCACAGAGCCGTTGCCCATAGGTTTGAATTTGCTTTGCCAAAGTATCACCGATGTACTTTTCTTTCCCATCGGCCTGATTGCGAACGCCCTCGGCAACCACGACAAGCGCAAACTGGCGATCGCGCTGGCGTAACTGCACGATTTGCTGGCAAATGCCATGAAGGACGCGATCGTTCAGCTTCGGAGTCAGCTCAGGAATCAGGATCACATCAGCCCCACCGGCAATGCCCGACTGTAGAGCCAAATGTCCTGCATCGCGCCCCATTACTTGCACCACAATAATACGGTTATGGCTAGCGGCAGTGAACGTCAGGTCGTAAAGGGCACGAGTCACCGTGTTAACCGCCGTATCAAAGCCCAGAGAGCACTCCGTAAAAGGAACATCATTGTCAATTGTTTTAGGAATCGCAACCCAGTTCCATCCCCCTTTTTCAGCTAGATCATTGAGAATGCTGAGACTACCATCGCCCCCCAGCGCAATCAGCGCATCGAGTCCTAAATGTCGATACCCTTTCAAAATCTCATCTGCACTGGCAAAATCATCGGGGCTGCCGCTATTCAACGCGCCTAAAATGCTGCCACTCAGGAACTGAAGAATATCAACGCCGCGAAGCAGACCTGGAATGTCGAAACCGTGTTCTTGCAGCCGTAAATCCTGCCTATCGCAGTTGCCCTGCTCCAGATTAATTAATCCCTGGGTTCCATAGGGAATGCCATAAACCTCCCAACCTCGCTGCGTCGCGCATTTGACAACAGCTCTGATGACACCATTAAGACCAGGACAGTCACCACCGCTTGTTAGAATACCGATTTTTTTAGAGCGGGTAGAAACAGACATCTAAAACTCATTTCCTTAGTATTACCCAAATAGCATTATTCAAATTAGGCGGAAAACGACGGAATTTGAAGCTAACTGCATGAGTCTTAGCTAAATTTCAGATTTCTAGCTTAGAAAAAGAATTTGAGGAAGTTGTGAAGATGTTACCAAAGGCGGGAAGATGCAGCCTACTTCTACCCTTCACGCGACCTCACCAAACGATATAGCGCATCGTACAAGTCATTGAGCTCAACGGGTTTGGGGAGATGCATCTGGAATCCTGCTGCGATCGCCTCTTGCACATCTTGATCAGAGGTATAGCCGGTCAGGGCGATCGCCGGAATGTCGCCGCCCTGGTCTGAAGGGAGCGATCGTATTTGTTGTATGAACTCATAGCCATTGATATCGGGCAGACCCACATCGCTAATAATGACGTCTAACGTTTCCTCAGGAATAATGTCAAGGGCTTCAGCAGCGGACTGGGCAGTGAGAACAGTTGCTCCTATTTCCTGCAAAGCAAACATGTAGAGCGTTAAACTGGCCTCCGTGTCATCGACTATTAGCACCCGCATACCCTCTAAGCTGACATCTTCGGCAGGGCGTGGCTCAGTAGGGGATGGTGGAGCAATATCAACGACCACCCAAGGCAGCGTAATGGTGAAGGTGGTTCCTTGATTTTCGCCTGAACTTTCAACCTCCACATGTCCCTCATGGGCTGCCACAATAGAGTGGACGAGGAACAGGCCAAGCCCAAGTCCTCCTGTCCGTCGGGTATTGGTATCATCCGCTTGGCGAAAGATATCAAAAATGTAGGGCAACAATTCAGGTTCAATACCCTGTCCCGTGTCACTAATTTGCACTCGCACTTGAGAGGGGGTATAAGTCAGTCGAACGGAGATCTGGCCTCCTGATGGTGTGAACTTGACGGCATTGGACAGCAAGTTAGAAAAGACTTGGCCCATGCGACCCGGATCTGCCATCAGCCGATTTGAACAGTTTTCTAAATCGACATTGAGCTGAAGAGACTTTTCATACGCCTGAGGTTGAATAGCGGTGACCGCTTCCTGCACAACAGCAGTTAAGTTAACGGGTAATAATTCAACCTGAAAACGGTCCTGAACAATGCGAGAAGCATCCAGCAAATCTTCAATGAACTGAAGCTGAACCAAAGCACCATTGCGAATGGCGGCGATCGCCCGATTCACATCAGCGTCTCGTACTTGTCCCTGAATCAGAAGCTGTGACCAGCCCAGGATGCTATTGAGGGGAGTTCGTAATTCGTGGGAAAGGACCGACAGAAACCGATCCTTGCTAGCGTTGGCAGCGCGGGCAGCTTGTTCTTGCTCCTGCAATCGCTGTCGCTCTCTTTCAGCACGCACCAAACTAATAAACCCGGATGCCTGCCGCGCGTAGAGATCTAGCAGTCGCAACTCCCGCTCGGAAGGACGATAGGGCTGCGAAAAGTGGGTAGATAGAACCCCCAACATCTCGCCGTTGTGGCTAATCAAAGGAGTTGCCTGAAGCGCTTGAATCCCGGCATCTGCGGCAATTTGACGATAGCTCTCAAACTCAGGATCAGTTTGGATATTCTCAATCACAACGCGCCGTCTCTGCAGAAGGGTACGACCATAGAACGTCTCGTCTGTTAGCGCAATGTCTTGAAAATAGTCCAAGAAGTCTTGGTCGATCTCGCGATGAGCCACGATTCTCAAAGTATCTCGTTCTGGATCATAAAGATGAGCACAGCCCTGTTCGGCTTGATGGATAGCGATCGCCGCATCCAGGACTTCGTTCAACGCCTGCTCCAAATCAAGAGAGGCGAACAGTTGCAGACTCAGTGTCCGCATGTGATTCATGGCCACCAGTTCTCGCTCAAGCTGAGCCTGACTCGCCCGCAACTCTTCCTCGGTTCGCCTCAGATTGTTGATATCAATCAGCGCAATGACCGCTCCATCAATCTGATTCTCAACGGTTCGATAGGGACGAATTCTCAGCAGATACCATCGTCCTTCCTCGTCCTTGACCTCCTGTTCGGTGGAATTAAGAGTGTCGATTACTTCTTGAATCAGGACTTCCAAATTCGTGATGTTGACATTGGGTCGAATGTTGTTGATGGGTCGACCCACATCGGTAGGAATGAGGTTAAAGACGCCGCGAGCAGCTGGAGAAAAACTGCGAATGTGCAGATTGCTAGACAACATCACGATGGGAATGTTGACGTTGTTAATCAGATTGATCAGGTCATCGTTGGCCCGTCGTGATTCGGCATTACGACTTTGCAGTTCTTCATTGGTGGTCTTTAATTCCTCGTTAGCCGATTGAATTTCTTCCTTCGCGGTTTGCAGTTCTTCATTCGTACTTCTGAGTTCTTCGTTGCTGGATAGCACTTCTTCATTGGCCGCGACTAACTGCTGATGCGTAGCTTCCTGTTCCTCAACAGTCATTTGCAGAAAAGTGCGAGCATCCAGCAGTTCTTGACGCACCGTTGCCAGTTCTTGGCGTAATTGAACGACCTCAGTAGTTGGGTCTCCAAATTCGTCGTTCGTTTCTGCATCCGTTGTCAGTTCTAACGGTACAGACGAACTGTCTTCTTCTTGCTCAAATAAAACTAAGAAGCAGCGGCCTTGGGACACATTGAATGGAATGACCTCAAGAGATACCCCGACTGTTTGCGTTTCCTCAATGCGTAAATTTTGTCGCCTGATAGTGACGCTCCGCTGTTTTGCCTGCTCGATCGCTGATCGCACCTCATTCAACAGGCTAGGCCGAATCATCTTCAGCAAATTAAAGCTGGGTTCGCCTAAGGGCGGCCTCAAGAAGGGACTCGTTTCCCCTCGGAACTGCAAAATATCTAACCGGTCATTAATCACGATACCTACAGGGGCATATCGGTTTAGCACAATTTGATCGGCCCATTGCTGTATGCTGGACTGGCTGAGAGACGCCGAAAAATCCGGCTGCTGTCTAGAATCCGCCGCTTCAGGATGCTTGCTGCTGACGAAATCAAAGTTGATGCGGGAGGGCACCGCCTCTCGCTCATAGACCTTGGCTTGGGCATTAAACACCTGAAAGAGGTCTGACGTTTCGCCCACGCTTTCAGAATTGCCCAACATCAGCAGACCTGTTTGCCTCAGACTGTAGTGAAAGATGGACAAAACCCGCCGCTGCAAAGAGGGCTTAAAGTAGATCAACACATTACGGCAGGTAATCAGATCAATATCGGAAAAGGGGGGATCGCTACTCAAATCGTGCTTAGCGAAGATGCAGAGTTCCCGAACAGATTTATTAATTTGGTAGCCCCCATCTACCTCTGCAAAAAAGCGCTGTCGTCGCCCAGAAGACACCCCCTCCATGCGATTCTCAGGATAGTATCCAACGCGGGCATCTTCGATCGCCTGATCGCTTACGTCAGTCCCAAAAATTTGGATCGTTGGACTGATCATGAGTGGATCAATGCATTCCAGCAGACAAATCGCAACAGAGTAAGCTTCCTCACCCGTAGCGCATCCCGCGACCCAGACCCGAATGGAATCGCTTGCAGAAGGTTGTTGCAGAATGTGAGGAAACACCTGCTGGCGAAGCGTGGTAAACACCTCTGCATCGCGAAAGAAGTTAGTAACAGTGATGAGGACATCTTGATAGAGGGCCTTAACTTCAGTTGGATTGTCCTCCAAATAGTGAACATAGTCAGCCAAATGAGAAATCTTGCGCAGGGCCATCCGCCGTCGCATTCGCCGCTCAAAGGTCGTCTGTTTGTAGTGAGAAAAGTCAACCCCAGTATGCTTTTGTAGCAGACTAAAGATGGTGGAAAGTTCGCCGTCGTCAAAGACAAACGAATCGTCTGCTTCACCCGAAGCAGTTTCGCACAGGTAAGGATGCTTGCTGATCTTGACAAGCTCTTCAGCAATCTTGTCTGGAGCCAGAACAAAATCAACCTGCCCTGTAGCAATGGCAGCGCTAGGCATCTCAGGAAACTCGGTTGTCGTTCTGTCCTGAGCGAAGGTAATGCCACCGGCTTCTCGTACGGCTCGAATGCCTGTTGCACCATCATCGTTGCTACCAGAAAGGACGATCGCGATCGCATTGTTCTTGCAGTCATTTGCCAGAGACTGGAAAAACGGATCAATGACTTTGGGGTATCGTTGCCCTGGGCTGCGGGATTCTAAACAAAGTTGCTTGTTAGCAATCGTCATCCGTGCATCGGGTGGAAGCACATAGACATGATTGGCTTCTACTGTCATGCCATCTTCCGCCGTAGCAACTGGAAGTTCAGTAGCCCGCCCTAATATTTCACTCAATAAGCTTTCCTGATCGGGATTAAGATGCTGCATCAAGACAAACGCCATTCCGGTATCTAACGGCAAATGACTCAGGATTTCTGAAAGAACATCTAACCCGCCAGCAGACGCACCAATACCGACAACTAATAGAGCATTTTCATTGTTTTGACCGCTGACAGGTTGATCCGTCATTACAGAAGTTACGGTGGAAATTACATAGGGTTGGTCACAAGCTACCACCTAATTCAAAACTTCAGTCCATACCGTAGACAACCTAAACACCCAACCCTTTACCCATGCCCAAAAAAAGTTGTTAAGAATCTATAAATGCTGTTTCTAGTTGTTGCCCAGACTATAGGACACGGAGCATCAGAAGAGGACTCTAAAAACCTGTTTCAGAGTAGTGGAATTAGTGCAGAATAACCCTTAGTGAATTTGAGCTAAGGCGTTAGGTATGTTAAGCAGTTTTTGGCAGGGCATCACCTTAAACCGATTTGCGCTGCATCAGTGGCGTGAAGTTAGCCTGCTGCATCAGTTTCTGGGATTTGCTCGGGCATGGCGACGCGGCAGTTGGCTCTTGCCCTGGGGTGATGTCATTGCCCTAAGTATCATTGCCCTTCTATTCGCCTTAGCACCCTACGTTTCGACCACGCTGATTGGCGTATTGCTGTTAGCCTGTGCCGCATTCTGGTTTTTGCTAACCCTGTCAGACGAGGCAAGTGAAGGGTTGACTCCCATCCATCTAGTCGTCATTGTCTATTGGGGCATCATGCTACTGGCAACAGCCCTATCGCCTGTGCGAGCGGCTGCCATTTCAGGTCTCATTAAACTGACGCTGAACGTTTTGCTGTTTCTCTTAATGGCACGAGTGCTGCGGCGTCCTCGGCTCCGGACCAGCTTAGTAACGGTTTACCTGCTCACCTCTCTAGTGGTCTCAGTTGTCGGACTGCGTCAGTGGTTCTTTGGGGCTGAAGATCTTGCTACCTGGGTCGATCCCACCTCTAACTTCGCTGGCACCACACGAGTTTATAGCTATCTCGGTAATCCCAATTTGCTGGCAGGATATCTGATTCCAGCCGTCATGCTGAGTGGTGCTGCCGTGTTCGCGTGGCCTCGGTGGACCCCCAAAGCCCTTGCCCTTCTCTCAGTTCTAATTAATATGGCCTGCCTAGTGCTGACCTTCAGCCGAGGCGGCCTGCTAGGCTTCGTTGCAGGCGGCTTTGCATTGCTGGTACTGCTGGTCCAGTTCTGGAGTCTCCGCTTCAATCAGTTCTGGAAGCAGTGGGCCATTCCTGTGCTCATCGGTGGGGCAGCGGCATTTGTAGTGCTAGCAGTGGCGGCCTTGGAACCGTTGCGCGATCGCGTCCTCAGCATCTTCGCCGGTCGTAGCGACAGCAGCAACAACTTCCGCATCAATGTTTGGGTCGCCGTCATCGATATGATCAAAGACCGCCCCATTCTCGGCATTGGTCCCGGCAACGACGCCTTCAACCGAGTCTATCCCTTCTATCAAAAACCCCGCTACACCGCTCTCAGCGCTTATTCAGTCTTCTTGGAAATTGCCGTCGAAGCTGGATTTATTGGTCTGTGCGTCTTCTTTTGGCTACTAACCGTTACCTTTGGACAGGGATGGCGACAGCTACAGCGACTGCGAGAAATTCAGTCCGTGCAGGCTTATTGGCTCATCGCCGCCTTAGCTACTATGGTCGGCATGCTCGTACACGGCCTAGTAGACACGATCTGGTATCGTCCTCAGGTCAGCACCCTGTGGTGGATGATGCTAGCCCTCGTTGCCAGCTACTACACCAGCAAACCCAAAGCCCTATCCCCAGAATAGATACCGTGGGGAAAATGGACTGTGGTGGGACGCGATATCTCGAATCCTCACACATAGCTTGCATCTCATCCATCCATTCGCTTATCTACCTCATCTACCCACCCAATGTCCCCCCAGCCCTTACCCACAACCTTTCCGCCATTCCTGCCGCCCGCCATTCAATCGCTGACAGAACCAACCTCGATCGCCCTTGCTCAAAACATTCGCCAAATCTCCCTTCAAACTCCGCTGAGCGATCGCCCCATCCCGACCACCTATGCTCAACAAGGTCAGGCACAGCCGCCCATTGTGTTGCTACATGGATTTGACAGTTCACTGCTAGAGTTTCGGCGGTTAGTTCCCCCACTAGCAGCATTCCGAGAGACGTGGGCACTGGATCTGCTAGGATTTGGATTTGGCGATCGCACGCTCGTTCCTGACCTCACGCCCGCAGCCATCAAGCAGCATATCCATAGTTTCTGGCAGCATCAGATTGGACAGCCTGTGGTGTTGGTTGGGGCCTCAATGGGGGGAGCCGCCGCGATCGATTTTGTGCTGACTTATCCAGACGCCGTCAGCCATTTGGTGCTACTGGACAGTGCTGGACTTGCCGCAGGACCAGCAATGGGGCGTCTCATGTTTCCTCCGTTCGATCGCTGGGCCACGGGCTTCTTGAAAAATCCTGGTGTGCGACGGCGCATCAGCCTGCAAGCCTACCACGACAAGACCCTTGTGACGCCCGATGCGGAAGTCTGCGCCGCCTTACATCTGGAATGCCCTAGCTGGTCCGAAGCGCTGATCGCCTTCACGAAGAGTGGCGGCTATAACTTTCTCACTAAGCGCATTACCGACATTGCCCCTCCCACTCTGATTGTTTGGGGACGACAGGACAAAATCTTAGGGACCCAAGATGCTACTCGGTTTGAGGCTCTCATTCCAGACGCACAGCTGATCTGGATCGATGAATGCGGTCACGTCCCTCATTTGGAGAAAGCTCAAGAGACCGCAGCCGCCATTCAGTCCTGGTTAAACGATGCCAGATAGTTGCCAACTGCCACCCAAGCTGATGCACCCAATAGCATCTAGATACCGAGCGCTCGTCATCGGGTCGCAACAGAACTGGCAGCACTCATTGGCATCAAACCGACCTTGTCTCTTTCCCTCCGCAGAAGGGCCTACTTAGAGCAAGTCTCTCCCCTATGGACGAAGGAGATCACCGTTTCAGCCCTTTACGCTGACACCAGATGTTTTCTCACGGCAAGGTGAGACGAACATTCTGAAACACGATTGTCAGGATTTTTGAAATGGAAGATTCCATGCGCACCCAAACGCCTGCAGACAAACAGGCAGGCGATTTAGAACGTTGGGCTTCAATTGTTGGCGGTGGGGCGTTGGTGTTGAGCGGACTGAAGCAGCGATCGCTACGAGGTATTCTGACGGCGATCGCCGGAAGCGGCTTGGTTTATCAAGGTGCCCAACGCAACAGCACTGTGAAGCAGGTCGAAGACGCATTGGGATTAGATCATGCCATTCGCGTCGAGAAAACTATCACCATTAATCGTTCTGCTGCTGACCTCTACAGCTTTTGGCGAAATCTAGAAAATTTGCCGAAGTTTATGAAGCATCTTCAGACTGTTCAGGTCAAAGACGACATTCATTCCCATTGGGTCGCTAATGCTCCTTTGGGTCAAACTGTCGAGTGGGATGCTGTCATTGTTAACGATGAACCCAATCACCTCATTGCCTGGACGTCTGTTGATGGCGCTGAGATTGAAAATTCTGGCTTCGTCCGCTTTCAACCAGCACCAGGAGATCGCGGGACTGAGGTCAAAGTCGTGATGGAATACCAACCGCCTGGTGGTGCACTCACAGCAGCGATCGCCAAGCTCTTTGGTGAGGAACCTGAGCAGCAAGTAGGTGATGAGCTTAACCGCTTTAAGCAGCTTATGGAAACGGGCAAGATTGCCACCGTTGAAGGCCAATCTCAAGGTTAGGAAAAGACAGCAGAGATAATCCTCAGGTTGCGTAGGCTTTTGCCCGTTCAACGGTTTGAGCCGATGGTGGCAAAGATGGTGGCAGATCTCCGTACGGCAATAACCGAAGAATCCCTAACGTTCACTCTTATCCCAATTCAGTGAGTTCTTTTTCATGTTTCAAGATTTTCATTTCCGACCCTCTTCAATGCAGTTTTCAAATACTGAGACGACTAGCCGCCTATCTTCAAAGTCCTGTCAAAGTTCAAAGGGGGTACGCTCAGTTAGCCGACGTCGAGGAACAGGCCGCTGGATTTCAATGGCCGTGCTGGCGATCGCTCTCTTTTTTGGCAGCATGGCGATCAACATTGCCCCCGTCCATGCCGCCGCCACTCCCGAGGCCGAAGCCTACGACCCCGGTCCTGTTCGTCAAACCCGTAACCCCATCACTGGCGAGAATTTTGATGGCGGCGTCGATCGCTCCGCCCTTGACGAGGACGTTAACCGCCGCATTGCTAACGATGAAGAGGAAGGTCCCATTGAGTCTTTTGTCGATAGGTTGAGAGGCGACAATGGGGCAGAAACATCTTCAGCTAATCCCGGCACCCAAAAAAATCCCACCCTAAAGCGCTATACAAACGTCCAATAGGCCTATAACAGCCCCCTTTCTCCATCCCCATCCGCTGGGCGATAATAAGCTGCCTTTAGCAAGATGAAATTAGTGGGAGCAGTTGCCAAAGTATAGCTTTAGCCATCTAGACAGTGCACTAGGCAGTATCCGAACGCTTGACGCACCGATGGCGCGCCGTCTTGTCCTAACGGCATCAACGACGGCTGTAAACCGGAAGACAATTGGAGTAAATTCATCATGGCTACAAGCACACAAACTCAACAAACCATCAGCAACCTTGAATATGACTGGTTGACTGTCATGCATAACAAAGCCCAAGCGTTGCAAGCTTATGACAAGTACATTCAAGATGCTCGTGAGGCGAATGCTCAGCAGTGCGTCGATCTGTTTACGAAGCTCAAAGAAAGCGACATGGAACAGATTCAAGAAATCCGCAAGCACTTGATGGACGTTATGCCCCAGAGCTAGGCTTCCAAAAACCGCTTGACAGTATCCACAGTATCCGTTGGCTGAAGGGCTAGCGGATACTGTGCTTTTAAAAAGCAGGTAGCTTAGATATTCATCTAGGCTTATGCCTCACTGCTGGGGTTGGCGCTTGTTCTGCGATCGCAATGCAGCAAGCCTTCCTTACCCCAACCATCATCTTCAAAATCTTGCAGGAAAATAGTCACGGCTTCAGGGCCAAGGCCATAAGCCTCTTGAAATGCTTCTGTAACTCGTTTAACCAAGAGCCGCTTTTGGTCAAGGGTACGTCCTGATGACTGCTGAATAGTGACGATGGGCACTGATCTCTCCTGTTCGTGCTACGTTTCCTTTGGCGACGCTTTTGTAGGTGCTTTTGCACAGAATACCAATATGTTTGACTGCATTATTGTCGGGGCTGGCCCAGCAGGGAGCAGCACGGCCTATCATTTGGCCCAAAAGGGCTGTTCTGTCCTTGTGCTGGACAAGTCCTCGTTTCCCCGCTACAAATCCTGCACAGGCGCACTCTCACCCTTAGTTGCCCAATGGTTTGATTTTGATTTTGATTTTGATCCCGCCATCGATCGCAAACTGCGTCGAATTCGCTACACCTGGAAGCTTGGCGATGAGATCGCCTCAGAATTGCAGACCCAAGATCCCATTTGGATTGTGAAGCGAGATTGGTTCGATGCGTTTATGGTGCAGCAGGCGATCGCTCAGGGAATCACGTTTCAAGACAATACAACGGTTACAGGCGTTGACTTCTCAAATTCCCATTGGACGGTTCGCACCCCTCAAGAAACCTTTCAGAGTCACTACCTCGTTGCTGCCGATGGTGCCGAGGGACCCTTGGCAGAATGGCTGGGGTTTAGCACGCCTAAGCTACGACAGGGCGCTGTCTTTCAGATTCCAACCGAATTGCCGGGGGAAGACGCCGCTCTCAATTTCGAGTTTGGCTTGCTCAAGAATGGTTGCCTGTGGTGCTTTCCCCAATCCCAGGGATACATTATGGGCGGCATCACCTTTCTAGGCAGAAATCAGCCTGACTATAATTCCATCTTCGCAACCTATGCCAACAGCTTTGGTGCAGATAGCCAGTTGGGTCAGATTTATCGTCATCCGCTCAAACTGTGGGACGGTAACAGAGCGCTCCATACTCAACAGGCCGTTTTGGTGGGAGAGGCCGGGGCGATCGTCGATCCCCTCTCTGCGGAGGGATTGCGCCCTGGCATGTACAGCGGCATGAAAGCGGCTGAGGCCATCCACGCAGCCCTACAGGGAGAAGCAGATGCGCTAGCGAGCTACACCGCCGCCATGCATGAATGGGGCAACAATATTCAGTGGGCACAACGCATCGCCAGCGTCTTTTTCCGAGTCCCCGGAATCGGCTATCGAGTGGGCATCAAGCGCCCCACCATGACCACTCGCATGGGGCAACTGCTCGCAGGCGAAATTCAGTACAGCGACATTGCTAATCGAGTCCTTAAACGGCTGTCGACAGGCTTTTTGCCAGGTCGCTCGTAACGCTGAAGTGGGGACTAAACCAGGGTTTGCAGAAGATGACTGCCGTTGCAGTCATCTTCTGCAGGTATGACCCTTGCGCGATCGCCCCTTTCCACCCGAGCACTTACGGCAACCGTTGTAGGGAAGAAGGTCATCCACAATACCAGAGTCGGAAAGCAAAGTCATATCTGCGGCGATATTCAGCCGCTCTGCCACGACTTCAACATCAAAAATTGCAGCCCCATAACTGATCATAAGTTTGCGATCGTGCCGATCATTTACGGGAAGCGCGCGATCAATCCGCATAGACCGCCAACTTGCAACTCGAAGCCTTGCAGCTTCTAAACTTTGCTGTGCTTTGAGCAGAAGCTCTCGTTGTTCATCGGTCACAAAGGGATTCCTTCTTTACGGATATTGCGAAGGAGAGAACCATTGCGGGTTTGGTAGTGAGTTTCGTCCATGAATAGGCAGCTAATAACTACATCATGATGAAGGGAGATATCAGCGATTATCTTGCCTGTTCGTTTAATTTCTTCACCAGGATGCACAGGAGGCTTAAGCACTACCAACACATCAATATCTGACCCCGGTTCAGCGTCACAACGGGCTTGGGATCCAAAGAGAGTAAGATGCCGCAAGCGATCGCCGTAAAGAGCCACAAGGTCTTGCTTGAGACGAGTCAAGATAAATTTGAGGCTAACATCCATGACAGAGGAAAAATTGCAAAACCTTCTTTCTACAATACAACCCACACTATATGTAACAGCTTGAGAACTCCTAGCCATAGACAACCCTTCAACCGTGCCTCCACAAAGAGCTGAAGGTGGCATAACGTTCAGGATCACCGAGCGGGGAGTTAACGTTGCCGAACGAAGTGAACCCACCCGCGTTTTCCCGCTCCGGTGTATCCGTTTGTTATGCGTCGTACATCCTGTGAGCTAACCTCAGAGTCCAAGCAATTCAACAAAGGCATCGAATGAGGAACTGATCTCACGATAAATGCATCTATTGCCGTTAGTCCAATCACCGCCAACCACGCGCGGTGAGTTGTCGGTACGATAATCGAGAGCAATCCCAACATCGTCACCCGGCCATTTGTTGCAGATTACAAATAGCGTTCGCTCAACGTCGATCCACGGAAGGGAGCGTTCACCAACCTCAGAGCCACGGTATTCGGAAAACATTTCGTTTTCGATCTCGTCTGGCCCCATTAGAGGACCAGACTCGAACAGCATATTGTCTTTTGAACCGAGAAATACTAGAGGATCGCGAATGAACGGAATCTTCGCGAGCATGACATCATCGCCAGGATGCACCCACTGACCAGATTCGATCATCTCGATGAGCGTTGGCGGCAGCGGTAGTTGATGGCGCAGTTTGTTGAGTTTTTTTAGACGCATAACAATCTCGTTAGACAGAAAGTTTCTGCATGTTATCCCTGAAAGGAATGATACAGAAACTTTCTGCCTATCACCTGTAGGAGCGAAGATCTCAAGAAATTTTCTGCATACTATCCAAGTCTGGGTGGATCGCAAGGAACTTTCCACCCTATGTCGGATATAGTACATACAGCTTATTTAGTGATATTTGCTACGAGACATACTGATTTTAGTTGAGTCTCTTGCTCGGCAAAAAACAAAAAACTGTTGGATCGGATTCGTGATTCGATGCAATTGAAGCACTATGCTTACCGCACAGAAGAGACCTATTTGCAGTGGGTCAAGCAATACATCTTGTTCCAGGGAAGCGTCACCCAAAGACATGGAGCAACTTGAGATCGAAGCCTTTTTAACAGATCTAGCGGTGAATTAACCCGTTGCAGCTTTAACCCAAAATAGTGAATGAGTCGAATTAGCTCTACGGTTGACGCGAGTACAAAAGTTTCCTATCTTCATCCGCAAGGTTGTGTCTCTCACGCAGCCTAAATTCAGAACTCAATTGACTTAGCGCTACTGGAAGGTGTTGACGCACCAACCAGCAGCTGACCCCCACACTGATGAAGCCAGTCTGGAGGCTAGGGCCTATTGTGCCTTAGCTACCCCGATTCGCACTACGTTATGGGGTAGCTAGGCCATTTGAGTTCTGGTTTCCTTCCGTAAATCAACGTTTCTGGAGACCAGACTCATGTTTCAGCCTTCTGTTTCGGGCGCAGCCGCGTCCACCGTTCCTACTGCGAACGAATTCTACGATCCGCAATTTGACATGGTGCGTCACATGCTGTTCGGCAGCGTCAGTGCAGTGCAGGCCACGATTAAACTGCTGCACAAACTCAACTACGCCGAACCAAACGACTGGAGCAAGCCGATACCCACAGGCAAGTCCAACGAAGTGGTCGTCGTGCTCACCAAACGGGTGCGCGTCGTTTAGCTAGAGTGACGTCGTTGGCGTAAGCCTGTCTACAAGGCGATCGCGCTCGCCATGAACACCGAAAGACTCAGAGGTGGGTGCGATCGCGGCCTATCATGCCCCATTGCAAGCAGCAGCCAGAAGCCCCAGTGTTTGAGGCTTTGACTGGCTTTTGCCTAATAGATAACAATTTTTGGGACGATGGGGTAACGGGCCTAACAAAACGACCTAAATCTCAGGAATATTTATACTCATCAAAAAGTCAAAAGGCACCCCAGATTTCCTCTCTCTCGATTGATAAAAGAGGGATAACAAAAAGACGATAGAATTCAACTAATTTCCAAAGTTAGATCTAAGCGGACAATGTATTGCGGATTCACCTTTGATAGTTCTTCTGCCCTATAAATACATTGAGTTTCCTGATTTCTTGCGGGTTTACTTTGAAAGTCCCGTTGCAATTTGATAACTTCGTTCTCTATGCGCTCTTCTTCACCTCTTATAATCTCAGGATCAACAGCTTCAATGAGTTTTCGAAGTTGCTGAGGTAAGTCGTCGTTAAGGAGCTGATTCTGCTTTTCCTGAACCAACCGACTATGTAAAAGTCGCGCTAAACGATCTCTTGTAGCTTTAGGGATCTCGGAAGGTAGGATATTTGAAATTTGTCTAGGAGTGAGGCCATAATCTTGGACTTGTCCCTCGACCACAGCTTCAAATGCTACTGGCAATGAAATTTTCGCTTCAACCACTCGAACATGACTAGGGACAGCATCTCGCAAAAGTTCGCTGCTGTCATAAACGCGCTGCCAGTGTGCACGATTGATATCAGCAGACACACTAGCTCTGTCGATATCGCGGACAAGTGCAGATAGGATATCTTTCAGCGGTAGAGCCATGCACCGACCTCTCTAGACAACCATAAATTAAATTCCTGTGTAAAAACGAATTGTTGTTATTCAGAAGGATTGGCACGATTGATAGCTTCTGTCTCGGTAGCAATTCGTTCTGCAATATCTAATAAACGCTCAATTCCTCTTGGCTGAGCAGCTGCATTAGCCTTAATACTGATTCTTAGGTTATATTCTGATTCTCTCGTTTGGCCATAGCGAAGTGTAAAATCCGTTTTAGAAGACACTTCAACACTCATTGCGCCCCCAACACCAATAGGTAAGCCTGCTATTGGCAAAGAGCCTCCAGCGTTTCCTGTACCTGATTGCTCAGTTTCAATAACTGTGTTTAGGTCAGTTTCAAATGCTTCAATACGCTTTAGCTTGACGTCAAAACTCCAATCTAGAGAGTCAATCTCAAACGCTGGAATATTGAAGAGAGAAATATAAGGAATCTCAACGAGTTCCTCAATATCAACCACTTCCCCCTGATCATTCAACCCTTTTTTACGAACTCTTATCGCCGCAATTCGGACATCAGAACTGTCATCTTGTTCTAGGCGATCAAAGAGAGACTTATTTTTGGGATCAACAAATCCAACACGTTTAATAAAGTCAGCCGTAGACATCGCAGCTTCAGTTTGAGCTTTGATAACTGCGTTTAGGGGAGCACTAATCAAGTCTTCAAGAGGGAGACTGCGGAGCTCTCTAACTTCTCTAGAACCGTTCTCTGCCATGTTTAAACCTCTTTATTACGGATTTGATTATGCGAATATACACCAGGAATATCACTATCCCGGCCCATAAAACAAGAAAAATTTGTTTATTAAACAAAACTTGAATATTGTTTTTGAGGCTTAGCATTTTTAGATTGCTAGAGTGTATGTATTGGTGCTCAATCGTCAAACAAATGCAATTTCGCCGTATGACATATCTGCATAACTTGCTTTTAGATAGAAAGTTTTCAACCCAATTTTCTCTACTTGAAAACTAGACAGGTGAACACTAAAAGTGCTTTTTCTGTGAGTGCTTTTGTTCTGGGTGAGTCGTGTCGCTAATAATGGCTTGAGCCACAGAATTATTGCTGCCCGTAAGACCGTCTAACCTGCGAGCTAGAAAGAGAAACCAGGCAAGCGGAGCGAAACTTGCCGCGAGGTTGGCGGCCACCGTGCCCAACAAACTTAAGATCAGTAGCGGCTTACGGCCAACCCGATCAGATAAGCGACCAAGAATAGGAGTTCCCTAAAACTGTGCTACCGCATAGACCGTCGTCAGCAAACTTGCCTGAAAGTCGGTGAGGCCAAACTGCTTCGCGTAAGGGTATAAAACCGGAATAATAACGCTAAAACTAACTGCATTGATAAAAGCTACCAGCGTGATAATCCAAAATCGCCACGGTAGCTGTCTAGAAGCATCGGTCATCACTTTGCCTATAAGACGCTGGCTCTATCAATGACTGAACTGGGTTGTGGCAGGACTGAAACCCTATAGAACGATGGGTATCCGCTCCGTTGCCTGCTAAGCCCGATCGCCTCGTTCACAAATTCGATTGGCCGTTCGCAAAATTTGTCCTGCTAGCATTGCCGCGCCAAAGCCATTGTCAATGTTCACCACGCCTATTCCAGTGGCGCACGAATTCAGCATCGTCAGGAGCGCCGATATGCCGCCGAAATTCGCACCGTAGCCAACGCTAGTCGGCACTGCCACAATCGGACAGTCTGAAAAACCCGCTACAACGCTGGGCAAAGCACCCTCCATTCCGGCCACCACAACCAAGACGTCAGCTTGATCAACGACGGCTCGATGGCGCAGCAAACGATGAATGCCTGCTACACCAACATCCCAGAGCCGCACGACGTGAAAGCCCGACAACTCAGCTGTTACAGCTGCTTCCTCCGCAACGGGCAAATCCGCCGTCCCCGCTGTCAGGATGCCGATAGTACCGGCATAGCGGGGTTGCACGTTGATGGGAACCAGCGCACAAATACGGGCTGTGTCATAATACATCGCTTCCGGCAAGGCAATTCGAATCTGCTGGGCAATCTCCGGCTCGATCCGCGTCGCCATCACGATGGGCGTGCGATCGCGCATCGCTTTCATGATGCTCACGATTTGTTCAACCGTCTTACCCGGACCCCAGATCACCTCGGGAAATCCTGTGCGGAGCGATCGATGGTGATCCACTTTGGCAAAATCTTCTACTGGCTCAAATTCCAAATACTTCAGCTTGTCAAACGCTGAATTTGGACTCACCTGCCCCTGAGCGATCGCTTCCAACAGTTGTCGTAAAGCCTCCGGCTGTGTCACTCATCATCCCCAACTGCAACATGTCTAGGCTACCGCGCGGTAAGGAGGGAAGACGGTTTTGTCTGTTTACAAATCGAAATCATCAGAGAGAAATGCCGAAGAGCAGTAGACCCTATCTCGTGCGGATAGACTTCCATACCTAAATGCAATTACGCAAAATATTTCTTGCGACCCCAACAGGCTTACAGAATATTCAAAGGGCTTTTCAGCAGAATCCTTTTAGCTAAGAAAGGCTCAAAGTTCTGAAGTTAAAAGCATTCGAAAATCCCATCAAACTTGAAACCCTAACTAAGTCCCATAAAAACGAGGGCTTTATTTGAAGTGAATATGAAATCACTCCAATTTTTCTTGAGTATCCTCTCTGTCGTACCAGACCTTTCCAAACGTTATCTTCAGAACGTAAAAGCTGTTCCCTGATATGACTATGACGTTTTCCTTCACAAAACTAGCCGTGGCTGCGAGCCTCGCGACAGGTACTTTGCTCACCTTGGGTGGCAACGCAAAGGCTTTAGATTTTGGCTTCGAGTTCACTACAACCCTTTCTGAATACAACTCACCCACTGGCAATGTTCTGCTAGAGTCCGTTCAAATCGGCGACGAAGTTGTCAGTGACTTTTCTTACATTAATGCTGCCGAAATCATCTACAACGATCCTTTTCTAAATGGCAATACAGGTGCTGCTAGCGCCGATACGGGAGATGACGTGACAGACGGTGTTCGAGCTGAAGACGCCACAGCTGCCGATGTTGTGGCCAATCTGGGAACCAACAACTTGAACCACATCATTGATACAGAAGACAATGGCACGTTTGTCATCGATTTGCAGTTCAGCAAGACCATCGACAACTTACTAATTTGGGAGCGCGGACGCAATAGTAAGTTGGGCGTTCAAGCTGTTGATGCTAATGGCAACCTGATTGGCGAGCGTCGCGTTATTGGCAAGAACATGTGGTCCGATGCAGGGTATTCAATCGATACCCACGAAATCGGAGGCGCTCAAGCCGTTGGCTCATTGGGAATCAATATCTCTGAAGACCTAGGGATTGAAAGCGGTCAAGCGGAAACGATCCGCTTTTTCAGCGAAAGTAGTTTCAACGGTCCTGATTGGAAATTTGTCGGAACCAATGCGAATAGAGGCATCGATGCAGAATCCGTTCCCGAACCCGCTCTCGCTGTAGGTATCACCATTTTTGGCAGTCTCTTGATGTTTAGAAAGCGTCCTCAACTCGCCTGACACTGCATCGAAAATCTAATCTAAATGCAAAGCGAAGCTAAAAATTCTTAGCTTCGCTTTTGCATATGCGTTGCAGCGGTGGCCATCGGGAAACCCCAACGTATTCCTTGCTAATGTCGGTTTACTCCGCGAGAAAGCAACGCCTGCACTACGTTCTATGCTTCGGAAAGCTATCCGCCTTAGCGTTGAATTCTGTAGAGCTTTGCTCTTCTCGTTCGCTTCTAGCGCTCTCGAAGAGTAGCGTATTTTACGTTTTGAATTTCGCGTAGTGATACTAGGCGGCTAAGGCTAGACTTCAGCCTTGAACTTATCAGTAATTCGCTGCATGGCCATTTCTACATTCTTGCGGCTGTTGAAAGCTGAGATACGGAAGTAGCCTTCTCCCGCTGCACCAAATCCTGATCCCGGAGTTCCCACAACGTTGCAAGTTTGGAGCAACTTGTCAAAGAAATCCCAGCTTGAGAGACCATGGGGCGTTTTGACCCAAACATAGGGAGCATTAACACCGCCATAAGTTTGAATGCCTGCTTTCGAAAGCTGTTCTCGGATGATGCGGGCGTTCTCCAAATAAAACTGAATCAGCTCACGGACCTGAGCCTGACCCTCATCACTGTAGACCGCCTCCGCGCCTCTCTGCACGATGTAGGAAACACCATTGAACTTGGTTGATTGGCGACGATTCCACAAGCGGTGTAAATCAACGCTGGTCCCGTCAGATGCTGTGACTTTAAGAGAAGTTGGCACCACGGTTAACGCACAACGAGTCCCGGTGAAACCAGCATTTTTAGAGAAAGAACGGAACTCGATCGCGCAATCCTTAGCTCCAGGAATCTCATAAATGGAATGAGGAATAGCCGGATCGGTGATGAAGGCTTCGTAGGCAGCGTCAAAAAGAATCAGCGATCCGTTAGCTTGAGCGTAATTGACCCAGTCTTGCAGGTGCTCTTTTGTCGCTGTTGCTCCCGTTGGGTTATTAGGGAAACACAAGTAAATGAGATCAATCTTCTGGCCTGGGATACTAGCCGTAAAGTTGTTTTCAGCGGAAATAGGCAAATAGACCAGTCCTTCATAGGTACCGTCCTCTTGGACTGGTCCGGTATGTCCAGCCATGACGTTTGTGTCCACATAAACCGGATACACCGGATCCGTCACTGCGATTGTGTTGTCGTGGCCAAAAATATCAAGAATATTGCCACAGTCACATTTGGAACCGTCAGAAATAAAGATTTCGTCGGCAGTGACATCACAGCCACGGGCCTGAAAATCGTGCTCAACAATTTTGTCCCGAAGAAATTCATAGCCTTGCTCTGGACCGTAGCCTCTAAAGGTTGCGCGATCGCCCATTTCCTCGACCGCCTCAATCATGGCTGTCCGACAGGCCGCAGGCAACGGTTCGGTAACGTCACCAATTCCCAGTTTGATAATGGGTGCATCGGGATTAGCGGCTGCAAATGTATTGACACGACGGGCAATTTCTGGAAACAGATAGCCTGCTTTTAGCTTCAGATAGTTCTCGTTGATGGTGACCATGTCGGAATGAAACTCGTTGCACTGTGTATTCAAACAGCTTACTTGAACGAGGACTTTGCAATGCACTGATGTCTAAGGCGGTTGATATTGCACTTAGCCTGTCAAAGGGAGGTCCTGAAGAGGGCTGAATTTCAGACAGAGTCGGCAGGACGCCCCAAAGTTGTGATGTACAAAACGGCTTCATCCTCAGGGATACCCAGCACATCGTTTACCTGATCGTCAAAGAATCCGCCAATCCCACTGACCCCCAAATCCAACCGAACTGCTGCAATGTTGATGCGCTGCCCCAAGTGTCCAGCATCGAGATGCAGATAGCGATAGGCGCGATCGCCATGACGAGCGATCGCCTGCTGCAGGTCAGCTGTATGAAAGATAACGGCTCCAGCATCTCGCCCCAAAGCTTGCCCTAGACAAAGATACTCCAATTCTTGCCGGAAGTTCTTGAAGCGAATCTGCCGAAATTCTTGCTTGTAAGGAGCGTAGTAATAACAGCCCGCGTCTAAACTATCTACTCCTGAAACGGCCACAAAGGTCTGGATCAAGCTGAGGTCAAAATAATCAGGATCACCGTCCAGTCCCTGCTCAACATAGTGATGGGGCTGATAAACAAAGTCCAAAACAGTGTTCAGTTCATCTAACGTCAGGTTAGCACCACTAAAGCGTCGAGTTGAACGCCGCCTGAGAATGGTTCTTTCAAGTCCTTGCAGACGATCATCCCAATTAATCGGAGAGGTGACCGTGGGAACCCTAAGGCAAAATGGAAAGTTGTATTTGTCGTCAGGGACAGCTTCAGTGTTTGGGCTTGACTGGTCGGCTAAACTCGGAGAACGAACCTGCCAACGAAAATCTCCCTGCGCCTCAATACAAGTCACTTGGTGCATGTAGGGCAAGAGTTCACCGTCGGCAACTTTGGGAAAGTCAGTTTGCGATCGCGCAGGTTGGGTAGTGGTCGAATGGGACAAATTCTGCTCTACCTGCAATAGATCGGCCAATGCAACTACGGCTAACGTGCTTTCAGCACTCTCATCTAAATAAAGCATCTGATTGAGGGCTGAGTCAGCAAACCCGCCAATCAGATGGGGACGATAATCAACTAGCGCACTAGCGAGTTCCAAGTTGCCCAAAACGTGCCCCGCATCAAGGCAAATGCGGCGATAGGCTCTATCCTGGTACCGCCAAGCAGAACGGTAAAATACTGTAGATAGCACCATCGCAAGCTGAGTTTGTTCTAAAGCAGGATGCCAAAAACAGGACTCCTGCAGCGCTTGCCACACATGGTCATCCCAAAACCGCAATAGGCTATGGGTTCGCACTTGATAGTTATAAAGTCCAGCTGGCAGAAGCTGATTTCCCCGCGAAACCAAATACAACTCCGTGGGGTAAAGACCTCCTGCTGATGGGGCTGATCTGAGGTAGAAAGCTTGCCCAAACTGAGTCTTTAATTGAGCAGTCAAGCCATACACATTGATCAGAAAATGGGACAGTCGCGCCCAACCTCGATCTTCGGAAGACGCCTCTGGCGAAACCTTTGACTCATGCAAGTAGGGCTTCAAATCCACTTCTGAGCCGAGTCGGTAAGACTTGAAAAGCTCGGGTTGTGGTCCTTGCATCGCCCCTTTGATGTTGGCGATCGTGTCTGGGTCATACTTAGTGCGGCTGTGAAAATAAGTTGCAAACGAATCCTTTTGACTCATAACTCATTCAAAAATCCGAAAGGCTAGCTGCTTAAACCGTCAGCTCGTTTAGCAATACAGACAACCAGTTTCGCAAAGTTTCAGTGATTCAGTAAAGGTCTGGTCATGCTCAGCCGAATTCCCTACAAGGAATGTGATTCTCTTTCGAGGACAGTTGAACTGGAAGGCACCTTCAGCTAATGACAGTTAAGGCGATACACCAAAACCCAACATTACTTGGCTACCCATAATTCTCGCTAATTCTAGGGAATTCAACCACAATGCTAATTTTAAGCCCTTGCAGAGTTGAAGTTCACACAAGATACGCTGCCTGCAAGCAGAAGGATAGAGAATCTCACCTTGATGGAAGTTTGAGCGATTGAGCAGCTTACCCCACAAGTGTTAAGCCTTCATCTGTTCCAGCCCACTGTAACAAAAACTGTGCCTTCAATCGGTTCACTCCCTTGTCCACTTGCCTATTTTGCCTACCGTTGTCTAAACATCCGCTTCTCGGTCACAGCATCGGTCCGATAAGATCTTACAAAAGACACAGCTTTTCACAGGGAATTTTCAAGCATTCAACTCAACAGAAACCTTAACAATAAATTCACAAGTCAGTCCTTAAAAGTTGCAGTCAAGACCTGAATATTCTTTTTGACAAATCAAATAGATATCTTTATCTAAAAACAAGAATCACCTATCTATTCATTTAAGTTATCAATCAGTTCTTCGCAACTTATTATCGCAAATTAAAACGCTCATAAATCGGCTTAATTTGCCATTGAATCCGAAAACATCTTTAAGCCCCAAGAAATTCACGTCTGCGGGTTGTAGATTAGCGAAGGTTTGTTAATTTTTGTAGCAACGCATGAAGGTATGACTGACGCGACTTCTCAAGGACTTTCTGGGTATCTACAGCACTATTTCGGCAGTACTTTAATGCATACACTCCGAAACCTTCGAGAATTTGTCTGTCAGCTGAAGCGTTGATTCGTAGTCTATGGAAACAGTAGATTTTCAGGTCATTCTTGAGCAATATCAATCAGGCGAACGGCAATTTCATAGCGTCGTTATTGATGAAGCAGATGGGTTTGAATGCGATCTACAACGGATTGAGTTAATCGATGCTGTCATTAGCAATGCCTACTTACCCTATGGCAATTTGAGTCGAGCAAATCTGCGTGGACTAACTATAAAGCGTGGAAATTTGGGAGACGTTAAATTGTTTTCGGCAGATTTGACAAAGGCTATTTTAGTAGAAATTAACTTGATTCGTGTCGACTTGCGGTATGCCTGTCTTGAGGGTGCTAACTTACAGGGAAGCGACCTAAGCAATGCGGATTTACAAGAAGCCAATCTACGAGGAGCCAATTTGAGAGGGGCCAATCTGAAAGGGGCAAACCTATTTCAGGCTCAGCTCGAAGCGACCTGTCTTCAAGGAGCAGCACTCTTCCGAGCTGTCAATGTTGATCTGAGTGCGGCAATCTGCGATCGCTCGACCATCATGCCCGACGGCCATTACTACAGCTGAACCCTCAGACATTGCAGAGACAATGACGCAGTGCCTCAATAATCTTGACCGACATCCTCACGGGTCTGAGCATGACCATTGGTCCCTCCCAAGCGTTGACGAACATCGTCGATTGCTGAGTTGAGCTGTGCAATCTTGTCTTCCAGCCCTCGTCGAGCGATTTCCATCTCTTCTTCAGAAGGATTTAGGGCTTCGGTATTCGCTCTCTCCGCGTCGTCGTCAAGACTGAAGGTCTGCTGTTCCCTGCTGCCAGGAACCACACGAGACGCCACAACTGCGCCGACAATACCACCTAGTACTCCGCCAAATAGAGTACCGACTAGGAAACCACTACCAAAGTTGTCTTGCTGACTCATAATATTTCCGAGAAGGATCAAAACTAACTGCTGAAGCTATGCGAGCTTGAAGGCAAAATTTTTCAAACTCTATTGTTGCTGATCACGGGGATTGATCGTGTCACTTTCTCAAAAGATGTCATTGAAAACCGGCTGACGGCATCTGCAGATAGAACAATTAGGTGCCAAACGTGCGATCGCCCGCATCCCCTAATCCAGGCACAATGTAACCATTGTCATCTAGACCTTCATCAATAGTCGCAGCATAAATGTTGAGTTGGGGGTAAGCATCTGCCAGCCGTTGCAGCGCAGAGGGAGACGTCACGATAGAAATAATCCGAATATTTTCAACGCTAATGCCTCGCGAGGTGAGGTCCGCCATTGCTGCCATGATAGTGCCGCCGGTTGCCAACATCGGTTCACTCACCAGAACGCGGGTTTCAGCAGACAACGACTCAGGCAGTTTATTGAGATAACAGCTAGCCTCCAGCGTTTCTTCATTACGGACAAACCCCACGTGATACACCGAAGCTAAGGGCAATACGGCCTGGGCACCCTCCATAAGCGCTAATCCCGCCCGCAAGATCGGCACAATCACAGTGGGAACTTGGGGATTGATAAAAGTTGCTGGACAAGGAGCTAGCGGTGTTTCAATCATCCTGTCCATCGTGGGTAACCATTCACGAGTGGCTTCGTAGGTTAACCAGCGTCCTAACTCGGTCATCGAAGTACGGAAGAGCGATGAAGGGGTATTAGCATCCCGAGCGACCCCTAGCCAGTGCTTGATTAGCGGATGGGGAGGAACGAAAACACGAAGTTGGAGGGCCATAAATCTGTTGCGGAGCTAGGGTCTGCATAATAATACTCTGTCATTGACGAGATTTTGAGTCTCACAGTTGCGTAAGTCGATTTGTAGTCGCCAACTCGTTTGGGACAAAAACGGCAAGCCATTGGGCTATGCACTAGTACACTGCGGCAGAAATAGGCTCACCATTCAAAACACCGGAAAAGCTTATTGCCTTAGTTTTGAATTCTGTAGAGCTTTCCTCTTCTCGTTCGCCTTCAGCGTTCTCGAAGGGTAGGGTATTTTGCATTTTGAATTCCGTGTAGCGGTACTCAGCGCCCGGGTGCTATTGGGTGCATCGGCCTAGATGACTGAAGCTATATTTTACTAAGCCCTCAAGGGAAAACTATGAGTAATAAAAAGATAGAAGACTTGCCTAGCTTCACTGAGAACATAAAGCACCTTGAGCAAGAAAAAATCAAAGCTGAAATAGCTAGAATTAAAGCCCAGGAAGCCTTAATTAGAGACAAGATATCAACCAAGTGGTATGAAGAGTCTTCAATTCTCTCGCAATTTACTAGAGCTATTTTTCAAGGGATTGCGACTGTACTCATCGGTGTTCCTGTACTTTGGTTTTATGTAGAAAACGTTGTTAAGCCCTCTGTTGAAGTTAGGGTTTTAGAATCCAGAAAGCACAACTTAGAAGAAGAAATTGAACTGAATCAGAGAATTCAAGATGTCAATGAGAGTCTTCGTAATGCTCAGGCGTCTCATACTCAAACCAAAGCGCAGCTCGAAAAAGCTAATCAGGACTTAGAACAGTCAATCGAGAGGCTCAGAGTGGTCAGGGCCGAACTTGAACAGTTAAAAACAGTTAATGTTCCGCCAGCTTTCAACGAAACGTTAGATTCTGCTACAAATCAGATCAATAGTGCAGAACAGGCAATCGATACGCTCCAGCAGAGTGTTCAAGCCGAAAGCCGAAACGCAGAAAATCGCATTGAGGAAACCAATCAGCTGCAGGATCAACTCAACATTGAACAGCCTTCTCTCACACCAGTTACACCAGAGTCTTGACGGTTTTATTAGACCTTGTGAAAACAAGACTACGATTGCTGCGGTTAGTATTTGCTTAGGCGATTCATGCTCTTTTCAGGATATTGGTTGTGGCCTTCATCGATTTTGGGTTCCGATTGAAACATCGACAACTTTTGGTCTTCGCTAGCATTAGTTGCCTGCTGACGATCGCTTACAGCCTATTTGCAAATCCGGCGATCTCAAACATGGCAAGCCCTGAGCGATTTGGCGATTTGACCAGCGAACCCTTAGTGGTGCAGAAAAGTCCTGAAAGCACTGAAAATTGGTGAGTCTCAGATGAGATGGGTTGGGTAAAGTGGGCGCTCCATGAGATGCTCAAGTTCCCCAACTTACCAGCATCTACATGGAGACTCCTCTACTGTATCGT
>NZ_JAQMUB010000070.1 GCF_028330965.1 Oscillatoria sp. CS-180 | reverse complement strand
TCGCGATCGCGATCGCGGCTGGATAGATTCGATGTTCTTGGGTCTGAATCCGTGTTTGCAGAGATTGGAGTGTGTCATCTGGCTGCACGGGAACGACTGCTTGCATGATGATAGGACCGCTATCAATGACGAGTTCTACATAGTGAACCGTACAGCCGGTAACTTTGACGCCCGCCGTTAGGGCTTGCTCTACTGCCCGAATGCCAGGAAAACTGGGTAGCAGACTGGGGTGAATATTCAGGATACGTTTGGAAAAAGCGTTAATCAGCACCTCCGTAACTCGACGCATCCATCCGGCCATGATGACCCATTCCGCATCGTGATCTTTTACAGCATTGATGATGGCTCTGTCGAGGGCCTCCCTGCTATCGAATTCGCGATGGTTAAGCAGCACAGCCGGCAATCCGCGATCGCTTGCTCGATTCGCCACCTGAGCATCGGGATTGTTGTAGATAACGACCTGAATCGTTGCGTTGAGGTCTTCCCTGTCGATTGCAGCGGCGATCGCTTCTAGATTACTGCCGTTGCCGGAAGCCAAGATCGCTAATTTGGCAGGAGACTCAGATTGAGGTAGAGGCTTAGGAATAGCTGGGGAAATTAGCGCATCAGTCACAGTGGGTTACTAGAAATCAGCCTGCATCAGCTTAAGTCAAAATTCAAAGCTTGAGATTCTGACAGGCTGTTTTCTTGCGGACAAAATCCGACGAAATCCGACAGCAGTTCATCTTCGTCTACGGGCAAGCTGGATTGAGTCACCGGAATAGAGTTAATGACCCTACAAAAAGTTTTATGGAAAAGTACGATCGCCCTCATTTGTGTCGAGTTGGGTTTGGCCTTGGCCTACCTAACCATGATCTTTAGGCAGGGTGAAGTTGCTGCCCTCTTTGATTTTGATGGATTGCGATCGCTGCCCTCTCTGCTGCAAGCAGCCCATCTGTTTACAATTGGCGGACTGTGCCTGCTGTTGCTGGTCTTGCGTCGACAAATGGTGCGTCCGTGCTCGTGGTTCTTGCCATCGGCAGTTGCAACGTTGTGCTTCTATGCTTGTTTGGATGAGTTGACCAAACTGCATATCATGCTTGACCAGTTTAATTGGAAGCTGATCTATCTGGGGCTATTAATCGGGATTCCTCTATTAGGCTGGCGGGATTTGGTTTGGGCATGGCTGCACCACCGAACTACGGTGCTTTGGGTAGGCATGGGGTTGGGCGTATTCTTGATGGGCGGGTTTGGAGCTGAAATGTTAAAGGGAGTGATCGCCTCTGGACTATCAGCTCACTCTTCTGACAAAGTCGTATTTCTCTCGGAACATCTCCGGATCACGGTAGAAGAATTTGCCGAGCTGCTTGGCGAAACCCTAATGCTGTATGCCTTTGCTCAGTTCACCTTGGAGACGTTGCAGCTCTCGAAGCAGAGGGCCATCTAGGCTTGTGCATCCAGTAGCCTCTGGGCCCTCAGCGCATAGCCAGAGGTTTGCTGTTTTGTCTTAACGGCACTGGCGATGGCTATATCCTTCCTTCACGGGATGAACATTGCAGCGCTCGGCTCCCCAGTTGCTCGGCTGTGTCCGATACGTTTGGACTCCCCAATAAAAATTTGAGAGCTTGAGCGTTATTCACAAAATAGTGTCTAAGGCATTCGCTGCAACAGAAAGAATTCCTAACCCGTCATAATTTGAGTGAATCTTGAAGCCAACTGCTCTACAGATCCTTGAGCCGCGTTGGCTTTATCACTCTGATTGCCTTTAGCATCCATGATTATCGATCCCCACTATCCTGACATTGTTTTAGCGTTTCCCTATCGAGGACTAACTATCGAAATTGAGCAAGGTTCATCGGACAACCTCACCACTTATGCTGCTTGGGTGAACTATGAAACAGGCTGTGCAGTAGCTGTGCCCCGAGCTTGGACGAGGGCAGATGCTATTCAACGAGCCAAGCGTTGGGTTGATCGCAAGTTCTATACTGATTCTTCATCGATCTAAAGGTGCCAGAGCGTCTCAATTTCGGACACTCAAGTCGAAGTTGAATGTGTTACGGGTAAGGATAGGAATACGCCTGTTGCATATTCAAAGCACGATAGATCAAAACTGTTTCTGTAATAGCGCCGCCGCGAGTAAGCTGTAGCTCTTCCACCAGCTCTAGGGTTTGAAAATAAGGCTGGAACTCAGCAGTCAGGGCATTGCGATCGCGATGCAGACTGTCCAGCGTTATATAAAGGGCATCTTGTCCTAACCACCGTTGGGGATCATGCCAAAACGCAAACCCACGAGGATCTTGGCTAAAGCAAGTTATGGATTTGCTCGCTAGCGGGTACAAAGCCATATCAACGTATCCAGAGAGATAGAACTCATCGGTGAAAACAAAGTCTGCGTTCTCTAGTGCTTGGGTCAGTTTTGGCGTCTGAGAGAAGCGCGATCGCATTTGCAGCACATCCAACAAAGTGGTTGAGCCATCCTGTTCCACTGGTACCAAACCGCCTAGAGGACTGAAATGACCTGGTTTTTGCAACACTCCCAGCGATAGATGTAGCAATGCTATCAGCACCAGCGTTCCTAAAAATGCAGCGGTCCCGCCTAGCCAACGACGAAGCGTACGCGATCGCCAATTCACCGCGCTGTGAGCTAGCAGCAATGTTAGTCCCCAAAAGCCTGGAGCAGGCCAAGCTGGATAAATTGCCTGCTTGCCTCCCAAAAGCGTGAAGCCTAAGGCAAGGGGTAAAGAAGTCCACAAAATTAGGGCTGTGCGATCGCGAGCGGCTTTTTCGCCCTCAGAGAGGGGGTGGGTAAAGCGATCGTGTAAAGACTGCACTAGTGATCGCCCTGTGCTCCACCACAGCGGAAAGCCAATCGTGGGCGATAGGTAGAGTATTCCGAGCAGCCAGGTACCGAACGCATCCAAAACGCGATAGGGGTTAGGGTCTCCGTCTCCCTCGAATCGCATAAATAAGTGAAAGCGAAAGGAAAACCACTCGTTTTGACTATTCCACAGCCAAAGAGGCGTCAGTGTGAGCAGAAAAATGAGTAGCGACAGGGCAATCCACGGCGACCTCAGGGCCTTACGAGCGCGATCGCTGGCGAGACAAAACCCGACCAGTCCAGCACCCAACACAAACCCGTGATATTTACTGAGACAGGTCAAACCCAAGGTCAACCCAATCAGAGCGATGCGGTAAGACGGTTTATAAGCCGATGGTCTTAGTGCTGTAGAGTTTGACATCTGATAGGGGATGAACTCCCAAGCGGCAATCAGTAGCGTCAGCGTCCAGAAAAAGATTAGACCGTTGTCGGGAGACGTGAGAACGCCGAAAGCAATCCATAAGATAGGGGCGATAGACGCGATCGCGATCGTTAAAACGCCTGTCTTTTCATTGAATAGATGCCGGGCGACGAGGTATAGCAATAGCAAGCTCAGGGTGTGAAGCCCTAATGCACCCAGGCGAATGGTGAGCGGAGTGATAATGCCAGTAGGCCACCAGCCTAGACCTGTTGTTAGCGCCACCATAATTGGATGGTCGAAGTAGCTCCAAGCGAGATGGCGGCTGTAGAGATAGTAATAAGCTTCGTCGAACCCTATTGGCAGCAGCCCAGCGACGATTATCCGAAAGGCAAGTCCCCCTCCTAACCACCATCCAACGACTGGGGACATTTGGGGCAAGAAAATTTTCATAGAAGGAGACAGAATCATTAGAGACCGCTACCGTAGGGGCATTGAAAAAGGATGTTGGGTGAGCGATCGCGAATCAGCAAACAGCTTATTGCCCTTAATCATGCCACGATGAGAAAGCTCTATAGTGCAAAGGCTTAATCTGCAGTTGGGACAGCGGAGATCATGAAGGGAAGTGCAGAAGTTATCTGTGTCGGTAGCGAGCTTTTGCTCGGTGATATTCTCAATACAAACGCTCAGTTTTTGGCTAAGGAACTCGCTCAGCTGGGCATTCCTCATTATTACCAAACCGTTGTGGGAGACAATCCTCAGCGAATTCAGCAGGTTGTGAAAGTGGCGTGTGAGCGATCGCGCCTCCTCTTCTTCACGGGGGGCCTGGGTCCTACCCCTGACGATCTCACCGTTGAGACCCTAGCCGATTTTTTTGATGCGCCGCTGGAGGAGCGATCAGATGTCTTGGAGGATATCCAGCAAAAATTCGCTCGTCGCGGACGCGAGATGACCCCCAGCAATCGCAAACAAGCGCTAATTCCCAAAGGAGCTGATGTGTTGCCAAATCCGGCAGGGAGTGCCCCCGGCATCATTTGGGAACCCTGCCCAGGCTTAGTACTGATGACATTTCCGGGAGTGCCCAAAGAAATGCACATCATGTGGCAGGAAACAGCGGTGCCCTACCTGAAAATACACGGCTGGTCATCTGCTCCCATTTACAGCCGCACCCTTAAGTTTTGGGGAATTGGGGAATCAACGCTGGCAGAACGAGTGGCTCACCTTTTACAGCTAGAGAACCCAACTGTGGCACCCTATGCCAGTCAGGGTACCGTCAAACTTCGGGTGTCTGCTAAGGCTGCTACTGAGGCAGAGGCCAACTCGCTAATCAAACCGATTTCCGAAGAAATTATGAAGATTGCCGGAAATCACTACTACGGAACAGATGAGGATACCCTTGAATCCGTAGTTGGCGAACGCTTGCGAGAAAAAGGACAAACGCTTTCGGTGGCGGAATCCTGTACAGGTGGAGGCTTGGGACGCATGCTTACGGCGGTTTCCGGTAGTTCCGATTACTTTATGGGCGGTATTATTTCTTACGACAATGCGGTGAAGATTGGTTTGCTTGGCGTCCAACCTGCCGTGCTGGAATCTGAAGGGGCTGTTAGTGATCCTGTTGCTTGTCAGATGGCTAAGGGTGTGCGATCGCGCTTGGGTACAGATTGGGGATTGAGTATTACCGGGATTGCAGGACCCGGTGGTGGAACTGAGGAGAAACCCGTTGGGCTAGTCTATATCGGGGTTGCAGGACCTAAAGGTTGGGTCGAAAGTCGTTGCTACCGTTTTGGCAATTTGCGGGGTCGAGATTGGATCCGCCACCTAAGCTGCTGTTCTGCCTTAGATCTTTTGCGCCTCTTACTGAAGACAGAATAATCTTCATTTAACCTTGATCATTTTTCCAGATTCGTTATGATCGGATGAAAGATGCTATTTTGCCCCAATGCGTTGGGCAGGTTTGTTTCTTGCAGGGGAAACCTGTGCTTAGAGACGCATCTGTCACTGAAAGGAGAACGCTTTCATGGATATTGAAAAGATTTTAGATAAGCTGAAAGAGTGGTTAAACCGTTTGGCTGATGCGCTCTTTGGGCCTCAGACGCAGCCTGAACATGAGCCTATACCAATTCCAGTAGACGACCGTTGCATCCGCTAAAGTTTTTAGCTAGCGTGAAAGAGATTCAATCCCAAATACTGGTGCTTCACGGTCCAAACTTAAATATGTTGGGCAAGCGTGAACCTAATATCTATGGTTTGAAAACGCTGGATGATATTAACGCATCGCTGAATTCAGAAGCTGAAAGGCTTTCTGTGACTGTATCCATTGAGCAATCCAATCATGAAGGCATCCTGGTTGATTTAATTCAGGGTGCCTTTGATGTATTTAACGGGTTGCTTATTAATCCTGGAGCCTATACCCACACCAGCGTAGCGATTCGTGATGCGATCGCCGCCGTTGCCATTCCCACCGTTGAAGTTCACCTCAGTAATATTCATCAGCGGGAACCTTTTCGACATCACTCATATATTGCGCCTGTTGCTATTGGACAGATTTCTGGCTTTGGGGCTGAGAGCTATCGATTGGGCTTACAGGCGCTTGTCAATCATTTGCGATCGCATGCTTACCCTTAGGTCGCGTCATTGATTAGTGCTAAGAGCCTTGTAGGATAAGCATTCCGCGCCCGCCTCAGATTCACAAACTAGGGGCTGAAGCCCTCATTGCTGAAGCATTGCAGATCTAATGATGACAGGCCTTAAGGATCGCTCGCGACCCTACGGCGACAACTCTTGCTAAGTCACTTCACGTATATCCATGCTCTGTCAGGAATTCTAGAGAGATTTCAGGCTGCATGATGGACGAAGGCCCTAAATTCAGGAACTTCTCGGCATACTTACCTAAGACATCTCCCTCCAAATTGACAGACTGGTTCAGCCGCAGATAGTGCAGATTGGTTTCTGCATAGGTCACAGGAATAACTGCGATCATAAACCAGTCGCCACTGGCGCTACAGTCTGCCACCGTGAGGCTAATGCCATTAACGGCAATGCTGCCTTTAGGAACGATGTAACGAGCAACCTGGGGGGAGGGCACCCGAAAACGCAATTCCCAAGATGTCTCAGTGTCCGTCACCGCCTCTAAAGTGCCAAACCCATCTACGTGGCCCGTAACAAAGTGACCGCCAATTTTGCTGCCCACTCGTAGAGAGCTTTCTAAATTCACCACTGCGTTCTCTGCCAATTCACCCAGCGTAGAACGAGCCAGCGTCTCTGGAGAGGCCGTAGCAATAAACCCATTAGGCAAACCTGTTTCGACAGTCAGACAAACTCCATCAACTGCAATACTGTCACCGATTTCCATGTCCTGAAGAATGCGATCGCGGGTCTCTGCATGACACTCGATTTTGAGATGACTTGTATCAAGACGTGTTAAGTTTCCCAGCGATTGTATTAAGCCTGTGAACACAATCCTTTACCCAAAATAATCACGATATCTAGCCCCATACAGGAGAAGATAAGGGCATACTTAAAGACGATACCGATTTTTCTCTTCCCTAACATCAACTGAGGTGCTCGATAGCATGAATAAGTGGGTGAGCTACGAGCTAGGGACAGTTTACTCCTCTGACCTCGGCCTAAATTTTGTTACGGAGTGAAAGCTAAATAAATCGTTGCCGTCACTTAAAATCACATCCAGTATGGAGTTTTCCCACTGCCAACCTAGTTCAGCTAGACCCCGAGGCCAAGCTAATGATTGAGATGAAAGTCGCTGGTATTGCACTCGATGCGATTTCTCGCAATCCAGTGGTGCTCTTGCGAGATACCGAAGACCGCCGTGCGCTTCCCATTTATATCGGACAGGACCAGGCCAAATCAATTATCAATGCTCTAGAAAATCAGCAAACTCCTCGCCCACTCACCCATGACTTGTTCGTCAATATGCTGGACGATTGGGATATGGCTCTAGAACGTATCGTCATTCATGCTCTGAAAGACAATACCTTCTATGCATTGCTCACCCTCAGTGCAGGCGAAACCCGGAAAGAACTAGATGCCCGTCCCAGCGATGCCATCGCGATCGCTCTTCGCATGGATGCACCCATTTGGGTCATGGAAGAAGTGATCGCTGATGCTTCCATTCCAGTTGATCGGGCTGCCGATGAAGCCGAAAAACAGGCCTTTCGCGAGTTTATTTCCAACCTGAGTCCTTCAGACTTTACTCAGCGTGGTGGCATCAGTAACGATACCTTTGAGCAATAGATGAGTGGACGGGTAAAGCGATAGGATCTTTTTGAGCAGCGCCAAATAGCAGACTATCTACAAGTGTTCCAATTTTAGCTTTGGCAAAGCAGTAAGGCATGTTGCGCTGGCCGCAATTGAACGGCTTTTTATCTTGACTAGCCTAACTGTTATTTGTCCTATTCCCCCATGAAGTATCGCCGGTTTGGAAAAACGGAACTTGAACTGTCCGTTTTCTCTTTGGGAACAATGCGATCGCTTTCCTCGGCTGAAGTCTTCACAGCGACAGTCAAGGCAGCTCTTGGGCGGGGTATTAACCATATCGAAACGGCCCGAGGCTATGGAGAGAGCGAGACGCTCTTAGGACAAGTGCTTCAAGAACTAGGCCATGAAGCGCGATCGCACCTCACTATCACAACCAAAATTTCGCCTACGCCTGATGCCGCAACAATGACAGCTCACCTAGAGGAGTCCCTAGCTCGCCTCCAGGTAGACACAATTGATTGTCTCGCGGTTCATGGCCTTAATACCCCTCAGCATTTGGCTTGGGTGCAAGATCCTAGCGGCTGTATGGCAGCACTTAAAGAAGCTCAGGCGGCTGGCAAAATACGGCACATTGGATTTTCAACCCACGGCAGTCAAGACCTCATCACCACTGCGATCAAGACAAACTTATTTGCTTTCGTTAACCTGCACTATTACACGTTCTTTCCTCGACATCAGTCCGTCGTGAAGCTTGCTCACAAACACGACATGGGGGTTTTCATCATTTCCCCTGCTGACAAGGGAGGTTTGCTGTATACGCCGCCCGACAAGCTGCGGCATCTCTGTACACCGTTTGAGCCACTGCATCTGACCTATCGATGGCTGCTGAGCCAACCCGAAATAACAACTTTGAGCATGGGGCCTGCTGTGCCCAAAGAACTGATGTTGCCGCTACAGGTCTGCGATCGCGCCGGTCCCCTAACGGCTGAGGAACAAGCAGCCTTTGGACGACTGGAAGCAGCCCTTCAAGTTTCCCTAGCAGCAGACCGCTGCCATCAATGCTATGCTTGTTTGCCCTGTCCTGAAACCATTAACATTCCCGAGGTCCTGAGATTGCGAAATTTGGCGATCGCTTACGATATGACCGACTATGGTCAGTATCGCTATCGTATGTTCGAGAATGCCGGACATTGGTTTCCAGGCCGTAAAGGCAATCGCTGCACGGATTGTGGAGATTGCTTACCCCGCTGTCCCAGCAAGCTGGACATTCCTAATCTACTGCGCGATGCTCATCAGCGCCTTAATGGACCTGAACGGCGGCGACTGTGGGAATAGAGAGCGGAGGGCAGCAGACGAAAGGGGATCAGCACCCAGCGTCTCCTTCCACTGCAATGTCGGTGGCATCTCCGGCTGTTTTCAGCGTCAATGTGCCCGAATCAATATTGATGGCTTCGTAGCCTTTGTCTGAGCCGGCAGTCGTTGTTACGTCTACTTCGTAGGCTCCATCCAAGCTAACAAAGCTTTGAGAACCTGACTGTCCATAGAACTCAGGACCTGATGCAGCCGTGCGACGAAACTGGATCATATCACCATCCAGTTTCATCCACATGCCGGTATTGTCTAGCCCATTGAAGAAAATGAACTCATTGGTGTTAGACGGCCAGAGGGTCATGCCGCATCCACCACTGCCTACCGCAAAGATTTCATCAGTAGTGAAGCTGTCAATGCTGACCTCAGCACTGTTATTGCCAGCGGCACTCGTGCTGTTGCTCGCTGTAGTTGCGCTGGCAGTGACTTCAGCAGTGTCGATGAAGTCGCCGCGAATCCATCCTTCGGCACCTGATTCGTCGAATTTCACGTAGTACCACGTCAATTCATCGGAGCCTTCAGCTGCCCTCAAGAGTTCAACATCGTCTCCTACTAGGCCATAGCCTTGACGCTCGGAATCGGTTGTGGGCTGCGATCGCAAATTAATCCGTGACCCTGCTTGTCGCGCTGTCAATGTTGCGGCTTGCGGAGGATTGATCAGCGTTTCCCCCTCGGCAGTGGCTGAGGAGTCGGATACGTCTGTCTGAGGAGTCGATGGCTCGGGAGTGTTGGCTTCAGATGGCGAGGTCTCCTCGGAAGCGGCATCGTCTGGGGAATCAGCCGGGTCAGAAACGGCAGAATCAGGAGCACTGGCATCGGGCGCTACTGCCTCTGACTCTGGAGAGGGGTCCTCTGTGACAGGGGTCTCTCCTGGCCCACAGCCCGTTAGGATGCTGGTTCCCAGCACAACACCAATGCCGATACGAATCATTTGCGAGTAAGTCATCTTGCTGCAAAACACCTACAGCCAAATAATAAGAGCTATTTCATAAAAACTGGGGCTTGTAACTTCATTAGTACATTTCTATGCTACAACTTTGCCAGGTGTGAGACATCCGTGGGCTATTGGCAATGACCTCCCTTTCTCCTAATCAAGATCGCCCTTCCTCCGTGGCACTCATCACGGGAGCCTCTAGCGGCATTGGTGCTGAAGTGGCTCAAACCTTGACGAATAAGGGATATCGGGTGGCGCTTTGTGCCCGCAGGCGCGATCGCCTGGAACTGCTCAAGGAGAAGCTAACTGCTGCCGGAGTTGAGGTTCTTATCCAGGCTACCGATCTGCGTCAGGAGTCTGATATTCTCTCGCTGTTTGAGAGGGTACGGCAGCAGTGGGGCGGCGTTGACGTGTTGATTAATAATGCGGGTTTGGGCCACAAAGCACCGCTGATGTCGGGTGAAACGGAAGCCTGGCGCGAAATGTTGGATGTGAATATACTTGCGCTTTGTGTCTGTACCCGGGAGGCGGTGAAGGACATGCAGCGACGAGGCGATCGCGGCCACATTATTCATATCAGTTCTCTGTCGGGACACCGCGTTCCAGGAGCGAGTGGTGTCTATGCGGCTACCAAGTACGCCGTTCGAGCACTGACGGAAGCTCTACGACAAGAACTCCGCATGGCTGATAGCCAAATCCGCATCTCATCCATTAGTCCTGGCTTCACTGAGACTGAATTTGCTGAGAAGTATCACGGCGATGCTTCCATAGCTGAGGAAATCTATTCCCGCTTTCCAGTGTTGCAGTCCAAAGATATTGCGAATGCGGTGGCCTATGTTTTAGAGCAGCCAGAGTACGTTCAAGTGCACGACATCCTTTTACGATCTACGTTTCAAAGCACATAGAATTGTGAATTCATCTCTTCGACTGGGTGTACAGATTTTGACAGGTCTCCTAATCCTATTGGGAGCAGGCTTGCTGTTCGTTGGCGTATTTTTCCTTTGGGCTAGCTCCAGCCGATATTCTGAAGAGGACTACGCCCGGCTAGAAACATCCGATGAGTATCCGCTCAAAACGACGACGAACGAGATTACGGTACTGTCCTTCAACATTGGTTACCTATCAGGGCTAACGAACAATCAGGCCGTTAATCGTACTCAAGACTTGTACGACGACAATTTGGATACGGTTATCAAGGCGCTCAAGCCTTTGAACCCAGATATTCTGGCGTTACAAGAGATCGATTTTGACTCCAGGCGGTCGTTTCGAGTTGATCAGGTGAAGGCGCTCAACACTGTTTTTGAATATCCCCAGCAGGCGATCGCCATCAAC
Organism: Oscillatoria sp. CS-180; assembly: GCF_028330965.1. Classification (GTDB taxonomy): domain Bacteria; phylum Cyanobacteriota; class Cyanobacteriia; order Phormidesmidales; family Phormidesmidaceae; genus Halomicronema. The sequence goes on along the minus strand of NZ_JAQMUB010000070.1, from coordinate 44,101 downwards.
TGGGACAAGCGCTATGTGCCCTTTCCCTCTTGGTCTCCTACAGCCCATTTTGGAGAAATTCTTTCCGGGCAAGCTATTCTGAGCCGTTTTCCAATCACGCGCCATGAACGATTCGTCCTGGAAAAGGTGGCAACCAATCCCTTCTATTTCAACGCTCTGTATTTGGATCGCTTGGCTCAGGTCGCTGATGTGCAGATTGGCGATCAGACCCTAATTGTGATTAATCTGCATTTGGAAGCCTTTGATCGACCTACCCGTCAAAATCAAACCGAGTTTGTTCTAGCATTGGCCGAGCAGTATGCGGAACAGCATCCGGTACTTCTTGTGGGCGATTTCAATAGCGCCCTTAATCGTGATGACGAGGGAGAGCCACGCTCTATTCAAACTGTCCTGGAGTCGTCTACGTTTACCCCAGCAGTTTCTGCTGAAAGTTGGACTCAGTCGGAGCAGTTCACCTTTCCGTCTGACTCGCCTCAATACAAACTGGACTACATTTTCTATACGCCTGACAGCATTGAGTTGGTGGACGTCGATATTCCTCAAACCACTGCCCAAGCCTCGGATCATCTCCCGGTGCTCATGCGACTACGGCTACGATGATCCACTGCCTCAATCCGGACTGTGCCAAACCTCGTAATCCTGACAGCCATCGTTTTTGTCAGCAGTGTGGCTGGCGGCTGCAGTTGGGCGATCGCTACGAAGCTGCTTACCCGGTGGGGCCTGGACAGAATAGTCGGACCTATATTGGACGCGATCGCGCGACGCTTGTCGATTCTCAGTGTTTGATCAAACAGTTCACCCCCTTTGGCAATACTCTTTTAGAGCAAGAAGCCTCAGCAGAACGCTTTCGCAAAGATGTCGATCACCTCACTATTGCTAGCCAACATTCACAACTGCCCGACCTGTTGGCCTCTTTTGAGCGAGACAAGCACCAGTTCTTAGTGCAGCAGTTTTTGCAAGGGCCTCATCTTGACCAGCGTTTGCAGGAAAAGCGGGGTCCATTTAGTAGCAAAGAGGTGCGGACTTTTCTGAAGGACGTCTTACCCGTGCTGCACTATTTGCATAGAAACCGCATTATCCATCGCGATATTAAGCCCACCAACTTTCGCTGTCCTCCTGGACAGAGCCATTGGTGGCTCGTCGATTTGGGTGTCATTAAACCCATGACGGCGACCCGCATGGCTCGACCCGGCACCGTTGTCGGCAGCGCTGATTACGTGTCTCCTGAACAGCTACGCGGTGAGGCGACCTATGCGAGCGATGTCTATAGTTTGGGGGTCGTTTGCCTGCATCTGCTTACCGGACTGCCGCCCTTTGATCTATTTGATAGCCTCAATGGCTGGTGGCAGTGGCGCAGCATTGTGCCCGACGTGCAGCCCGATTTGGCAAACCTGATTGATCAAATGGTGCAGCCTGCCCTGCGTGATCGTATCGCTACCGTTGAGGCGGTGATGTCTGCTTTGGGGATGGACACTATGACGGTGTCAACACTTTCTTCGCCTGTGATGGCTGCCGTTCCCAACAGCCGATGGATGTCCCAGCGAGAAATCGACTTGAAGATGACGATAGTGGATGCCGTACCTGTTCCGTCTGTAGATCATCTGCTGTTGTTGAAAGACACCCCTGAGATCGAGGTGCGATCGCTTACCGATCCCGCAAATTGCTTGTCTACGCTTCGACTCGAACAGGCTCCGTCTGCTGTGGTCCTTCATCCCGCTGAACCGATCTTTTTGCTAGGCACACGCCAGGGCACTGTGGAAAAGTGGAGTTGGTCTGAAGACGAGTGGCAAGGTCAGGCCCTGCTGAGACTCTCTCAGCCCATCACCCAGCTTCTGTTTACGGCGGATGGGCAAGAGCTGCTGGTCACAGATGAGCAAGGCAGCATTCACCGATGGAACTGGCAGGCAAGAACAAGTCAAGTTCTCAAACCAACACATCGAGCCAGTATTGCGAGCTTAGCTATCAGTCACTCGGGTACTTTGCTGGCCAGTGGCGATACAGAAGGGCAGATTAAAATCTGGCATTTGCCGACTGGCGACTGTTTGAGAACGCTCAGTCGTCAGCCGGGAGCGATTACTGCATTGGCTTGGCTGGCGAACGACCAAGCCTTGGTGACTGCTGGATGGGATGTTGCGGTGCATTGGCGCGATCCTGAGACGGGAGGCATTTTGAAATCGGTCAAGGCAGAGGGGTTTTATTTGCCCGTGCGATCGCTCTTATCGCATCCCACTCAGCCCGATATCATCATCGGGACTCAAGATGGGCATATGCAGTGTTGGCGGCTCAATCAACAGCAGGGGATTGGCAGCAATATCGAAAGGGTAGCGATCGCACCGCAGCAATCCGCACCTATTCTAGCCCTGCGGACTTTATCGGCTGATGTAGACGCCTCATCCCAGTTGTTCAGTGCCACAGCAACTGGATTGGTCAAAATTTGGTCCACCTTCGTCTATCCTTCATAACGGCTGTCATCAGAAGTTGTGTAGAATATCGCTGAAAAGCGCTACAGCGGTCGAATAGTTGTCTTAGTACAAATATGATGAGGCTGATCCAGCGTTCTGTTCTAATCTAGGCATTACGCATGGTCTAGCTAGCTTGGTCTACGACGGAAGCTCTGCGTACAGTCTAGATGGGGTTGGCCTGTCAAACACACACAGGGAGGGCGAGACGGCAAGATGGCAAATGAAGAGCAGCTTGCAAAGCTTCGCGCAGGTATTGACGGTTGGAATCAATGGCGTGAAGAGAATGGTGGTGTTGAAATTGACTTGAGTCGAGCCAATCTCAGCAATGCTGAGCTAAACCACGCTAACCTCAGCAAAGCGGATCTATCCCGTGTGAATTTTATCGGCGCTTCCCTCTCAGAAGCTGATTTATCGAGTGCCAATCTGTCTCGTGCGGACTTGAGCGGTGCCGATGTCAACAAGGCTGACCTCACTGGGGCAACGCTGACCGGAGCCAATCTGCTAGGCGCTGACCTGGCGGGAACGGTTCTGAGTAAAGCGATTTTGTCCGGCGTCAACCTGAACCGTTCCGATTTATCTAGCGTCAACTTAAGCGAGTGCGATCTCAGCAAAGCGAGCCTGATTGGGGTCGAGATGAGTCGGGCAAACCTGATGGCAGCTGATTTGAGGGGAGCCAACCTCAAACGGGCAGAACTCCAGCGGGCAAAACTGTCGAAGGCCAATTTGTCTGATGCCAATTTGGAAGATGCTCGTTTACTCAGTGCCGATTTGAGTGAGGCAACGTTGGAAGAGACGAACCTACACGGAGCACGTCTGAACCGGGCTAACTTGGCGGGTGCAGAGTTTGCCAATGCCAATCTCAAGGAGGCCAATCTTTTAGGAGCGAACCTCAAGTCGGCATCCTTCGCCAATGCTCAACTCTCTAACGTGAACCTAAGCGGTGCTGATCTGACCCAAACCGTTTTTCAGGATGCCGATTTGGAAGGGGCCGTGTTGGAAGGGGCGACTTTCAATGAAACCGTGATGCCTGACGGAACGGTTCGCAGTGAGTCATGATCGGGTTAGCCATTCATACGAGCAGTCCTGAACTGGGTCTTGCGCTGATTCATCTAGAAGAGGAGACAACGCGATCGCGCGTCTGGCCGTTGGGTCGCGATTTGACTCAATATCTCCATACCTGCCTGCAAGACTTTGTGCAACCCTATCAATGGCGGGACATTGCTTACCTGGCTGTTGCCAAAGGTCCCGGCGGCTTTACGGGCACTCGCATCGGCGTCGTGGTGGCTCGCACGCTGGCGCAACAGCTTTCGGTGCCCCTGTTTGGGATATCAAGCTTGGCCGCGATCGCTCAGCAGCATCAGCAAACCCTGTCAGACCAATCGACTCAACCCTCTCATATCGCAGTCTCTATGCAGGCTCAGCGAGGCGATGTGTTTGGTGCTATCTATCAGCGTCAAGCTGCCGTTGTTCAGGTCGCTCTTGCCGATGCCGTATATTCTCAGGCGGATTGGGACAGCAAGCTCCGTACATGGTCCACGCCCTACGATCTCATTCAAGCTGAAGACGGGCTAGCCCATACGGTGACCGGAGTATTAGCGCTAGCCCATTCGCAATGGCAAGGGAGCGATCGCCCTAGCTGGGAAACCGTTTTGCCCTTTTATGGACAGCATCCTGTCCATCGGTGAGCGGTGAAAGGCAGAAGGATGACAGAATGCTGGCGCTAAGCAAAACGAGAGCTATCGCCCGTTGAGATATCCACTCGTTCCCCTTTAGTCCGGTTAATCCTCGTTTCCCTCTGGCTCTGACTTTAAGCCAGACACGCCGGCTGGTTGACGAGATTCTTCTGAGGTTTCAACGCTGGTACCTTCGGTATGAGTATTCTCGACGCCTAGAGGAGAGGTGTCAGACTGCTGCAAATGGGCTACATCGCCATCGGCGTCGGCATGGGCCGTCTTCTTTGAGAAGCCCCAGGCGAAGATAGCTGCAATGAGTCCCACCATGAGCCATTGGGGTGGAACCCACTCCTCGTTGGCAACTCGAATTAACAAGCGAATGCCGACTAGAGCCACTGTGATGAACCCCGCATCCTCTAGATATTCGTATTCTTCCAGCCAGCGGATAAAGAGTTGAGCCATGAACCGCAGCGTGATGACGCCGATGGTGCCGCCCAGTAAGACGACCCAAATGTCGCGGGAGAGGGCGATCGCCGTGGTAACACTGTCGAGAGAAAACGCCAAATCAGTCAGCGCAATTGTGGGAATCGCTTGCCAAAGCGAGGCAAAGCGGGGTCCGTGATGATGCTCGTCCTCGTCAACGTTGGAGGTGAAGTGTTGGTAAACCAACCACAGCAGATAAACGGCCCCAGCGACTTCGAATTGCCAAAATCGCAAGACCCACGATGCGGTTAGAATCAGCAACACGCGGAGGCCAAACGCAGCGACAAGTCCCACGTTGAGAGCATCCTGCTGCTGTTTTTCAGATTGCAGACCCTGGGCGATCGCGGCCAAAGCGATCGCGTTGTCTGCCGATAAAACAGCTTCCAAAGCAATCAGTACAGGCAGCAACAAAAGGGTATCGACCCCGAGGTTGGTGGAAATGTCGAGTAAGCGATCCAGCATTCGATTGATATCAGTTTCAGTAGAAACGAGACTAGATTTTCTACTAGGGCAAATTGTAAGTTGAAGGTAGCCATCGTCTTGTAGTTACTAGACGTGGATAACTTCGTCAGTCTTTCATAGGATAAATCATCTACTGATCCCCCGTAGGAACCTTGAGATGGAATTTGATGAGAAAGGGTTGCGCAAGGGGCGAAGTCAGGGAGTTTATAATATGGCATCCTGATCGTTGCTCGTGCCATGACAGAGAATTTGCTATTTGAGCGCTATCAGCTGGTTCGGCCTCTGGGCGAAGGCGGTTTTGCAAAAACGTATTTGGCACAAGATGGTCAGGAAAAAGATGTCCTGTGTGTGATCAAGCATCTAACGTTGCCAGGCTCCTCTACACCACTGACACTCGCCAATTCATCGCCGCCTTTTTTGGAAACGGCTCGCCGCCTCTTCAAAGCTGAGGCGGCTGCACTTCGCCAGTTGGGAACCCACGATCGCATTCCAAAATTGCTGGATGCCTTTGAGAGCCAAGGTGAGTTTTATCTGGTGCAGGAATATATTGATGGGGAGTCCCTTAGTGAGGTCTTTCAGCGACAGCCCCTTTGGCAAGAATCACAAGTCGTGGAGTTGCTGCAAGAGGTTCTGCCCATCTTGGCATTCATCCATGTGCAACATGTTATTCACCGCGACGTCAAACCCAGCAATTTGATGCGCCGTCGTACGGATGGCAAGCTGATGCTGATTGACTTTGGAGCTGTTAAAGAAATCACCACCCAGGTCAATCCAGATGGCAGCGATCGCTTCACGGTCAGCGTAGGAACTCAGGGCTATTCTGCACCAGAGCAGCTTGCGGGTCGTCCCCGCTATAGCAGTGATCTCTATTCGCTGGGAATGACGGTAGTGCGGGGCCTAACGGGGCGATCGCCGACGGAACTTGCTGAAAACCCGCAGACGGGAGAACTGCTTTGGGAAACAGAAGTGCCCGATGTCAGTCCAGGGTTAAAACTCTTCTTGCGACGATTAACCCACGCTTCGATCTACCAGCGCTATGCATCGGCAACAGCGGCGCTTGAGGATCTGAACAATTTGGAGACATTATCAGCGGCTCACAAAGCTGATTTTCCTCAAACGACGTTGCACTTGCCTACTCCAGTGCCTGAGAGCAAAGGCGCAACGAAGTCACCCTGGCGATGGCTGAGGGGTGCGATCGCGCCGTCGCTAGTGACGCTTATCGTCTTGTCCATTCGGCAGGTCGGCGGATGGATGCCGTTTGAACTGCTGGTCTATGACGAGTGGATACAGCGGCAGGCCGATTTGGGACCTGATGAGCGCCTGCTGCTGGTCGAAATCACTGAAGCTGACTTGCGAGCACTCCAGCGATCGACTCCCAGCGATGCTGTCCTGAGCCAGGCGATTCAAACGTTGCAGGCTCATGACCCCAGAGTCATTGGTCTGGATTTGTATCGCGACATTCCTCAAGGTGAGGGTCACGCAGAGCTTTTGGAAACGCTCAAGGCTGACAATGTCGTCACCATTCGCAAGTTGGGAATGCGCCCTTCGGAAGCAATTCCGGCTCCTAAAGTGATGCCGCCAGATCAAGTGGGATTCAACGATTTTCCCATTGATTCTGATGGCGTAGTGCGACGCAATCTCCTATTTGCTTCGACCGACGATCGGCCCGATGGGGAGGTTTTTTACTCCTTCGGCCTGCGGTTGGCGCTGGCCTATCTGGAACCGCAGGATATCCTGCCGCTTCAAAGTGATCTCAATCCAGATTACCTGGCGTTGAACGATACCACCCTTGTTCCCCTCAACGCGAATTTTGGTGGCTATCACAGGGCGGATGATGCGGGGTATCAACTCATGCTGCAATATCGCTCACCTCAAAATGCGTTGCCGCGTTTAAGCCTGAGTGAATTGCTGGCTGGGCAATTTACTGAAGATATGATTCGCGATCGCCTCGTCATCATTGGGACAACGGCCCCCTCGGCTAAGGATCTCTTCTATACGCCTTACAGTGAAGCGGCTCAAGAGGATTTTTTAATGCCAGGGGTTATCCTCCATGCTCATGCGGTCAGCCAGATTTTGAGAGTAGCTTTCGAGGAGGAAACGTTGCCTTGGGCCTTGCCTGAAGCGGCTGAGCTGGCTTGGATTGTGCTAGCGGCAGGTAGCGGCAGCCTAATCGGTTGGAGAGTCAGACAGTCCTGGGTACTGTTTTTAGGTCTCGTTGGCGGTAGCCTCGTGATGATTGGTATTCCTGCTGTTGCCTTTGTCGCCAATGGCTGGTTGCCGTTGCTGCCTGCTGCGGTGGCCTTCGTGGGCTGCGCGATCGCCAATGCCTTGGTTCGCAGCTCTATGCAACCGTCTTCCAACGATGGTGTCATTCCTTCCATAGGAGGGCTGTGGTCCCCTCCAATGCAAAAATAGCACTGGGTGCAAATTAAGCTGTAATCTCTTAAAGGGTGGCGATATTGACCGTTTTGAGGCACGCTTGGGGACAACGTGAGGGATAAATCGGGGTTATGGCCTCTGGAATTTACGCGATCGCGAATTTCGGCAGCGTCCAACTGTATGTTGGTGAAGTCAGTCATCTCAAGTCTCGCTGGCCCAAGATGATGGCGCAGCTCGATGAAGGAACCTTTCCAGACGAAATCATTCAGCAGGAATGGCAGCAGCATAAAGGCGATCGACGATTTAACTTTTATACAGCTGAACAGGTCAATGCGGACCGTCAAATCAGAGGCCGCAAGTTATTCAAAAAGGATTATCAAAAATCACAAACGGTAGAGCCGTGAAAGGATTCTATCTTTCTTCAATATGTTTCTATTTCTCTCTAAGCTATTGCCGCTGCTGATCTATCCTTTGGGGCTGGCTTCTTTGTTGATGCTGCTGACGCTCTGGTGGATTTGGCGACGACGGCGGCGATTGGCGTTGTGGAGTACGACGATCGCCCTGCTTGTTCTTTTAGTCAGCAGTAACACTTGGGTGGCGACGCGCCTGGTGCAGTCTTTGGAGTGGCGCAATTTGCCTCCCGAAACGCTTCCCAATGCGGCGGCTATTGTGGTGTTGGGGGGCAGCACCCGACCTGCGGATTATCCCCGTCCTTGGGTGGACATGATGGAGTCGGGCGATCGTGTTCTGCATGGTGCTCAGTTGTATAAAGCGGGTAAGGCCCCCAAGCTCATCCTCAGCGGTGGACGGATCGCTTGGAAGGGCAGCGGTCCTCCGGAATCCGATGATATGGCTCAAATTGCCGTAGCGATGGGTGTGCCTGAGGCCGATATTTTGGAAGACCCAACGTCGCTGAATACGTACCAAAATGCAGTCAACGTTAAGGCGATTTTGCAGCAGGAAAACATTGACACGATTTTGCTGGTCACGTCAGCCATGCACATGCCGCGATCGCTGGCGATTTTCAAGAAGCAGGGCATGAACGCGATCGCGGCACCCACCGATTTTCTGGTGTCTGAGCGATCAGTCGCGGAAATTGGCGGTACTCGTCAGGCCGTTTTGCTGAGCCTGCTGCCCAATGCCAGCAACCTGGACAACGTTAGCCGAGCTATGAAGGAATATATCGGCCTTGTGGTTTATCGTTTGCGGGGCTGGTTGTGATTTGGACATTACACCAAGGCTTCTGTGCGATCGCTCAGTCCCGCTCTCATCAGCTGGAACCATTCCACTAAGTTCTCGACCTGCTTCTCTGGCTTCAATACGCCTAACCCCCGCACCATCACTTTGCCACCCGCGTAGACGAAGCGGGATTTGAGGTGGCCGGGAATCTTGTCAAACAGCAATTTCCAAGCGGGTTCTTCCATTGGGGTTTCCAAAATGATGTGCTGCTTGCTCTCCGGCTTGATGCGGGAGAAGCCGAGCTGTTTTGCCAACTGCTTGAGTTCGAGGACGCGAATGAGCTGTTCGGTGGCAAACGGAATGCTGCCGTAGCGATCGTTCAGGTCAGCCGCAATTTGAGCCAGTTCTCGTTTGCTGTCGGCGGCTGCCAGCGCCCGATAAACACTCATCTTTTGCTCCACATCGTCTATGTAGTCATTGGGAATAAAGGCGGTGACTTTGAGATCCACCTGAGTGTCGTCCACCTTAGGAATCTCTTGACCGCGAATTTCGGCAATCTCTTCTTCCAGCATGTCCATATACAGGTCAAAACCAACGGCATCCATTTGTCCTGACTGCTGCACGCCGAGCAGATTACCCACGCCGCGAATTTCCATGTCGCGCATGGCAAGTTGATAGCCCGATCCCAACTGAGCAAATTCTTGAATGGCCCGGAGACGCTGACGGGCTTTGGGGGTAAGGCTTTGCTGTCGCGGATAGAATAGCCAGGCATGGGCCTGAATCCCGGATCGCCCCACTCGGCCTCTGAGCTGATAGAGCTGGGACAGTCCGAACTTCTGGGCGTCCTCAATCAGGATGGTGTTCACGCGGGGAATATCGAGTCCCGACTCAATGATGGTGGTGCAGACCAAAATATCGGCTTCACCGCTACTGAAGGCCAGCATCGTCGATTCCAATTCACCCTCCTGCATCTGACCGTGAGCGATCATGATGCGGGCACCGGGAATCCATTCCCTCAGCCGGGCAGAGACTTCCTCAATGCCCTCTACCCGGGGAACCACGTAAAAGATCTGGCCGCCGCGATCGAGTTCCTGACGGGCAGCACTGCGAATTGCCTCTGGATCGTAGGGAGACAAGTGAGTCTTGATGGGACGACGAGAGGGCGGTGGAGTCGTAATCAGGCTCATCTCCCGCACGCCAGACAAAGCCATGTAGAGCGTTCGCGGAATCGGCGTGGCGCTGAGCGTCAGGACATCTACTTCCGTTTTCAGCGCTTTGATTTTCTCCTTTTGGTTCACCCCGAAGCGCTGTTCCTCATCCACTACGAGCAACCCCAGGTCCTTGAACTTGACTGACTTGCCCAAAAGCTGATGGGTGCCAACCACCACATCTAGCTCCCCTGTTTTAAGCCGTTGGAGAATGTCTTTCTTCTCTTGGGCCGTTCGGAAACGGTTCAGCAGCCCCACTTGAATCGGGTAAGGTGCAAAGCGCTCTTTCAGCGTATGGTAGTGCTGCTGCGTGAGAATGGTCGTGGGGGCCAGGAGGGCTACTTGCTTGTGAGCGTTGATGGCCTTGAAGATGGCCCGGACGGCAACCTCTGTTTTGCCAAAGCCGACGTCGCCACAAACCAGGCGATCCATCGGGCGATCGCTCTCCATATCCAGCTTCACATCCTGCACGGCCTTGAGCTGATCGGGGGTGGGCTGATAGGGAAATGAATCCTCTAACTCTTGCTGCCAGGGCGTATCAATGGGGAACGTAAAGCCTTCCAGCTTGGCCCGTTGAGCATAGAGCTTCAGCAAGTCTACCGCCACCTTTTGAACGGCTTTACGGGCGCGGCCTTTGGTTTTCTCCCAAGCCTTGCCGGTCATTTTATTCAGCGTGGGCGGACGATCCGTCGTGGCGCGATAGCGGGAGAGGGAACCTACCTGATCCGCCGCAACCCGCAGCAGTCCATCTTCATACTGAATAACCAGGTATTCTCGCGTCTCGCGATCGACCGTTAAGCTCTCCAGTTTCAAAAAGCGTCCAATGCCGTGATTGCGGTGAACGACGAAGTCCCCTGGCTTCATCTTGTTCGGATCAACCTGTTTGGAGGTCGCCCGTCGCCGCTTCCGCACATAGCCTGGCGTCGCCAAACTCTGCTGCCCAAAGAATTCGCGGTCCGTAACGATGGCAAGGCGAAAGGTTGGTAGCACAAAGCCTTCCAACTCCGCCAGACCCGAATACTTCAGGGCAACTGGCGTATGTTGGGTTTGCAATTTCTCGATCGCCGGATAATCCCTGGGGTTGGGAATAAATTGAGCTGGACAGTCGTGTTCTTGCAGCAGCGCCACGGAGCGGGAGGGCTGGGCTGAAATCAGCCAAATGGCAAACTTGCGATCGCGCTCTCCGCGAATGGTTTCCGCCAACTTACCAAACTGATGGGGAATGGCTGGAACCGGGCGACTTGATAGATTCAATCCGCCGTTTTCTTCGGCCAATTCGGTGAGGTGAACGGTGGGGAAGAGAGACAGTTCTTCGAGGGCATCGGTGAACGGGCGGTGAATTTTGGGCAGGGGAGGGGGTTCTGAGTTTTGAACTTTAGGTTTTGAATTTTGAGTTTCGGAGTCGTCTGGTTTGTGGTCTGACGCTTCGACGTCTGAGGCTTGTACGTCTTGCCAGTGGTCTTCGATATGCTCGACCCAGCGATCGCTGTGGGCATGGCACTGGTCTGGCTCGTCTAGCGCGATGACGGTGTTTTCGGGCAGATAGTCGAGCAGGGAGGCGGGGGCGTCAAAGGCGAGACCGAGCCAGCGACGAATGCCTTCGGGGAAGATGCCATCATCAAGGGCTTCCAAGGCTTCGTCAGGAAAAATTGGGTCGAGTTGTCCCTGATCTCTCAGAGCATCCAGGATGAGGGGACTGTAGTCGGTGGGGGTCAGGACGAGTCGCTCCAGGGTGTCGAGCGATCGCTGAGAAGCGGGATCAAATTCTCGAATCCGCTCTAGCTCGTCACCAAATAGCTCTAGACGAATGGGTAGCTCGGAGGAGACCGGAAAAACATCGATGATGTCTCCCCGCTGTGCCCATTGCCCTTCTGTTTCGACTAGGGGCACTTTCTCGTAGCCCAGCTTGGCAAGACGCAGCGCTAGCTCCTTGAGGTTAATTTCGAGTCCTTTGCTGACGGCCAAACAGTAGTCTTTGAGGACCGTAACGGGTGGCAGGTGGGGCTGGAGGGCGCGTTCGGTGGCGATAATTGCCGTCCTTTCAAGGTCCTGCCCGTTGGTCAAATCTGCTAAGGCTTGAAGCTGTCCCCAGGTCATTTCAGATTCTTGGTCGAAGGGGTCATAGGGAGAAGCTTCAGAGGTGGGGTAGAAGTGAATCGTACTCCAGCCCATCGCTTCCAGCTGAATCGCCCAGCGACTAGCTTCTTCCAGGGTGGCGGTGATGACCAGCAGGGGGGCGTCCGATTCCTGAGCCAAAGTCGAGGCAATTAAGCCTTTGGGCAGACGAGGCGCACCGCTGAGCTTCACCTTGCCTTGCTGCTTCAATTTGGTTAACAGCTCTGACGTGAGCGGCGATCGCCCCAATGCCCGTATTACAGAAGAAAATGTCATCCTAAGCCTCTAGCAATGCCAAAACTACCCCTATTGCCAAAAACATAGGGGGAACGACCACTTGATCCACTCCAATAGCACTCCTTTCCAGAAGAAACGAGTGCTACACCACAACGATGAAAATACATTGTAAAGGGGAAGATTGGGGAATTGCTAGACGAATATTTCCAGGAGGTGAGGTCGGGATTGTAGCCCCCAGTGACAGTTTCCCAACACCACTGGGCAATACCTTCAAGATCATCGTAAGCGGTCCTCCTCGGGTTGCAATTGGTTGTTCAGGAGGATAAGCCCTGCCCCGATCAGAACAACAGGCAATGCGGCGATCCCGGCAGCAGCACCTAACGCAACGGCTTCACCCGTCGGATCGGTATAGTTCGTTGGACTATTGAAGACGTAACGATAGAGGTTGGCATCGCCCGCATCGAAGCCGATGGGGTCTTCTGAGAGGAAGCGCCCCACCGCCGGGTCGTAGTAGCGCCTCGTTAAATATCAGGGCAATGTGGTCGCCGTCATAAACAAAATGCTCTGTGGTGGCCACGGCGGGGCCATCGCCATCGGCGTCTACCGACTGGCTGAGGCGACGGTCAGTAGACAACGCGCTGAGTGGCCGTGGTGCCATTGCCTTCAGTCACCGCGACGAGTCGCTGGCGATGACCCCTTCATAAGTCGTGACTGCGCCACCGCTGATGCGCGTGCGCCGAATACGGTTACCCTCGTTGTCATATTCGTAAGTGAATACCCCATCGCTGGCGAGCTGGTTGTTGGGGGGCATTTGATAACCTGCATTGGTGCGGTTGCCTTTGGCGTCATAGGTGTAGGTGGCGGTGCCGTCGGGCGCGACGAAGGTGGTGAGCCGATTCGCCGCGTCATAGCTGAACTGATAGTCCGCGATCGGCTACCTATACTGACTCGAATTAATCGTCATAAATTCGAGCTTCTAGTGCACTGGGATTTTCTTCGCAATACAGTTCAAAGCTACTTTTAGGCTTCTCAACGAAATCACTCTTCTTGAGAATATCGCTAATAGAAATAATGCCTAGAAGTCCACCTTTGATAACTGGAGCACGACGAATGCGGGTTTGGGCAAAAAGCCTGGCCACATATTCAACGCCTAATTCTGGATTTACCACAATGCAGGGCTTTGTCATAATTTCGTAGACCCGCATTTGTTTCGGGTCATGTCCAAAGGCAGCAACTTTGTAGATGATATCGGTCTCAGTTACCATCCCATAAGGATCCAATTCATGTCGAGGTTCGACAATGAGTGCTCGCAAGCCCTTTTCTTTCATTAGCTTCACAGCATCCGCAACGGTCGCAGATCCTTTAATAGTGACCACGTCTCGGGTCATAATTTGCTCAGCTTTCATCATGGGAGTAGCTCCTTCCTTTTTCTCGCAAGTTCACATAGATTGAACGCTTCCTGTACCTTTCAAGGTTGGTTTAAAGACCAATTTGTAGCTCAACAGATTCATCGGTAAAGGCGTCCTGAAAGAGCTGCAATCAGTCTTCGTAAATCCGATATTCCTCCTCATCGGGGTGGTCCTCATAGGAATCTTCGGAAGCAGTTTGCTCTTTCCTGCGCTGATCCGCTGCCGCCATTTGCAACTCTTCAACAACATCCCAAGCAGCCGCACAAGCTGGTGACGTATCACCTTGCTCCTTGCAAATCGCTCTAGCCTCCTCGCGGGCAACCTCAATTCGGTCTTCGATAAAGAGAGGCTTGGGTCTCTCCACAAAGTCGCTCTTGTTTAGGATGTCGCTGATGGAGACAACACCTAACAGCCCGCCCTGAATGACCGGAGCACGACGAATACGGGTTTGAGCAAAAAGACGCGCAACATACTCAACTCCGAGGTCTGGATTCACCACAACACACGGCTTGGTCATGATTTCATACACCCGCATTTGCTTGGGGTCATGACCAAAAGCAGCGACTTTGTAGATGATGTCTGTCTCAGTCACCATGCCATAAGGGTCGTTTTCATAGCGTGGCTCCACAATCAAAGCTCGCAAGCTTTTATCCTTCATGAGCTGCACAGCCGCCGCGACCGTATCAGAACCACGAACCGTGATGACTTCTTTAGTCATGATGTCGGATGCTTTTAGCATGGAGATACCTATGTAAGAAAAACGAGTCAGTTAGGATGAAAAGGCTAGTAAAATCGTACCCTCTTCCCCAGAACAAAAGCAGGTAAATCAGCTAATACACACGGTCAAATAGCCCTACTAAAAAATGAATCTTTTTTATGAGTAGAGGCTGAGCTTTGAAAGTTCGTCTGAACCTGTTTTACCGATCTAGTGTGGTCATTGACACAAGTCAATAACCTCTTTTCTCCTAAGGAAATATAGGTCTCTATTACTCTACCAGTTGGTAAAGTCATCACCATTACGTAATCACAAATTGGGCAGGCTGTTCGAAGAATTGTCTCGCTTTCTAAATCGCCTTGTCCGCTTAACAGTTGGCGTTCTGCAAAGCTCCCACAGTTTGGGCAGCGTACCATCTGAATAGTTGTCATTCCAGACCTCCCAATCATTAAGAATAAGATTTGAAGCCAACTGCTTGAAGTACTTAAACAAGGGATGCCTAAAGAAGCTTGCCTAAGGTATCGCTGAAAACCTCATAAGGTTTTACACCTATCAAAGTCTCTACTAATTCACCTTCTTTGAAGAACATAACGGCGGGAATACTTTTAATGCCAAAACGCTTAGCAACAGCGCTATTGGCATCTAAGTCTAGCTTAAAGACTTTGGCGCGATCGCCATATTCATCCGCCAGCTGATCCATCAAAGGAGCAACTAATTTGCACGGACCACACCAGGTTGCAGTACAGTCCACGACGACTAAAGGTTCACTCGCTAGCAGCGCATCAAATGCTGTTTCGTTCTCCACAAAAGTTGCTGTACCCATTACTGCATCTCCAAAATGAGAATGTTCTACAAGCTGTTTCAAATGGCTAATTCGACGAAAAATTAGAGATCTTAGACAAGCTCACTCGCCGATAAGTAGGTTGCCTAAGCACCGCTTAGAAAAGGCTTGGGATGATGCCTAAAAGCGGCATACCTTAATCCCTTACTTTGCCAATCCTATTGACCTGTTTGTGGCAATCCACCTATAAACTAGAAGCAAGGTTACGAATGACAGTCGCTATGAGTGCCGAAAACTTACAGCCTCGTGAGGTTTGGGAAAGACTTGATCGAGGTCGCCAAGTCAAAGCTCAAAATGGAGGCTATGCGGGCTATGGCTCGCCTGCTTTTGGTCAAAAGGTGATAGATGGGCAATTAGTTGACAATCCTGCAGAATGCGAAATTATCGAACTTATTCGTCGTCATCACAAATCTGGCAAGTCTTTGCAAAAGATTGCAGATTGGCTTAACGAGCGAGGCTACACTACTAAGCGAGGTCAGTCATGGCAGCGGATCTCTGTTAAACGTGTATTGGATCGACTCTATGGCAAGTCCCCTAGACGCCGTGGAATGTTTTCACAAACCCATCCAGAAACACATGAACCCTGAAAAGGACATTTTCAAAGTTCTAAACATCAGTCCATCGAATAACCAAAAACACCTGAAAACTTAGCCCTAAATAGATCTCAAGCGTTTATTTGTAACATCTGTCTATAATACACCTAAATAACACTAAAACCAATGTCCGAAAAGTCTTGTGACCCTTCGAGTGTTACATCCCTGGACTAAGCGGTTCGTTATTCTACGGTTTGCTGCGAGGTAGGAGTATTAGGATGGCGAAGGCTACCTGTTAGAAAGTTCTGTGCTGTTCTATTTGCCATGACGTTTGCCAACAACAACTATGCAACTTGAGACCTCGCTGTCCTGGGTTCCAGACCCAAAAGAGGCGATCGCACGTCATCCGTTAGTCGTTTCTCCTGATACTTTGCTAATAGACGCGATAGCTCTTATCAGCAAAGCTCAATATCACACCTGTTCGCTGAATGACGACATAACGCCTTCAGATTTGAGTCCTTTTCATAAAACCGCACGCAATAGCTGTGTCTTGGTTATGAAGGGGAAAACGATCTTAGGCATTTTGACGGAGCGGGATGTTGTGCGGCTGACGGCACAGGCATTAGACCTCAAGTTAGTCAAAGTGGCAGATGTAATGGTGTCACCGGTCATTACACTACCAGAAAGCTCTATCCAAGACGTCTTTGCAGCCCTATTTCTGTTTCGTCGCTATGGCATTCGACATGTTCCCGTTGTGGATGACGAAAACCAGCTAGTTGGCGTCGTTTCCCATGAAAGCATTCGGCGAGTTTTGCGCCCAGCTAACTTGCTTCGGTCTCGCCGTACTGCCGACGTCATGACGCGCACCGTGATCTGTGCTCACCTAAAGACACCTATTATCCAACTCGCGCAGCTGATGGCAATGCATCGAGTGAGTTGTGTTGTGATTACCCATCCCAACCGAGAGGGCATTGAGAATCCAGTGGGAATTGTCACTGAGCGCGATATTGTTCAGTTTCAAGCACTTCAAATTGACCTACATAAAACTCTAGCTCGAACAGTGATGAGTGCTCCGCTTTTCTTGCTGAGTCCTGAAGACTCTCTTTGGGTAGCTCATCAAGAGATGCAAAAGCGCAGAGTTGGACGACTAGTCGTCTCCTGGAATTGGGGACAGGGTTTAGGCCTTGTCACGCAAACAAGCCTACTGAAAGTATTTGACCCCGTTGAGATGTACGGAGTCATTGAGAATTTACAGCAAACTCTTCAACAAATGCAGGGCCAACAGACACCGTCCCCGGTTTCGAGCCAAAAGCCACTGTCTAAGCATTCATTGCATCAACACCAAGGTCATTCCAGTCCATTGCCATTGTCAGCACAGCGCTCAGGCGAGCGGACAGACAGTAGCGATCGCGAACAACTCCTCAGTTCTCTGGATCAAACCTATACCTTTATTCAGCAAATTGTAGACAGCGTTGGATTATCTGTGAGTCAGCAAAAAGAAAAGCTTGAATCCATTTTGCACACGCTGGAACAGCTTCATCCAGGAATTGGCTCAGTCGAAGCCTCTCGTGAACGACTGAGCTAACAGCGCAGTCGTTGAGGAACAAGACAGCGTGAAAGGGCCGTAAAGCAAGGCAATGGGCGTCGAGGTAATGAGAGCAATCGTGTTGGCACAACACTCTGGGCCTATTCTAAGTGTAGGAGTGGACTGAGCGAATGACTTCACAGGAGACAAAACAGCAACCGCGCGATCGCATTTGGTTCCTCCTCCTAGGGTTGGCAGCCCTATTGCTGTTTTGCATTGATTTGGGGGGCGTTCCCCTCAGGGACTGGGATGAAGGAACAGTTGCCCAGGTCGCTCGTGAAATCAGTTTGGGAGAGACGTGGACTGCTTGGCTACATCCTCAGCTGTGGGGACAGCCTTATCTCAACAAACCTCCACTGCTACACGGTCTCGTTGCAGTCGCCTTTGACCTGTTTGGGGTTCATACTTGGGCTGCTCGCTTGCCAGGGGCCGTCCTTACCGCAACCTCAGTTCCCTTGCTATTGGGATTAGGACGTGAGCTTCTACCGACTCGGCTTTGTGCCCTGATGGGGACAGGCGTTTATCTAACCTTTTTGCCTGTGGTGCGCCATGGTCGTTTAGCAATGCTGGACGGTGCGGTTGTGTGTTTTTTCATCGCGCTGCTGTGGATGCTGATGCGATCGCGCCGTCATCCCCGCTGGTATGTAGGAGTCGGCGTTTGCTTTGCACTTATGTGCCTAACCAAAGGGATGTTAGGGGTGCTGCTGTTGGCAATCGCGCTGCTGTTTTTAGCGTGGGATGCCCCCAAAGAGCTGCGATCGCCCTGGCTATGGGGGAGTCTTTTGATTGGCACCCTGCCTGTCATCGGATGGTATTTGTTGCAGTGGCAGTACTACGGACAGCAGTTCCTGGATGTAACACTGTTCAACCAAAATCTAGAGCGTATCTGGAATTCTGTTGACAACCATCAAGGTCCACCCTGGTACTACTTGCTGGAATTACTGAAATATAGCTGGCCGTGGCTCATCTTTTGGCCTGTTGGTCTACGGCTGACTTGGAAGTCTCGTCATCAATCCTGGGCTAAGCTGCTGCTGGTATGGACGGTGGTCTACCTCACAGCGATTTCCATAATGGGCACAAAGCTGCCATGGTATCTCTTTCCCATCTATCCAGCGATCGCCTTGACCGCCGGCATTGCCCTCAGTGCCGCTTGGAATATGTATAGGCACTGGAATGGTCGCGGTCTTTCACTCAAGCGATTGCCCAGAGTTTGGAGCTTTTTGTTAGCCCTCTTTAGTTTTGCAGGAGTAGCGGGACTGATCTATGCCAGTCCTTGGGGAGGAGAACCCTCCATCGCCCTACAGTTCACATTTTTGACGGTGGCGATTGCAACAGGACTTGCAGCCCTATTTATTCTGCGCCAACAAACTCGATTTGTGCCAACTCTGCTGGTAGGGCTGTATATTGCACTGGTTGGATTAGTGATGTCGGATCACTGGGTTTGGGAGTTGGGAGAATCCTTTCCTGTCTTGCCTGTAGCAGATCTAGTTCACGAACAGATAGCCCCCAAGCAGCCCGTGTATATCGCCTATGGTTACGATCGCCCGTCATTGGATTTTTATAGCGATCGTCGGGTCGTCGCTCAACCGCTTGAAACGTTGCTGGCCGAATGGCAGCAATCTCAGCCCATCTATCTTCTGGTGGAAGATCCTGCCCCTTTTCAAGCCAACTCAGTGCCGCTGACCGAGTTGGGCAAAGCCGAGAATTGGCATCTGATTACCAATCAATCTTGATCGCTGAGCAGAATGTAGGTACAGCCTTGCTCATGTGGACCACCCAGGGCCGACATAAGGACAGAACTATGGCGGCATGCATTGAGTCAAGCACACCCCATTTCCTATTCGCTGTTCCCTTAAGACACTGAGATGGACTTGACCAAGCTGCACAGGGCTATAAGAACGCTGGGTTGAATTATCGGGTTGAGAAGAGTTTGGACAACACAACATAGATGACTAGGGCCGACACAATGCCGTTAATCGGCACAATGCCCCAGCCCGCTTGGCTGGTGAAATAGGCGATCGCAGATGCTGCAACATAGGCAATGACGCCAGCCCAATTGAAAGCAGGCTGGGGGGTATCCAACGCAGGAAACTGACCGCGACGATGAATCCAGTAATCTGCCATGATAATGCCGCCAATGGGTGGAATAAACGTGCCCAGCAGAATTAGGTATTGCACGAGCATTTCGTAGATGCCGCCCCAGGCCAAGATCAGCGCAAAGGTGGCTCCACCCAAAACCAAAAGAGTCCGTTTGCTGGTTCTGAACATATTGGAACCCGCGATCGAAAAGGCGTAAATGGTGTTGTCCTGCGTAGTCCACATATTTAGGAAAAACAGGATCAGCCCCCAAACCACTAGCCCTTGAGTAGCCATGACTTTGACAATGTCGGGTTCGCCATAGACTTTGGCGCAAAATGCACCGCTGAAAATCAGAAAGCCATTGCCCAAGAAGAAAGCAATCAACGTTGCGATAAAGCCCACCTTCCCAGATTGAGCAAATCGGCTCCAATTGGTCGCCTGAGTGCCACCGGAAACAAACGTGCCAACGATAATAGTAATGGCTGCCCCCAGAGGCAACGACTCAGCAACGGATTGTGCCTGGAGCCCTGAGAAACCGCCGACGTCCCCTGCAGCGACAGACAAGCTCAGGCCCATCAGTAGCACCATAGCTGGAACAGCAATCCGACTTAACCAGTCCATTGCTTTGTAGCCAAAGTAAGCGGTGGAGCAAAACGCATAGGTAAAGAACAGAATAATCAGCCAGTTCCAAGACTCTGGAATACCCGCCAAACTATTCAGCAATTGAGCCATGAGGGCAGACCCCCAGGCATACCAGCCGATTTGAGTAAAGCCTAAAATGAAATCAACCCAACGCGATCCCACATCGCCAAAGCTAAACCGCGCCATGAGTACGGTTGTCAATCCCGTTTCGCCCGCAATGAACCCTAGCAGAGCGGCATAAATCCCTAGAATCAGGTTGCCTAGCAAGATGATGCCAATCAGGTCTGGCCAAAACTGGAAGGATGGTCCTACAAGCCCTCCGGCAAATAAGGTCCCGGAATAAAGGGTGAATCCGGCCAGGATGGGCGCGAGGGAAATGATTGATTTGCGGGCCGTGGTCGGCACAGGACTGAGAGGAAAATCTTCTGTTTTGTTGCCAAGACTGGATGGGGAATCTGTTGTGAGTGACATAACGAGAGATAGAGGGTGATGCGTTTGGCAGATGTTGTTGATCTGACGGAACCGTTGAAGCAGCCGAGCAGCGATCGCAGCCATCCGGTCTCCAAAAAGTTCAGTTAGACATCTTGAAACGGCTTGATAGCGTTGACGCCTAGGGCGCATTCTAAGCGAGGGACCAAACCTTGAAAAGTATTCTCTGTGACCACCGTCACACTGTCCAGCTTTTTATCCCTTTTCCATCGTTTATTTGCGTCAGCCGTTTGTCTTAGGCGAGGGTACCAAAGTATGCCGTCAACATACCCTTACAACTTCCTTGACCAGAGCTGGGAGTATACCTGTATTGTGGGTAATACCCCTTCGTGGTTTTGGTTTTTCGTCTTTGGCCTGGAGGCTATCAGCATTCCAGATTTTTAGCCCCAATATCCGTAGCCAAAAAGCGAAACGGTATTCATTAAGCGATCGTAGGCTGACATGGCAAAACTCAAAAAAATGAAGGGGCAATCAGCTCCTCTTTCCCAGGATTTATTAGCCTATTACCGCAAGGTCAGTCAGTCACGCTTAACTGTGGTAGATGTCGAAACAACTGGATCGCTGCCCTATCAAGGCGCTCGCGTCATTGAGGTCTCTGTCCTGCAAGCCAGCTTGTCGGAAGGCGTTTTGCACCAAGAGACTCACCTGATCAATCCAGGAGTGCGCGTGCCAGCCATGATTACCCGCGTCACCGGAATTACTCAGTCGATGGTGTCGCAGGGGGTGTTTCCTGAAGAGGTGTGGCCCGACTGTTTAGAGCTTTTAGAAAAGGGAGTCCTGACGGCTCACAATCTGGAATTTGACTATCGGTTTTTGAAATCAGAGTATCAGCACCTCGATCACACCTTTGTTCGTCCTGTTGAAGAACAGCTCTGTACCGTCTTGCTGTCGCGCTTATTGCTAGCAGACCTGCCCTCTCGCAGCCTGCCTGATCTGGTTAAGCGGTTTAAGTTTGACGTGGGTCCCTCTCATCGCGCTGGGGCAGATACCCGAGCCTGCTGGCTCCTGGCGGAAATGCTACTGAAACAGATTCAGACAGAACCTGAAGCAGAGCTGCTTAAACGATTTGGCCGTCAGTGGATTCGTTTGCAGGATGCCGCTGCTATCTTGAAGTGCCCTGCTAAACTCGCCCAGGAACTGTTGAATGAGGCAGGTATTGACAGCCGCTTCTCTAAGCGCCGAAATCGACCCTTATATCGAAGAGGAGATGTCGAACGGGTCATGCAAGAGCGCGAAGGTGAACAGCTCTCAGTGCTTTAGCGATAATACCTTGACTTCCCACAGCCCAGAATACCCAAAGTAATTGCGCACCAGTCTGCTAAGGCTTGATAAAACCCGTTTCAGACTCACCCTCTTTCTGGGATTCTTCGTCCATGAGCAAAGTCACCAAGACAACCGTAATGTTGTCGCGTCCTCCCTGTTTTTTAGCAGAGTCAACCAGCGCTTGAGCTGCACTCTCGACCGCTCGAATAGATTTCAGATGAGTTGCGATGATGCCATCGGGTAATTCTTCAGTTAAACCGTCCGTGCACAGTAGGAAGCGATCGCCCGGTTTGGCTTCAATAGGCCGAACATCAATCCGACTGAGATCTTCTCGGCCCAGGCATTGAGAAAGGACATGCCGCCAGGGATGACTACGGGACTGCTCAATCGTCAGTTCCCCTTCCCGCACAGCACGGGCAATCCAGGTATGGTCTTCCGTGATTTGTGAAATATCAGATTCCCTTAGCCGATAGAGTCGAGAATCTCCGACGTGAGCACACCAAGGTTCACTATCGTTCTGTTCCCTAAAAACCAGCACAACGACCGTGGTTCCCATGTCACCCCGCTCAGGATGACTCTTTTGGTCGCTCAAAATGGCTTTGTTTGCAAGTCTTAATGCTTGACACAGCAGGTCTGAGGTCTCTAAAGAAGACTCCCAATTTTGCTCAATAAATGAGCGGATAGTGCGAGTAGCAATGCTACTTGCTTCTTGTCCACCTGCATGCCCCCCCATACCATCAGCCACAATGAAGAACCGTCCCTGGGGGTCTATAAAGTAAGCATCTTGATTGCTAGAACGCAAAAGACCCGGATCGGTCATTCCAGAGAAGATTAACTTGAGCATCGGCCTGTCCTTTCCTCGTTAAGGTAGCCGATCGGCGCGTCCCATTTGTATCATCAGCCTTAGAAGGGCAGTTCCGGCAACTCCGGCGACAATGAAGGCGGCGATCGCTAACCACAAGAACCCGTAAACCAGCAAGATGGTGGCCGATAGAACAAAGGCCCCCACCAATAGCGTGTAGTTGGTTGCCATATTAACGCTACTCACCCGCCTTAAGATACGGTCTGTCTCAATGGACCGAACCCGCACTCGAATATCCCCTCGCTCTAACTTGTCAAGGGTGTCTTCTAATCGGCGAGGCAAACCAAACGCCGTAGAACCTACTTGAGCAGCCTGACGCCCTAGTTCGCCAAACAAAGATTCTGTTGAGTTAGACAAATCGTTATTGCTCATAAGCTTGGCGGCAAACGGCTTGGCCGCTTCCATAAAGTTGAATTCTGGATCGAGACCCTTTCCAACCCCTTCCAACGTGGAAAACGCTCGCATGACAAACGTGAACGTGGCTGGAAAACGGAAAGGCTGATCGTAAGCAATCTCATACAAGTCATCACTGATCTCAGTAATGGACTGCTCTTCGAAGGGCTTATCCATCAGATTATCCAAGATATATTGGACTGATCGACGAACAGGCCCCATATCTTCAGCTTCTTCTAAAGCACCCAAATCGACCAAAGAAGAAACAACGAGGTCGGCATCTCGCTGGGCAATGCCTATGAACGTTACCATAAGTCGTTCACGAGTCACAGGCTGAACCTGACCCATCATGCCAAAGTCATAAAAGATCAGTGCCCCATCAGGGCTTACAGCAATATTGCCCGGATGAGGATCAGCATGAAAGAAACCATCATCCAGCAGCTGATGAAGGTAAGCTCTAGCACCCAGATGAGCCAGATTCTTGCGATCTAGGCCCGCCGCTTCGAGCGCATCATAATGGCTGATCTTAATGCCTGGCATATATTCCAGTGTCAGCACTCGGGGAGAGGCATACCGCCAGAACACCCGGGGAACCTGTGCCCAGTCATGCTGGCGAAAGTTTCGGCGGAAGGTATCAGCATTGCGGCCTTCATTCAGGTAGTCAATTTCTTCCCAGAGAATCCGACAGCATTCCTCATAAATGCCAACCCAATCGCGGCCCTTACCCCAATAAGGATGACCCTGAAAATAGAGAGCAATTCCCTTGAGGATCGACAAATCAATTTTGAACAGGCGAACGAGGCCCGGACGTTGAACTTTGACGACGACTTCTTCTCCGGTATGAAGCTGCGCCCGGTGAACCTGGCCTAAACTAGCTGCCGCCAAAGGAATGGGATCAAAGCTTTTGAACAGCTGAGGTATGGTTTTACCGAAATCTGAGGTAATGATTTCTTCGACAAGTTCGTAACTAAAAGCAGGAACCCGGTCCTGTAGTTTCGAAAGTTCCTCAACGTACTCAGAGGGAAATAGGTCTGCTCGGGTTGAGAAGAGCTGACCCAGCTTGATGAACGTAGGACCTAGCTCAAGAAATGTTTCTCGAATCCAGACAGCCTGCCTGCGTCGCCGAATCGCCAGCTTCTCGGGCGTCATTTTCCCGGTATAGCTCCAGGGCTTTTTGTAAAGCCATCGAGCACCCAGAAATCGGAACACAAACGACCAAATATCGACTGTGCGCTTCGTCCGAGAATACCGCTTGCGGTTCCAGCGATAGGATTTGCCGCGTTCAGCCGACACCACATTTGGGACGACGTTTGGAGTAGAGGTAATTTCGGGCTGAATATTGACAGCCGGTGGCAAAACGCTAGCCTGAGCATCCGGCTGTAGGTGTTCCTCTGTAATCGAGGTGTCTTTCACAGCCTGGTGCTCAGATGACACGAAACCATTGCCAGAATCTTCATCAGGCAACGTCTTAGAAGAGGAAACGGAATCGTAGGCAGCAGACACTCAAACTCCCGAAAAGTAGCTAGAGAACAACAACAATGACCAATAATTGATGCGATCGCGCACTAGTTCAAAGATGCCCGATACTGTTGCAGAGTTGCGCGGACCTGAGCAATCTCAGCACGTAAATTATCGATAGTGGCTTGCAAATCTTGAGAGCCAGCAGCAGTGGAGACGCCTACAACGCCGTCAACTGGCATTTCTTGAGAGACTTGTGACTCTTGCTGCTGGACACGAGCCATGACTTCTTCAGTAAACTGCCGCAAATTTTCTCGCTGTTCAGCGTCAAAACGACCCAGGTTGCTGAGAGCTTCAGTCATAGATTGCTCAACCTGTTCACCGATCGCGGACGCTAACGCCCGTCCCATAAAGAAGGCATGGACAACAGGACTGCTCATAATGTCACACTTTGTTACACCTCACGTTCAGATTATAACGTTCTTGCCAAAAAGTCCTCTGTCTTTATCTAGGGAAAATTAGTGAATTGAAACGGAGTTCATCCCTGTTTTGCAAATGCCCCTCATCCCCTAGCCCCTTCTCCAAAATCAGGGCAAGGGAAGCGAGATGCAAAGTCCTAAGCTCGGTAGAGGGATTTGAGGGTGAGGGCCATGAAAGTGGGTACACCTCTTGAAAAGCGCCTCCTGCCTAAGCTTAGCCCTCAGAAGTTGCTTCGGAAGCTGGGGCAGCTTTAGGTTCTGTTTCAGAAAAATTCTGTGGAAAAGTTTCAGCTGCATCGGAAAAATTAGCCGGACCCTCTTCCACCGGAGTTCGAATAGGCGGCACAGAAAAATCCTGTGGGACTCTCTCGACCGGAGGCATACGCTCAGCTTCGCGGGGAGCTTCGATAGGCGTCTCTTCGATAAACGTGTCGGGTTCTACCGGTTCTTCGTCGGCAAAGGTATCCTCATTCACCTCGGGCTCAACATAGGCAGGCGGAACTTCATCAGGCCAGTCAGCCGCATTTGCAGGGGCTTCCCAAATCGGCTCCTGAGGCGGAGCATCCATGTCAGAATCAAACCAGTCCTCTTGTTCACGAGCAGGAATATAGGGTGAGTCAAAGGCTGCCTCCGGGTCATCACCAGACCATTCAGTTTGCTCAGGAAACGATTGATTGGGGTCAAACTGGATAGCGCCGGGCAGGTTCTTGGCACTCAGCCGCCAGACAGTGCCCAAAGTAACGCCTCCAATCGCGGCCAAAAAAGCCGTTCCCAGCAGAGCAGGATAAAGCCGTTTTTTCACCTTTTGAGGAGATGTAGGCTGAGCCGGTCGAGTGTCTGCAGGCTGAGCCGGTCGAGTCATTAACTGATTTCTAGGAGAACTAATCTGATGAGGGGCATCGGCATCAGGTAACTGATCTAGCCATTGACGCAGCGATCGCGACTCGCTGCCACCGTCCTCTGGCTGAATGCCCTGACTAATCGCCTGGACAATAAGTGGGCTTAGGGACGGCTGCTTTTGACTCAGGTGTGTACCGACACTGTCCATCATCTGAGCAGACTCTAGGATTTCGCCTGTCAAAAAGCTATAGAGCAGCCGAGACAAGAACGGCACCATCCCATCAGGACTGCCAACAGACATCGGACGACCGGCAAACTGATTGAGATAGGCTAATGGCAACCCCGTCAGTGTTACGGCGTAGTCTTGGGTCAACCAAATTCGGTTGGGGGAAAGGTCGATGCTAGAGATGCCCTGTCCAGCCAACCAGGTAATGTGATTGGCAACGTGACGAATGGTTTCTAGTGCTTGCTTGGGTGATAGGGGTGCAGAGGACTTACGAAGCGAAGACCAGGGCAGACCAATGGTGGTTCCCATCGTTAAACACAGCGTGCGATCGCCCTCGCGAAATAGCTGAAACGGATTTGGCAGGGGTGACTGGGGAGAAAATGCAATGCCCTCTAAACGAGCAATAAGGGCTGACAAGTCGCCACAGCTATCCTCAGGCGGGAGCGGAAAAATTTGGATAAAGACCCGCATTCCAGAAACGACGTGAGTTCCCCAATACAGATCGCCATTGGGGGCTGCATCTAAGAGGGCATCGATAACGTAGTGACCGTTCTGAAGGGCAGTCCCTGGGGCAAGCGGCATAGGTTTAGAAGCGATAGCGGGAACAACGGTAATTTTAGACTTTCTTAAATTTACCCTGTCGTGTTTCTCCTGGCGCATGAGAGTTGACAAGTACCTGTAGAGGTAGTGGGCAAGTAGGAACCCTGTCCCTTGCATCTTCTAGCTCCGCTTAGGCATCTCCGGATAGTGCTGTCTTAAAAGCACGATCGCCGCTTCTCGATTCGCAATAGTGCCATCCAAAGTAGCTGACAATAGGGTATCCAGCATCTCTCGATATTGAGGACCAGGCTGATAGCCCAGCTGCTTCAGATCATTACCGTTCAATAGTGGTTTCACCTGAGACCATTGGGTTAAGTATCGCCAAATAGTCGAGCCCAGTGGCCGAAAATGCCGGGCGCTGACTAACAGCAAAGTCTCTGTGTCATAAGGCTTTAGGCACTGTGCGAACTGACTGGGGCGATCGCACTGGGGCAGCGCCGCCAGCAACGTTGCTTCCGACTCCATCAGATAGGCTAATCGATCAATACTGGCCTGAGGCAACTGTAAATGACGGGCAACTCGCTGGCGATCGTCCGAGGGCACCGCTGCAATTAAAAGTTCCAACCGCATCTGCCAGGGAACCAAAGACGACAGCAATTCCACCTGTGATAGCCAGCGACTCAGAAGCCGCATTTGCCGCCAGAGGTCGTTCGTCATCGCCAAACTAGGATGCAGACACACCAAAGCTTCCAGAGAGTCCAGCAGAGAGAGCGCGGGTTCCCAGTAGGCAGCTTCTAAGATGTAGTTCAGTTCCGCTTTCAGCCGAGTTTGTAAGGCTGGCAGCTTGGTCATCTCTTTCTGCAGCCGCTGATAAACCTCACTCTTGATGGCATAGCGAATGAAGCCCTCCGTTTGCGGTTCCAGAGTGAATCCCAAACGTACCGCAAACCGCACCGCCCGATAAATGCGGGTGGGATCTTCAATAAAGCTATTGGCATGCAGAACTCGGATTTGCTGACGTTGCAGATCATCCAGCCCACCGAAGAAATCTAGCAGCTTGCCACGATGGGGTGGTGTTAGGCGAACGGCCAACGCATTGATGGTAAAGTCCCGACGATATAGGTCCTGGCGAATAGAACTCGCCTCGACTTCTGGATTAGCCGCAGGATAGGGATAAAACTCCGTTCGGGCCGTGGCAATATCCACCATCAACGGATCTCGGTTTTGCGCGGCGTCTCCATGCCAAACCAGTGCTGCGGTTTGAAATCGTCCATACACCTGTAGCTCAGCCTCTGGATGCTGGGCTTTGATTGTCTCCGCCAGCACCACACCTGCGCCCATCTCCAAAGTCTGATAGGCGCTATCAACCACAAGGTCAACGTCCTGCAATTTCAGGGGTTCTGAGGTCGGCGTTAGGAACAGGTCTCGTACCCCCCCTCCCACCAAATACAGCTGCCATCCCCGATCCACAGCGGCAGCAGCCATAATTTCTAACATTTCCCAAAGTTCGCTATCCAACCGCTGCTTGAGGCTATGCCACAGCTGCGAGGCTGCGGGTGGACGGCGGGTGGACGAAGTCGCTGCTTCGGTCATCTCGAAATCTGCTTCCTGCTGCTGGTCATCATGGAGTTGTCGCAGCAAATCTGTCCGGGTGACAATGCCGACGAGTTTTTCTGAGTCCAAAACCGGGAGTCGTCCAACGTCATAGGTCACCATCATTGACTCAATTTCGGGCAGTGTCGTTTTAGGCGAAATCGTCTTGACCTCGGTGCTCATGTAGCCTTTCACAGGCGCATGTCCAAAACCGTGATGCAGCGCCAAGTCAACATCTCGGCGGGAAATGACCCCCACTAGCTGGCCCGCATTGTCAACCACAGATAGACCAGAGTGGCCGTATCGCAGGAGAATTCGCTGGGCCTCTGCAACAGTCGTCTTGGGCAGAATGGTTCTAACAGGAGACGACATCAAATCTTGAGCCGTGGGAGCCGCTGGAATTTGGCTTCGTAAATCAGACAAGACGACCTGAAAATCCGCTTCAGGATCGTCTGTTGTCCGCGTCACTGCCGCTGCTGCTGGATGTCCACCGCCCCCCCAGGGCGAAAACAGCTCGTTAAAATCGACCCCAGCGCGATCGCCTCGTCTCATCACACGACTCTGCGCTCGGCCAATCAACGTCAGCTTCTTGACACCGCCCTTCGTTAAAAACCAAGCTCCCAGCAGGAAGCTGTCCACATTGATCAGAGAAATTAGCCGCTCAGCCAAACTCGATAATCCAGGGACGTACCATTTTGTTTCTAACAAAACCCAACCGAGAGAACTGCCTTGATGTCGAATCTGCTGATACGTAGCAAGTGCCGTTTCCAACAGATCTTGCAGCGTGGAGGACAGATTCGGTTCGACAAACTCCGCGATCGCGCTCTGGCTCGCCCCTTGCTCCATCAGCCAGGCCAGCGCTAGCGCATCTCTCGCTGTTGCTGACGTAAAGGTTAGCGATCCAGTATCCACGTGAATACCTAATGCCATCACGGTCGCCTGGGCCACTGTGATAGACACCACCTCAGCCTGCAAGCGTTCCACCAACAGAGTCGTCGCTGCCCCTACGGATTCAATCACCGTCTCTGTTGCCGGAATTGTGCCGTTCGCAGCTGGGTGATGGTCATAAACCGCAATTCTGCCGCCTCGATCTGTCACCGTGGCAATCCAAGGCGCGAGCGGACCCAACCGCTCCACAAACTGAGTATCAACAATGGTGATGGATTCGACACCGTTTACATCGACAGCCCGGCGCTCCACTAGCGAGTATTCGTCCCGATGTAAGGCGAGAAATCGCTGTACTGTTGGATGCGCTCCTCCGGCTAACACAATTTGGGCAGCAGGATTTAGCAGGGTTACTGCGACGGCTGCGCCTAGAGTGTCAAAGTCAGCAGTGGTATGGCATAGCACCAAATCCATAGGCGATTGAGTCGAGGGGATGGTTTGCGAGAGGACAGGTTATGAGAGGCTGATTTGTGAGGGTCATGCGTGAGTAGCCCTATATGATGGGGCGATCTAGGCGATCGCTAAGCTATAGCCGTCGTTGATTCCGTTAGAACAAAACGGCAAGCCATCTGGCCATCCACTCAGCATTCGGACACGATTGGGTGCATAAGCTTAAATGGCTGAAGTTATGGTTCATCAAAATCACCTCAATTACTGAGAGCACGCTATCGATTTGGGACCTAATACTTCAGTGGAAATTCTCTAACATGCTTCGCATTAAGACTTCCGTCGCACTCATATTTCTGATAGCTTACTAAAGTAATGGTGGTGATAGGCAGATTGTCTGCTGCACCGTTCTTCATCGCTGTGTTAAGAGAAGAGATTTAACCAAAATGGTAATTATTTTCCAGCTAGCACTTTTTGCACTGGTTCTATTGTCTTTCGCAATGGTTGTTGGTGTCCCCGTAGCCTACGCATCCCCCCAAAACTGGGAGCAGTCTAAGCGTCTAATCCTGCTGGGTTCGGTTGCCTGGGGTATCCTAGTTGTAGTTGTCGGTGGCCTCAACTATCTTGTGGTTTAACCGTTCGATATTCAGCAGGGTTTATGGCTGTTTTTGAAGGAAATTTTCACGAGAGTGAACCTCGTCGGTTTGCTCTTGTGATTGGTCGCTTTAACGACCTGGTTACAGAAAAGCTACTCGCAGGCTGTCAAGACTGTTTGAAACGTCATGGTGTGGACATTGATCCCCACGGCGATCAAGTGGATTACGCCTGGGTGCCAGGAAGCTTTGAAATCCCAATGGTGGCTCGTCAACTTGCTTTGACAGGCCGATACAGCGCCATTATTTGTTTGGGAGCAGTCATCAAAGGGCATACTCCCCACTTTGACTATGTAGCAGCCGAAGTCTCTAAGGGGATTGCCGCGACAAGTTTCCAAACAGGAGTTCCCGTTGTCTTTGGTGTGTTGACGACCGACACCATGCAGCAGGCTCTAGAGCGAGCGGGCATTAAAAGCAACCTTGGCTGGAACTACGCTATGAGCGCGCTTGAGATGTCCAGCCTAATGGGACAAATCCACAGCTTACCTTTGGAAAATCCCAACGGACTGATGGGCAGTTCATCGCCATCATTGCCCTCAGCGGTGGTAGAAACCTCTCCAGCGCAGACCTCTAGCTAGAGAAAATGGAGAGCAAGCTTCCCTGGAAATTTAATCGGCAAACGTTGACAATCGCATCATCGTTTGAGATATTGAATAAACGCCTGAAATGGCGCTTGCGGGTATAGCTCAGTGGTAGAGCGTCACCTTGCCAAGGTGAATGTCGCGCGTTCGAATCGCGTTACCCGCTTTAGTAAATCGAATATATTTTACCTAGACTATGTACAGGCACTATAAGCAGTGTCTGTACATAGTCTGTATTGCTTAGAACTTGCAAACAGGACACACTTTCAACATTAAGCAATAGTCTTTCGCAGAAACCTCTCAGAACTCAGCCACTGAAAGATGGCCAGCTATACAATACTCAACAAAAAAACAGCCTCTTGGTACTTCAAAATCAGCCTATATTTCTCAGGATGATTAGATATTTCCTATCCAAAGAATTGAATAGAGCAAAATCCTTTTCTCGCAGGTAAATTTCCTTTAACTTATATGTGATTTCTTTAGTGAAGTCGTTAACGGGTAGCGCTTGAATCTATATGTGGAAGTAGCAAAATCGAAATTTTGTTTCTCTAAGTACTAGATAGTTAGCAGGTGATATACCCCTGAGAATCCTGAATTGATCAAGTTTCTCAGCACCGTAAAGCCGAGTAAGTTCAAAGTTTTAATGTGGTAGGGCTTTTAGCTAACTTGTAGGAGAGCTAGTGCTTGTCTTCTGTCGGCCAATGAGAGGGAGCTTTTCCGGTTTACGTGAGATGTCAAAAAAGTCAGGGCGAAAAGCTTTTAGCCCTAGGAAAAAATGCATCTTAACTAAAAATTCATGACGTTGATCTGAATTTGCGCAAATTCAAAGGTTTTCTTGATGCGATCGCTAGCCACCAGGGTTAGTTGACTGTCAAGTAAATTTTGAGTCGAGTAGATTTAGTGAAGTCTTTTCCTGCTTTTATAGCAATGCGCTAGAAGTTGGAAAGACTTTACTTGAGAATTGCTTCCAAATCTGAATTTGCCTGGAAACAGAAATATTGAGACTTGATACACCAAGTCTTTGTTTAAGCATCACGTCGGCGATGCTGTAGATTTTGCTGTTTTGAACTAATGGACTTTAAAATTCGGAAATTTTTCAGTGGAGGAAAGTTTCAAATCATGAGCATTGTAGCTAAGGTCATTGCCCAATCCGATCGCGCCAATCGTTTTTTGAGCAGTGCTGAACTCAACCAACTTCAAGATTTTTTCAATGATGGAACGGCGCGTATTAGCGCAGCGCAGAAGCTAGCCGAAAATCAGCAAAAAATTGTTGACGAAGGTAGCAAGCGTTACTGGGCTCAATGTCCAAACTGCCCCAGTAACAGCGGCGATCCGAAAAAAACAGCTAATTGCCAGCGCGATCAGGGATGGTACATCCGGGTGGTGAGCTACTGCATTCTGGCAGGTAATTCTAAGCCTATGGAAGATATCGGCATCGAAGGGGCGCGTGAAATGTATGTATCGCTAGGGGTTCTTCCGCTTTCGTATCACAGAACGGCTTACCGCTGCATCAAAGAGGTTGCCATGGGTCTTTTGACTGCTGAGGAAGGCGCTTTAGCAGCTCCTTACTTTGATCAACTGATTCGTGCATTTTAGGGTCTGAAACTCTAAAACACCGACGCTCTTCACTACGGCTTTTGATTGTTTACTGTTGTATTCGAGTTTTGATCATGCAAGACACTATTACGGCTGTTATTAACCCTGCTGATGAGGAATGTGCATACCTGGAGGGTTCTAGACTGGATACGCTCAAGAACTACTACCAGAGTGGCGCATTACGGGTCAAAGCAGCGACTCAAATCGGGGCTAACACCGCCAGCATTATTGGCGATGCAGTCAGGAAAAGCTTGCTCTATGGAAGCATCACCTGTCCAGGCGGCAATATGTATCCCTGTCGGCGTTATGCGGCTTGTTTGCGAGATTTAACTTATTTCCTGCGCTATGCCACCTATGCCATGCTGGCTGCCGATGTCTCCATTCTGGATGAGCGGGTACTCAACGGTTTGCGAGAAACCTATCTCTCATTGGGAGTTCCAATTGAACCCACTATTCAGGCAGTTCAAGCTATGAAAGAAGTCGTCACCGAACGGGTTGGGGCAGAAGCGGGTCAAGAAATGGGTATCTATCTTGACCACATCGTTGCCGGCCTCAGCTAGCCTCCGGCACGTGGACTAAAGGGCCTGTCTGCCTAAGGCAGGCCCTTGCTGAAAACCGCTATTGCAGTCAACCTATCACCATGCACGCTTCAAGCAAAATCCAGGAGCAATATCCCTGGTGGGCTGGCAATGCCCGATTTATTAACCTATCCAACACGTTTATCGTGGCTCATGCGGCCCAGGCGGCACTTATCATGCTGTGGGCTGGTGCCTTTACACTGTTTGAACTCGCTGTCTATTCGCCCAAAGACCCTTTATACGCTCAAGGGTTGATTCTGCTGCCCCACCTAGCAACCGAAGGCTGGGGTGTCGGTTCTGGCGGAGCCATTGTTAATACCTCTCCTATCTTTGCGATCGGGGTGATTCACATCGTGGCAGCTGGGGTTTTGGCCGGTGGGGCTTATTTCCATCGCAGTCGTCTATCTCCAAGCCTGAAGTCTGAGTCTGGAAACCCAACTAAATTTCATTTCGAATGGGATGATGCTCAAAAACTTGGCTTAATTTTAGGGCATCACCTCGTCATTCTGGGAATAGGAGCACTGCTGCTGGTCGCTAAAGCTCTATTTTTTGGGGGACTCTATGATGCCAATATTGAGGATGTGCGGCTGGTAACAGCACCCACCTTAAACATTGGCATCCTCTGGGACTACCGCACTCATCTGTTTGACGTGAGTACTTTAGAAGATCTAGTGGGTGGGCACATTCTTGTGGCGTTGCTGCTGATCTTAGGGGGAACTTGGCACATCTTAGTGCCTCCCTTCAAATGGGTCAGGGAGCTATTTCAGTTTTCTGCAGACGGCATTTTGTCGTATTCGCTGCTAGGGCTTGCCTTAGCTGGATTCGCTGCATCGTATTACTGTGGATTCAATACACTGGCCTATCCGGTAGAGTTTTATGGACCGACACTGGAACTGAAGTCTTCCCTGCTGCCCTACTACTTTGACCCTAATGCAACATTGGAACAGGGGTATACATCGCGCACCTGGTTAGCTAATACCCACTTTTATCTAGCCTTTTTCGTTTTACAGGGTTCTCTCTGGCATTTTCAACGGTCCCTTGGGTTGGACTTCGACGAAGTCCTGAAAAACTGGCAGCAGAGAATTGAGGAAACCAGCGATAACCCTAGCTTGGTTTATCAAGATGCTTTTCAGAACCAGCCTAAGCTACTGTCTGAAGTGCAATATGGAGCCCCTGACGCCGAACCCCAGCCATTGCTAAAAAGAGAGCAGCCATTTGAAGATTACGTCTACTGTCGCTCTCAAGGCATCAAGCTACCCGATTTAACAACTATCAATGGGGTGCACAAAACGCTTTATCAAATCGATTACCACCTTGAAAAAGACACGTTTTACCAACCCTCTGCGCTCGAAGATGTCAAAGCGAGGTTTGATCACAATACGCGATCGCCAGAGTGGCTTTATGAACAATCAATTCGAGTAGGAGAGGAACTCGTTTTCCCTGAACCCCTGAATACAGTTGATGAACCAGGCTACGGTCGCAGCCAATCTCCTATGAATTCTACTGGGGACACCTTTTACCAATCTTCTGCTCTCAAAGATGCCAAGATGCGGTTTAAAGGGGGTGGCATGCGATCAGCAGAGCGGTTTTATGAACAGCCTCAGCCACTAACTGATGAACTTGATTCTTCCCAACCCCTAGATGCAGTGGTTTATGAACCCAGTCATGCCCGCAACAACACCGCTGCCAATTACGAACCCAACAATGCTCGCGGCAGCAACTCTGGTGAGACGGACGAAGCTACTCTTTATCAAGCCCCTACTGGGTAAAGACAAAATCATACAGGGTTATTGACCTTATATGAGAGCCTTCCCATGACGGCTAAACTTCGTCTAGAAAATCCTGAGAGCAACCCTCTCAGGGTTTTTACACTGTTCAGATCGTGGTACTGGCGATCGCACAAATATGCAGCTTTAACCATCTAGGCTTGTGCACCCAATAGTATCCGGATACTCTCAGTACAAGGACAAAAGTTTTAGAGCACGATTAAATTCAAAGCGCCGCAGGGAGAAGCAGGAGAAGGTGCGCCGCAGAATGTCATAACCGTAGCGAAACAAACTTTTCGCTTAGACTCACGCTTGCCAGAGAGCTGAAAGGGTGGCTTCGACTAGGCATTCTGCGGAGGGTTAGTCATGTTCGACAGGCCCGCTGTATCCACGCGATCGCTATTGAGTTTCACCACAAACCAGCAAGCGCAAACTTACTGTAGGTCGCTCTAGCCCCTCATGCTTACAGCTTCTGAACTCTAAAGTTTCTAGGCGTTGTCCCCACGACTTTACGAAATTGCTTGCTGAGGTGACTGTGACTAGTGAATCCGCATTCCAGAGCAATATCGATGATGGCGCGATCGCTTTTTTTCAGTAGGTGTTTAGCGCGTTCTATCCGCTGTTGAATGACATATTGATGAGGCGAAATTCCCATGGATTGCTTGAACAGGCGTCCGAAATGGAACGGGCTCATATCAAGTAATCCAGCTAGGTCAGCTAGCTTCATGTCTTGGGCTAATTCAGCATCAATGTAGTCTAGGACTTGATTGAGCTGATAGGTCAGTAACCCGCCTTCATAACTTGATAACTGGGCCGTGGTTGTCCCGTAGTAACGCAGCATCTGCACCGCCAGCACATTGGCGAGTGAGTCTAGATACAGCACACCATTGGGTTGACGTTGCTGCATCTCCGAAATCAGGAGGGTGGCGATCGCTTCCAGTGGCTGATTTCGACTTTGAAAGGTTGGCACTAGCGTGAGGCGATCGCCGTCTTTTCCCAAGGTTTCCTCCGAAACCCGCTTCAGGAACAGTTCTGGTAGCTGAATTTGTAAGCAATTTTCGTCCCTCTCCCATCGCACAAATAGCGGTGTATTGGCAGGGGTGAGCAGCATATCGCCATGGCAATACAGCCCGGTGTGGGTTTTCCCATCCTGTTTCTGTAGGTAATGCAGAGGGCGCGGCGTCAGATTTACAAACAGCGTGTGGGCTTCGGCCTGAAAATCTCCTTCGCCTGGAGGAAATTGCAGATGCTCGATCTGAATGGTCTCTGTTTTCAGGACTAGAGCTGACTCGTATTCAAGCGAGTCGTCAGGAAAGGAATCGGATGCTTGGGATTGAGCAGGAGCCATCGGTTCAAGGCCACAGTCATGTTGCTGATAGCGAGATACTGGCTGCACATTACAGGCCCATCTCGGATTTGTTGCTACACATTGAAATGTGAGTCAATCTTAAGGGTTACTCCCTGGTCTCACAAGTCACCGCAAGAAAGTGACAGCCCGGCAAAAAATGACAAGCACCACTCCGGCATCCTCCATAGGCTAAGAATGTCTTTATTGAGGAATTATCCATGCAACTCGTAATCTTTGGTGCAACCGGAACCGTTGGCCGTCAGGTAGTCCAACAAGCCTTAGAACAAGGCCACATAGTCACTGCCTTTGCTCGCAATCTCAGCAAACTTGATGTTCAACATCCTCAACTCAACTTCGCTCAAGGGGATGTCATGGATTCCTCGGCGGTGGAGCAGGCCATTTTAGGAAAAGATGCTGTGGTTTGCGTACTGGGTTCTGGAAAAAAGTTAAAGAGCACCATTCGCTCAGAAGGCACCCAACAAATTATCCAAGCGATGGAAAAGGTGGGGGTGCGCCGATTAATTTGTCAGTCGACTCTGGGCACTGGCGATAGCTGGAGCAATCTGGATTTTTACTGGAAGTATGTCATGTTTGGCTTTATTTTACGCCAGGTGTTTGCCGATCACGAACGGCAGGAAGCCCTAGTAAAGAACAGTCGCTTGGATTGGACCATTGTGCGTCCAGGAGCTTTTACCAATGGGCCACACACTGGTCATTATCGCCATAATTTCTCCAGCACTGATAGAAACATTACCCTCCAGATTTCTCGGGCGGACGTCGCGGATTTCATCCTGAAGCAACTCTCTGATCGGTCATCCCTGCACCAGACGCCCAGTTTGTCATACTGAATTGCTCATTTTTGAAAAGCAACATCTCAGGGGGAATTAGCCGAGTAGTCTGCGCGATCGCCTGGTTCCCTCCCAACGCTCTTTGCTAGTCAACCCAATACTTCGTCATCTTCTTCAACTGCTGACTTTTCAAATTAAGGAACTTGACCTATGTCTACTGAAGCCATCTTTCAATTTGTTCTAGTTGTAGCGACCTTGCTGTGTTCCCTTGTGGCCGGCTTCTTGTTTGCTTTTGCCACAGTTGTGATGCCTGGTATCAAAACGTTGAATGACCGCGACTTTATTCGAGCATTTCAGGTGATTGATGGTGTCATTCAGAATAATCAGCCGCTATTCGTGGCTGTGTGGATGGGTTCCGTGGTGGCATTGGTGGCTGCGGTTGGGCTAGGCTTCGGACAACTGGATGGCGCTCAACGTCTGCTGTTGGTCTCCGCTCCTCTCGTCTACATCCTGGGAGTGCAATTGTCGACCTTCACAATCAACGTACCACTCAACAATCAACTCCAAGCGCTGGACGTCGATGTCATGGATGAAACGGCACTGAAGGTGGCTCGGATGGACTTCGAACCCCGTTGGAATCTATGGAACCTAGTGAGAACCCCTTTTGCCAGCCTGGTATCGGCGTTGCTGATTGTTTTGCTCTCTCAGTTGAAGGCATAGCCGATGGCTCGCTGTCTTGTCTCAGCGGAATTGGCGACGACCATAGCGCCATCGTTACAAGTCCATAGACATCAAGCTTCTTACCCTGGCTTTATTGCGATCGCGGCGATGCACATCCACTTTGACCAGCCAGTACCATAGTCAAACGATTTCACAGCTTCTAGTCCAGCGGCTTGCAGGCAAACGTTTAGCTGGTCGGAAGCATAGCCCCGATTATGCCAGCGCAGAGACAGCAGGAGCTGACCTAACCCTTTGCGTGTGACTGAGCCAATCAGCGGGGCACCCGGTTTTAGAACGCGGACCATCTCCCGTAACGTTTCCACGGGGTTGGCCATGTGCTCCAAAACATGGGCAAAGATGACTGCGTCGAAGGTTTCATCGGCAAAGGGCAGATGGCTGATATCTCCCCATCGTAAATCGAGAGACTTGCAGTAATTTTTCAGCCTTTGGTGAGCATGAGTCAACATGGGGTAGGAAATATCGACGCCGGAGACCTGTACTGGCTGATCGATACTATCTAAAAGTGCGAGGCTGAAGGCTCCTGTGCCTATCCCACAGTCGAGCATGTGAGAGGTCTGATTGAGATGCTGCAAGCGATCGCGCACGGCCTGACTTTCAAATAGCAGCTGGTAATCGTGGAGCTGACCCAGACGGGCCAAGTTGTCATGCCATTGGGGGGCCGATGCATCGTAGCGCGATCGTAGGGTATCAATGCTGGGAGCAGTTTCCCAATGGTCTAATGTGGGGATGGTGTTTAATAGCATGGTCAAATCGACCCTCTGGTTATAGAGGGCTATACGCTTTGTAGATTTGGCTGTGAGAAAGCTATGACTCGCCAGGAGCCAGGAGTGGAATCAGCCCGTTAGGTGAGACGATGTGGTCGAACCGGAGCTAACCCCAATGTTTCTGAGTTGGTTGACTGGTCAAGCACGACGTACCGCCATAAACCAGACCCACCACAGCAAGAAAAGTTGTAGGGGAACACGAAAAAACAGATAATCAGGGCCGTTAACGTTGCCACCAAAATCAACGGAGTTTAAAGCCGCATAGATATTAGATGGGAATACGGCAATCAAAAAAGCTAAGGTCAGCAAACCACTCAGACGGCGGACAGAAGGCCGTAAAAAGCCCAGTCCCAGAACAATTTCTATAATCCCGGTGATGTAAAGGATTGGATAGCGCCCCGGCACCCATGCGGGCAGCATCTGCACCATGCCCTTGGCCAAAGCACAATGACTGATACCTGTGAAGATGAACAAAGCCGCAAAGGCAATACAGCCAGCGGTACGAATTCGTTGAGGGCGTTGGGCGATCGCTAATAGTCCCCAAGTCACAGTAAATACGCTGAGTAGTACAACTAAAACAACCATGTCGCTTCCTGATTGAGAGCTTACCTGCCTCGTGGCGTTCGAGAAAAAATCGTGAATGAGTTGGATACTCTACTACGGTTACCAGTGCAAAATGAGTGGCATTGCCGGTCGAAAATCTTGAGTGTGCTTCAGGGCATGATGATCCAACGTGATTTCCATCAGATGTTCACGAGCTGATTGGATGGATAGGCGATCACATTTTGATACCAATGCCAACACCCCGTGAGTATCAGTCGAGGGTGTAGAAATAACCACCTCCGTAATCCTCTGGGAATTGCGTTCAGGTTGTGGTCGAGGTACGCCTGGATCATGGAACGGGAAGTAGAAACAGAGCGGTTCCCTCAAGTTCTGAGAATTGGCACCCACATGGAACCCTTTTGGCGGTGGGAAGTAGTCAGGTTGATAATGCCAGCCAGGGAAGGGCATATCGGAACTGGCATTGTCTTTATGGGGCACAAAAATGGCGCCAAACGGCGAAGCGGTGAAATTGTCAGCCCGCTCAGAAAAGTGTAGATTTCGACCCGGCCCATTTCTCGCTTCATCGGCATCCTGCACCCAGATCAGCTCCAGCATGCCGTTGGCAAAGTAAAACCGACGGTTGGCAGTACCTTGTCCGGGATGGGTATTGCTCGGTCCTTCTCGAAAGCCGTGTTCTAGCAGGCGATCGGCCACCTGCGCTGTCGGCTCAACCAGAATAAAGACGTGATCTAGCTTCAGATTCATGGTCGTTTATGCAGGCTTTTGGGCCACGATGAACATGGCTTTGCCCTTGCTCGGTTGCCATTGGTAGTCCAACTCAAATCCAGCACTGGTCAGGCTAGTTTCCAGTTCTTGGGTGGTGAAGACAGCGACGAAAGGAAAAAATCCGAGGAATCGGCCAATGGGCGCGATCAGCTTAAACCAGATCATCATGTCGCCTATGCAGGCAGTACTGGTCACGAAGACGCCTCCCGGTTTGAGCATTTGATAGACCTGAGCGATCGCCCTCTCCTTGTCTTTCAACAAATGCAAAATGCTGAGTCCCAGCACCGCATCTAAGCTCTGATTAGGAATGTCGAGATCTTCAATGGTGGCCTGTTCAAAGGTTACGTTATTGATGTGCTCAGCCTCGGCTTTGCCCTGAGCGATCGCAATCATGTTCTTTGAGAAGTCAATGGCGCGGATGTGCTTTACATAGGGCGCATGGAGGATGGCCGTCGATCCGGTTCCACAGCCAAACTCCAGCACGTCCATGTCGGGGTGAAAGTAGTCGCGGGTGATCGTCAGCTTTTTCTGGTAGGCGGCTTCATCGGCGATCGGCTGTTTTGAGTATTTTTCAGCGATTTTGTCCCAAAATTGGTTTGATTGAGCCATGATTTAAATCCTGGGTAAGGTAGCATCAGTTTGCGCTGCGACGGTCTGGTAGAACTGGGTGATGTCTTGGCGCGATCTCAAGTGATAAACCTGCTGGGTTGCCTCAGCTTGCGCCACATAGTCCCGATACTTTGGCGTCAATTTGGTATGGCACAACCAGACAGTGGTGTAGGAATTTAGCGTCCCTTTGAGCAGTGGACTGCCCTCCGGCCAACCAGCGGGCGGCACCCAAGCCCCTTGTAGAAATCGCTTCGTCACCCACCAGTAGTGCCACCATACGGGCATATCGAGATAAACCAGGGTATCGGCCACTTTCAGTCGTTCCCACACGGTATCTATAGAGCCAAAACCATCGACGATCCATTGATCCTGTTGCAGCAGCGCATCGTGAGTGGCTTTGAACTCAGTGTGAGGGACTTTATCGCCACCCGGTTGGTACTGGATGGAATCGAGGGGAACCCAAGGGAGTCCCGTTATCTCTGCCAGACGTTTACTAAGGGTGGATTTGCCACCGCCTGCATTCCCAAATACAGCGACTTTATTCATCAGTTTTCCTCTCTTTAAAGGCTCAAATCGACAGCAGCCAGAAACTTACTCAGTAGCAGCTATCAATCCTCAGTAGATTGCTCACTGCTCCAAAAAAGCTGAAGCGCTGACTCATCAAATATGTAAGCTGACTCACCATCCTGAATCACTCGTTTACCAAGCCGAGGAAAAACGCCAATATCTAAGCGTCCTGCTTCTCCACCAATCAGATATACAAGGTCTTCGCTGAACGGATTACGAAGATGATGGGGTTGTTGAGGCAGGCCAAATCCCATAAAGTCTCCTGGCTCAACTTCGTATTCCTGATCGCCGATTTCTACAATCCCTCGACCTGACAAGATGTAAACCCATTCTTCTTCATTTTGGTGGGCGTGGTAAATGAAAGATTCCTTACCCGGCGGTACACGAGCGATCGTCACACCAATGCGTTTGAGACCAACGGCACGGCCAAGAAACCGTAAATAAATTTCCGAATTGGGATTGAGCGGATGATGAAACTCAAACGCCTCCATTGAATGGATATCTGATGCTTTCAGCAGAGAATGTTGTTCATCAGTCATGGTGATGTTCTCCTATCAGATGGGTTAAGTGTTTGGCCAACAAATTTTATGACGACACTTCCTGAGCGATCGCGGGTTGCCTGAGAACCGGATTTCGCCATCGCCAAGCCGACCACATGATGACGGACAGCGCCGCACTTTCAACAATCAAGAAAAAGATATCGTCTAGATCGGTTGTGCCATAGGCGATCGCAAGGGAGAGGATGATCGCGGCGGCAATGATGTTGGCCCAGCGATTAGCACCGTAGGGCAATAGTCGAGACAGGAGCACCATCGCGATCGGTACCTCGATCACGAAGCCGGCCAACAGCAGCATGAGTTCTGATACCTGTCCGTTCATTAACGCTTCCAGATATTCCGGCTTAGCCAATTCATGCAGATCACGAAATATCATGTTGAGTAGAAAAAATATCCACAGGGTGGATAGCTTGGCCCTGGTTTCCATTGCCAACATGCGCTTCTGCAAATTCATGGTTGTTCACCTTCGTTACATCAACAACCCAAAATTACAAGCGGATGCGGGGAGTCGTAGTCCCCAGATGTGAGGATTAGATGTGGGGATTGACCGGTGAGTTTTATGGGGATTGCTGTGAGGAGTGGCTAAAGCCAACGCAGGTCAATTAACCGCAGGCTGCGATCGCTACTGGATTCTTGGCGGTAAACATTACAATGGGAGCACTTGAGCTGGTAGAAAGTGCGATGGCTTCATTCCCAATTGATGAGGCACAGACCCAACTGCAGCGGCTAATTGATGCTGTGAGTCAGTCACATCAACCAGTGATCATCACAGGCGCTAGTGGCAACGCCGTGCTTTTGTCTGAAGAAGATTGGTCCAGCATTCAAGAGACGCTTTATCTACTATCAGTTCCTGGTATGCGCGAGTCGATTAAAGCGGGGATGGACACCCCAATCGAAAACTGCGACGGAGAGTTGAATTGGACTCAACTGCGTCGTTGTTAAGATGTACGGATTTAGCAAATTCATGCCTTCAGCGGCGTTGCCAAAGGGCACGATCGCGATCGCCCTTAAGTGCGAGTTCAATAGACCCAGTCAATTAGGGCAAAAATTTCGGCAACTGACAGGCATCACACCGAAAGCCTATCGTACCCAGTAATAAATTCCATTCTCCAACGGCTAAGTTGAGCGGCGGCTAGATTCTTTTGCTTCATCACCGACTTACTTCTCTCGCCCGCCCGCTCCAACGTGTTGCTAGACCCGGCTCACGCGATAAGGTTACAATCTCTCTTCCGCTTTCTTCTTGCTTTTTACGTAGGTCTGCAAATATTGCATTCAAGTCGTAGTTAAAAGATTTGGCATATTCTTCGCGAATACGATGAATTTCTTCAACAATTTCATCTTTCCACATAGCCTAATCTCCCATCAATTCATTTGGTGTGCAGAGGACTGGAAGCACATAACCACAATCGAGGCTGATTTCTGCTAATTTTCCTTGAATTTGAGCATTTGCAATATGCCTACAATTCCACGTTAGCAAATAATCCATGCCGTGAACCGTTGCAGCAGCAATGTGGATGGCATCTACCTCAGCTTTGGGAGGCAAATTGCTTCGGGCTAGAAACTGCGCTGCCAAACCTTGCACAGCCTGGTTCAAAGCCAGCAGGGGAAGATTACGCAGTATTTCTAAACGTTGAGCTGCAATTTCAGGATCTCCCCGCGTCACCTCGTCCAAAACAGCCTCTGATGTGTAGAGAGTGAAAGTGTTTCGACGTAATTCCCACCAATCCTTGGTGATTTCCATATTTGCAGCTAATATCAGATTTTTAGTTGATCTAGCTGTGAGATAGCCCAAAAGACTCGTTTCGATGTAGACAGTTTCACTCATAGGGAATAGATTTGGGAATCTTTCCATTCTATGGCTGTCTGTTTCAAAAGCCCTGGTAGACTCACGATCTCAGCACTTAATTCAAAACTGACTTAACGTTTTTGCCAGACTAGAGAATAACGCCAAAATGGGTGTCTTTGAAGGCGAAAACCAGGTATTACACGATTGCTTACTGCCTTGATTTGTTCAAGTGACAATTGAGCAGAACGTGTTGGAGCAATTTTCTGTGGTGTTGCAGTTGATCCACAATGCCAGATTAAATAGACGAAATTGAGGGGAACAGAGATAAAACTATACATGTAATCCATAACAGTCACCTCCCGATAAAGCCCAAGAATAAGTAACTTTCCAGATGGCTGCAGAAGAGCCTTCATTTTGCATAGTGCCGCTTCTAAATCCATATGATGTAACGCAGCAATTGACACGATCGCATCGTAAAAATTTTGAGGTAAGTTAGCCTTCAAGAAATCAGTGTATTGGTAAGAAATATTAGAAGCATCATGCTGCCTTGATGCTTCCTTTAAAGTCTCAGCATCAACATCAAGAGCATCAACGAACTCCGACCTCCCAGAAAGTTTCAATGTGAAAGCGCCTAGTCCACAACCTACATCCAAAGCGTGATTGATCTTGTCAGGTAACTGGCAAAGCAGATAGTTATGAAAATGAGAGTTGTGATTCCACACTTATTTATGGTTAGGTAGACTTGTTCAGTATAATCACCCTCCCAAATGTTGAGAATTATCGGGGTGATTTGGAGCGATCGCCTACTCTAATCACGACTAACTGGACTTTGGACAATCAGGGTGACTGAAGAGCAGGAAAGTGGTAGAGGATTGGAAACTCTAAGCCCTACCACTGATGTCAACCTATCTTGAACCGCTGCGCCAATTTCGCCAAGCGATTTACGAAAGCTTTCCGTATC